>CAZMLI010000201.1:3070-8282 GCA_964566865.1 uncultured Planctomycetota bacterium
TCGCGGTGGATCACCCGCTTGCTGTGGGCGAAGGACAGGGCGTCGCAGATCTTGCAAAAGATGCCGAGCAGCCGCGAGAGTGAGTTGTCGTTGCGGCCGACTGCGGCGCCCAGCATCATCAGCAGCTTGGCCAGGCTCTCGCCCTCGACATGGTTCATCGAGAAGAACGGCTGGCCGCCCGGCGTCAGGCCGATCTCGTGCACGGGCACGATGTTGGGGTGCTGCAGTTGCGCGGTGATCTGCGCTTCGGCGAGGAACTTGTTGAGCAGGCGGCGCGACCCGTGATGCCGTTCGGCCAGCACCTTGATCGCCACGACGCGATTGGCCTTGCGGTCGGTGGCGCGGAAGATCACGCCGCCGCCGCCGTGGTTGACCTCCTCCATCTCGCTGTAGTGGCCGAAGCCGGTCCGCCAGCTGTCCGAGGTGGCCGCCGGGGTCTGCGCCCTCGCCCTGTAGAGGGTGGGTTCGATGCCGATGTAGGAGAGCGTCTCCTTGACCAGCTCGGTCAGTCCTTCGTCATCGACCGGGGCAGGCGCGTCAGGCGCGTCAGGCTCGCTCATGCGTGCGTCAGGCGACCGAGCTGAAAAAGCCCTCACCGGTCCACTGTCGAAACCAGTCCTGCAGGTTCCCGATGAAGGCCTGCAGGTCGAGATCGGGAAGATTGGCGCAGACCTCGAGCGCCTGACCCAGCGTTCCGCCAGATTGCAGCGCGCAGAGCAAGGTGAACTCGGCCTCTGTCAGCGGCTTGCGCCAGACGCGAAAGTCGTTGCGCCAGACGGCCATCCAGGCAGCCTGTGCCTGAGGCAAGTCCAGATGCCGCTCCTCGCAAACGGCCGTGATGTAGTCGTCGATCGGATGATCCAGCGCGATCAGCTCGAGCGCCGGGATCATCTCGAAGCGTGCTTCGGGCCAGTGCTCCTGGGGGATCGCCAGCAACTCGTCGACGGTGACGGGCGTGCGGGCCGGGGCGTCGAAGACATCTTCCATCGCGCGTTCGATCCGCGCCAGGTCGACCACCACCTCGCGGTGGGGTACCTGCTCGGCTTCGTCGGCCAGGTAGGCCGGGAACTTGCAGGTCAGGTCGCAGAGCGTCCAGCTGGTGGATGGGTGGGCGGTCACGTAGGCGCGGCACAGCTCGGCGAACCGCTCCACGCCGATGACATGGCGCGTGGTGGGGTACTCCTCGGCCATGATGTCGATCAGTCGCCAGAAGTAAGAGTCAGCGTAGATCTCCACCCGCTCGGTCGCGCTCAGTGCCTTCGAGCGCGTCACCACGCTGTCTATCTGGGCTTCGTCTGCGGCGGCCAGCACCCCACCTTGATGGGTGATCAGCTGGTGCATCCAGCGTTCGATCTGCTCCAGGCTGGACGGATCAGCTGGCATCCGCCACCTCGGTCGCCTGCCGAAACTTCTGCGCCTTGAGCACCTCGGCGTGCACCACCTCGAACGCGGGGATGTCGTCATCCCATTCGAGCAGCGTGGCGCGTCCGCCGGTGCGACGATGCACGTCGGCGTAATAGTCCCAGACCTCGTCGATCACATGGTCGTTGTGCGTATCGATGCAGTGGGTGCCCTTGTCGGTGTGACCCGCCAGGTGAATCTGCACCACGTGCTCGTACGGATAACGGTCGAGAAAAGCCCAGGGATCCAGGTCGTGATTGCGGCTGGTGACATAGACGTTGTTGACGTCCAGCAGCAGGCCGCAGTCGGCATCCTGCGCCAGGCGCGCGATCCACTCCTCCTCGGCCATCGTCGAGGCGTTGAAGGTCAGGTAAGTCGAGGCGTTCTCGAGCACCAGCGGTCGCTCGAGATAGTCCTGCACGATCCGCACGCGCTCGGTGACGTGGGCCAGGGTCTGCTCGTTGTAGGGGATCGGCAGCAGATCGTGGCTATTGCGACCGGCCACGCCGGTCCAGCAGATGTGGTCGCCCATCCAGACCACGTTGATCCGGTCGGCGAGTTTCTTCAGCAGCGCGAGGTAGTCGAAGTCGATCGGATCGGTGCTGCCGATCGAGAGCGAGACGCCGTGCATCACGATCGGATAGCGTTCGGCCACCTGCTCGAGGACCCACATCGGGCGCCCCTCGGTGCGCATGAAGTTTTCGGAGATGATCTCGAACCAGTCCACTTCGGGCCAGTGTTCGAGAATGTGATTGTAATGCACCGTGCGTAGACCCACCCCCAGTCCCAGGTCTGGCAGGCCCCATTTATTGGCGATCATGGCACCCCTTCAAGCAGCGGATCCGCCGACCACCCTCGCCCCGGCCCGGAGGCCAGCGCGGGGGTGGAGGCCAATCCGAGATATCTAGTGGCCGACCTTGCAGCCGCCCTTACCCTTGCAAGCGTTCTGGCCCTTGCAGGCGTTGTCGGCCGTCTTGCAGCCGCCCTGGCCCTTGCAATCGTTCTTGCCCTTGCAGGAGTGCTTGGACGTCGCGCAGCCACCCTTGCCCTTGCAGGAATTCTTGCCGGAACAATCGTTGTCGGCGGTCTTGCAACCACCCTTGCCCTTACAGCTGTTCTTGCCCTTACAAACATGCTTCTCTGCGGCAGGGCCGTCACCGTGGTGATCGCCCTTCTTGCCGCCCATGTTGCAGCCGGCGCTGGCGCCGGTGAGGATGCCGGCCGTGACCGCCAGCACCATCTTGTTGAAGTCCCGTCGATTCATCTCCACTTTCCAATCCCTCCTGAACTAGCAAAACGGTTAATTGATCAGTCGCCCGGCTGAAGATCTTATCAGGCTCGCTGCCGCGAATCATTCTCCATGCCGGTAATACCGGCAGGATACGTGGCTGCCGCGGGGCTGTTTCGTTAATTCGCCTGATTCTCCCGGTACCGGCGGGCATTATATAGAGGCGCGGTTGACAATTCATCAGTGGATGATAAAGATGGTTGTGACGCAGTGCGGCATTTGCCAGCACGGGTCCGTATGGAGGTAGTAACCGATGTTTTCATGGCTTATCAGTCGTCTCAAGGCAAAGGGCATGATCCCGCACATGTCGGAGACCGAGCGCATCGCGCTCGAGGCCGGCACGGTCTGGGTCGACGGCGATCTGTTCTCTGGCAAGCCGGACTTCGCCAAGATGCTGGCCGAGCCATATCCGCAGTTGACGGAGACGGAGCAGGCGTTTCTCGACGGGCCGGTCGAGGAGCTGTGCGCGATGATCGAGGATTACGAGATCTACCGCACGCGGGAGATCCCCGATGCGCTCTGGGCCAGGATCAAAGAGATGAAGCTGATGGGGCTGATGGTGCCCGAGGCCTACGGTGGGCTGGGTCTCTCCAAGTTGTGTACCAGCGCCGTCCTGGGCAAGCTGTGCTCACGTTCGCTGCCGGTCTCGATCCTGGTGGTGATCCCCAACTCGCTCGGTCCGGGGGAGCTGTTGCTGCATTACGGGACCGAAGCGCAGAAGGCGCACTACCTGCCGCGGCTGGCCAGCGGTGAGGAGATTCCCTGCTTCGCGCTGACCGAACCGACCGCCGGCTCGGATGCGGCCTCGATGACCTCCCATGGCGAGGTTTTCCGGGACCAGGACGGGGCGCTGATGATGCGGCTGAACTGGAACAAGCGCTACATCACGCTGGCGCCGATCTCGACGCTGCTCGGTCTGGCGTTCAAGCTCTTCGATCCTGACAACCTGCTGGGCAAGGGGACCGACCTGGGCATCACCTGCGCGCTGGTGCCGACCGACCTGCCCGGGGTGCAGGTCGGACGCCGTCACGACCCGATGGGGATCCCGTTCGAGAACGGGCCGACCGTGGGCGTCGACGTCGTCTTGCCCGTCGAGCAGATCATCGGCGGGGCGGAGTATGCCGGACAGGGCTGGATGATGCTGATGGACTGCCTGTCGGCGGGACGCGGCATCTCGTTGCCGGGGACCAATGGCGGCGCCGCCAAGCAGATGACCCGCTTGATCGGCGCCTACAGTGCCGTGCGCGAGCAGTTCGGTCTGCAGATCGGCAAGCTCGAGGGCATCGAGGAGCCGCTTGCGCGCATCGCCGGCAAGAACTACATGATGGACGCGGCGCGGATCTATACCGCCGGCGCCGTCGATGGCGGGCACAAACCGGCCGTCGTCTCGGCCATCATGAAGTACCACATCACCGAGATGGCGCGTGAGATGGTGACCGACTCGATGGACATCATGGGCGGCGCGGGGCTGTGCAAGGGGCCGCGCAACCAGCTGGCCGAGGGCTACGCCGGCGCGCCGATCAGCATCACCGTCGAGGGCGCGAACATCCTCACCCGCACGCTGATCATCTTCGGTCAGGGGGCTGTGCGCAGTCATCCGTATGCGCAACAGGAACTGCGCGCGCTGATCGCCGAGGACGCCACCGCCTTTCGCAAGGCGCTGCTGGGGCATCTCTGGTTCCTCACGCGTAATGTCTGCCGTGCCGGTCTGCTCAGCCTCAGCCGCGGGCGGCTGGCCCGCTCACCGGTCAGTGGTCCGACTGCGATTTACTACCGCAAGCTGAGCTGGGCCTCGTCCTGCTTCGCGGTGCTGGCCGACCTGGCGATGTTCAGTTACGCGAGCCAGCTCAAGCGCGCCGAGAAGCAGGCGGGTCGTTTTGCCGACGCGCTGTCCTACATGTTCCTCGGCTTTGCCTGTCTGCGGCGCTTCGAGGCAGACGGCCGGCCAGCCGAGGATCTGCCGCTGGTGCACTGGTCCCTGCAGTACAGCCTGCACCGGATCCAGCTCGCCTTCGAGGGCATCCTGCAGAACTTCAAACGTGGTCCGGTCGGCTGGTTCCTGCGTGGCCCACTGGGTCTCTGGGCCAGGGTGCAGCGGATCGCCATCCCGCCGAGCGACAGGGTCGGCGGGCAGCTCGCGCGCATCATCCGCGTGCCCAGCGCCCAGCGCGATCGCCTGACCGCTGGTGTGTACATCTCCAGCGATGCGTCCGAGCCGTCCGGCAAGCTGGAGCGGGCGTTCATGCTGGTCAGCCAGAGTCAGCCGGCAGTCGACAAGATCCGGCAGGCGGTCAAGGCCGGCAAGCTGCCCAAACAGTCCCCCGTCTCGCTGGTCACCCAGGCCATTGCCGACGGCCTGATCACGGCCGAAGAAGGTGAGCTGGTGAATGAGGCGGCAGCGGCGCGAGAGGATGTGATTCAGGTCGACAGCTTCACCCTCGAGGAATATCTGCAGCTTTCGCACGCACTGACCCACCTCACTCCCGAGCCGGCCGAGTACAGCGTTCCTGCTTAGGCGGTGTC
>CAZMLI010000202.1:0-8256 GCA_964566865.1 uncultured Planctomycetota bacterium
ATGCTGGAGCAGTTCGATCAGGTCACCCTGCTGACGCTCGACCCGGGCTACTTGATCTTCTTGAAGAACTGCGGGGTCCACGCCCACTCGCTGATCGAGCACTATGGCGCGGATCGTGTCGATCATGTGATCCTGCCGATGAAGGAGATCACCGGACAGATTCTCTTCGGCGACCGCATCGGTGACTTTCGCCGCTACGGATTCAACCTGACGGCGCTGGTCTGCCTGGGCTGCCGGCTGTCGATGCACACCGCCGCGTTGATCTACAATCTGGAGCAGGGCATCCCGTTCATCGCGGACGGCTCGATCGAGGTCCAGAACGCCATCCCCGAGCAGATGCGCAGCACGCTGACGCGCAACCGCGAGTTCTACTATCGCGAGTTCGGCATCTGGCATTACAGCCCGATCTATGACGAGCCGGCCTCCGACCGGGTGCTCGAGACACTCGGACTGGCCCGTCAGGCCGGGCTGAAGAAGCAGTTCATCCTGTTCGACACACAGTACACCTGCCCCTTCGGCGTACCCGCCGACGTCTATGCCCGGATGTTCTACAAGCCGTTGATGGGCGAGGCGCGAGAGCGGGACTCCAAGGCCTACAGCCAGGACAAGTACCCGCAGATGTGCCAGGTGATCCGCGATCACTTCTCGCAGGGGGATCGTTCGGCGGAGCAGATCATCGCCGGCTTTCACGACTTTCACGAACAACGCGGCACACGGCAGCTCGACGAGGAGGCCGCCGCTTGAAACAGCAGCTGGTGATCCCGCGCAGCAAGATCAACCCACTGGCCCACTGGCTGCGACTGCCGCTGCGCTATCTGATCGCATCCTGCCTGATTCCGGTCGGGCTGCTCTTCGGCGTTTGCGGCTTCTGCCACCATACGCTGCGAAAGTTCGCCCCGACGCAACGCGATTCCACTGGTAAGATCCCGCCCTGCAATGACTAATCCAGAATCCACTCCCCGCGAGTTCAGCTGGCGCGAGATACCGCTGATGCTGTTGCCGCTCGCGCTGCTGATCGCCACGCGCAGCCAGATGCTCAAGTTCACCGACCGCGCGTTCTTCAACGGCGATGCGGCGGTGGCCAACATGATGACGCGCGATATGGCGCACGGCCGCTTCACGACGATCTTCTACGGGCAAACCTATCCCGGCAGCATCGAGTCGATCTTCGCCCTGCCGTTCTACCTGCTCTGGGGCGCCGACCCTTACGGCTTCGCCTGCGGCCAGATCGTACTGTTCAGCCTGATCGTGCTGGCGGTCTATCGAATCGGCTTCCAGCTCGGCGGCCGGGCCGGCGCGCTGGTCGGCAGCATGACGATGGCGATCGGCTCGCTGCAGCTGCTCGAGAACATGAGCGGCACGCACCAGGGCTACATGGCGACGCTGCTGCTCGGCGCGTTGCTGACCATCGCGGGCTATCGCCTGCTCGAGGCGGCGACGATTCCACGGGCGATGCTGGTCGGCTTGATCTCCGGCATCGGGTTCTGGACCACCCCGATGATCGTGATCTTTCTCGCGCCGATCATGGTCGTCTTCTTCCTGCGCGGCCAGCTGTGTTACCTGATACGACGAGGCGAGCTGCGCGAGACCATCGGCGACGGCGCCTACCGCTGGCTCAAGATCGGCCTGGTCGCCTGGCTACTGCTGCTGTGGGGCGTGGTCGAGATCTCGTTCATGGGCGGTTTCGAGCTGAGTCACCTCTCGCTGACCAAGTATCCGCGCTACATGATCCGCACGATCGCCATGCTGGTCGGCGTTCTGGGGCTGCTCGAATTCAAGCTGATGATCGACCGCTCGCGTTTCGTGAAGGTCTGCCTCTGCGCCGGCGCCGCCTTCATCCTGGGCGTCTCCCCGCTGATTCACCACCGGCTGCAAAAGATCAAGCCGGTCAAGAATGCGCCGAGCGGGATCGATGTCTCGAAGATCCCCACCGGCGCCAAGCGCCTGTTCAAAGATGTCGAATACAAGGATCCAGCAGCGCTGACCTACTCGATGTTCGGCCGCGTCCCGCCGCATAAATTGCAAGACCGTCAGGCTCAGGCGTTCAAACTGCTGTTCGGCGCCTTGTGGCGTCTGCTCGCGCTCAGTCTGCTGGTCCTGCTGGTGCTGTATCGCGAGCGCATCTGGGCGATGCTGACCCTGCGTCCGCCCGAGGTCACCTACGGCACCCTTTTGCTGCTGCACGCGATGGCCCAGCTCTTCGTCTTCCTGACCTTTCCGGAACGTCTCGAGACACGTTACCTGGAACCGCTCTGGATTCCCTACTGCGCCTTGCTGGCCGGTATCGCGGGCTGGATGGCCCGGCGCCACATGCTGCTCTGCCTGACCTGGGCCATGCTGGTGCTCGGCTTCTACGGCATCGCCTGGTTCGACAGCTATCGCCACCTGGACGAGCTTCCGCCACACTTCGGCCAGGAGTTCAAGGGCCTGATCGTCGAGATGCAGACCCATGGCAACCTGACGCGCGGCTACGCCAACTTCTGGATCGGTTATCCGATGACCGCCCTCTCCGATGAGAAGGTGATCCTGACCTGCTTCATCAAGGGCCAGCGTGAGAACCAGCACATGCGGTTCAAGAAGGAGGTGGCGAAGGCACGCGAGGTGGTCTACATCTTCGAAGATGATCACGTGATCGATGACAAGGCCAAGAAGGAGATGCTCGAATTGAGCGCCAACCAGAGCATCCAGATCGTCGAGACATGGCGCTATTTGCGCTTCATTCTGTACCGTGTGAGGCGCTGAGGCTGACCTTGACATGCCTTTGGGCTGTTATACAATTATTCGCCTTTGCTCAAGAGCATAATCAGAGCTCCGCAAACCCTTTCACTGCAACACATTAAGCGCACGGAGTATCGCACCGCACACACATACCCGGTGGTGTAATCGGCAACACAGCGGGTTTTGGTCCCGCCATTGGAGGTTCAAGTCCTCCCCGGGTAGCTCCATTATCGTCATGAGTCAGACAGATTTCAGTGCCACCGCTGCCGTCATCCTCGCCGCTGGCGAGGGCAAACGGATGCAATCCAGCCGCCCCAAGGTGTTACACACCCTGGCCGGGGCGACGCTGCTGGAGTGGACCTTCGACGTCTGCGCCGAGCTCGGCATCAGCCAAATCCATGCGATCATCGGGCACCAGGCCGACGCGGTCCGGGACTGCTTCCCCGACCACGAGGTGAACTGGGTCTTGCAGCAAGAGCGGCTGGGCACCGCGGACGCCGTGCGCCGCGCCGTGCCCGACCTGGGACCCGCCCGGCAGCTGTTCGTGCTCTGCGGCGACGTGCCGCTGCTGGAGGCGCAGACCTTGCAGGCCTGCCACGACTCACACCCCGCAGGCGGCCTGAGCTTCCTGACCACGCTGCTCGACGACCCCACCGGCTACGGCCGGGTCGTGCGCGACGCGGACGGCGCGGTCAGCGCGATCGTCGAGCACAAGGACGCGACGCCGGAGCAACGAGAGCTCCGCGAGATCAACAGCGGGACCTACCTGATCGACCGACAGCTACTCGAAACGCTGCTGCCGAAGATCAGCAACGAGAACCAGCAAGGCGAGTACTACATCACCGACCTGGTCCGGTTGGCCCTGGAGGCCGGCCTGCCAGTGCGTGCGCTGCAGGTCCCGCCCGAGCAGGTGCAGGGCGTCAATAACCCGCGGGATCTGGTGCGCCTGGAGTCACTGGCTCAGCAGCGCATTCAGGGCGGCTGGCTCGACCGCGGCGTCAAGATCGTCTCGCCCGAGCAGACCTACATCGAGAAGGGCGCCGACCTGGGTCCCGACAGCCTGGTGCTGCCGTTCACCGTCATCCGGCGAGGTGCGCGCATCGCCGCCGGCTGCGAAGTGGGTCCCTTCTCGCACCTGCGCGAAGGCACGGTGCTGGAAGAACGCGCTGCGGTGGGCAACTTCGTCGAGGTCAAGAAGTCGACGATCGGGGCCGGGAGCAAGGCCAAGCACCTGGCCTACATCGGCAACGCAGAGATCGGCGCCGGCGCCAACATCGGCGCGGGCACCATCTTCGCCAATTACGACGGCGTGGCCAAGCACACCACGACCGTCGGCGACGGCGCATTCATTGGCAGCGGCTCGATCCTGGTCGCGCCGGTGGCGATCGGCGAGCAGGCGACGACCGGCGCGGGTGCGGTCGTCACGCGCAACCATGACGTACCCGCCGGTGAGACGGTGATCGGCGTTCCGGCTCGGCCCTTGCGGACGGCCGCTGCGACCGAGGAGGAGCAGTAGCGATGTACAAGAACATGTTGATCTTCAGCGGCACGGCACACCCCAAGCTGACGCAGGACATCTGCGACCATCTGGGCAAGCGCCAGGCCAACTCCAGCGCGGAGTACTTTCCGGACGGCGAGCTGAACCTCAAGGTCAACGAGGACGTGCGCGGCTCGGACGTCTATATCGTCCAGCCCACCTGCCCACCGGTCGACAGCAACTTGATGGAGTTGCTGGTAATGATCGACTGCATGGTGCGCGCCTCCGCCGGACGCGTGACGGCGGTGATCCCCTACTACGGCTACGCCCGCAAGGACCGCAAGGACGAGGGTCGGGTCCCGATCACCGCCAAGCTGGTGGCCAACATGATCGCCAAGGCGGGCGCCAATCGGGTGATCACGATCGACCTGCATGCGGCCCAGATCCAGGGCTTCTTCGACATCCCCGTCGACCACCTCTACGCCAGTCCGGCCCTGCTGCCCTACCTGCGCGGCCTCGAGCTGCCGGACCTGGTGGTGGTCGGCCCCGACGTGGGCAGCATCAAGCTCGCGCGCGCCTTCGCCAAGCGCCTCGGTGGCTGCGAGTTCGCCATTGTCGACAAGCGGCGCGACGGCGATAAGATCGAGGTCACGAACGTCATCGGCAACGTCAAGGGCAAGAACGTGATCCTGGTCGACGACATGATCTCGACCGGCGGATCGATCAGCAAGGCGGCCCAGTTGCTCAAGGAAGAAGGCGCCAAACAGATTCACATCAGTACCACCCACCCGGTCCTCTGTGGGCCGGCGCTCGAACGCCTCGACATGGCGCCTGTCGAGCAGGTGGTTGTCACCGATACGATACCGCTAGACGGCAAGGTGAGCGACAAGCTGCACGTCGTCTCGATCGCTCCACTGCTGGCAAAGGCAATTGACCACATCCACCGCAACGAGTCGGTGAGTGGCCTCTTTGAAGGTTGGTTACCCAAATGAAACTCACTGCAGAACTTCGCACCAAGCCGGGCACCAACGCAGCCCGCGGGTTGCGCAAACAATCGAAAGTGCCCGCCGTGCTCTACGGCTCCGGCGAGTCCAAGGCGATCGTGCTCGAGCTGGCGCAAGTCGACACCTTGATCGCCTCGCACGAGCGGCTGGTCGATCTCGAGATGGACGGCAAGGTCCAGCAGAGCCTGGTCCAGGCGGTTCAGTTCGACACCTTCGGCTCGGAAGTCCTGCACATGGACTTCAAGCGCATCGCGTCAGACGACGTGATTACGCTCGCCATCGCCTTGCGCTTCACCGGGACCCCGATCGGCCTGCTTTCCGGCGGGCTGACCGACTATCACCTGGTCGACCTCCAGATCTCGTGCAAGGCGTGCGATCTGCCGTCCGAGATCGTCGTGCCGATCGAGCACATGGAAGTCGGCAGCGTGCTGCACGTCAACGAGCTGGCGCTGCCCCCGGGCGTCACGGCGCTGGTGCACCCCAAGGCGGCGGTGGTGCAGGTCGTGATGAGCAAGAAACTGAAGCTCGACGAGGATGCCGAGACCGAGGCCGATGCGGAAGCAGCGCCGGACGCAGGGGAAACCCCCGATGCCGGCTCGGAGTCGTAGCGAGATTCTCGGGGAAATTTTGACTCATGCACCTCGTCGTCGGACTCGGCAACCCGGGAAAGGACTACCTGGGAACCCGACACAACGTGGGGTTCGAGGTTCTCGACCGGCTGGCCGCCGGCGCAGGGGCGGCCTTTGCCCGCAGCAAGTTTCAGACACAGCTGGCCGGCATCAGTGCGCCGGTCAAGACCAAGCTGGCCAAGCCGATGACCTACATGAACCTGTCCGGCAAGGCGGTGCGCGCGCTGGTCGACTACTACGAGATTGCGCTGGAGCAGCTGCTGGTGATCTGCGACGACATCGATCTCGGGCTGGGGGTGCTACGTATTCGCCCCGGCGGCGGCAGCGGCGGCCAGAACGGACTGAAGTCGATCGCCGAACATCTGGGCACGCAGGACTTTCCCAGGATGCGCATCGGCATCGACCGAGACAACAGGCTCGACCCGGCCGACTACGTGCTCCGCGCCTTCAGCAGCGCGCAGCGCAAGGTGATCGAGCCGGTGCTGGACGACGCGGTCAATGCAGTGACTTGCTGGCTCGAAGACGGCATTCAGCAAGCAATGAATCAGCACAATGGATAAACAGAACTGAGTATAAAGGAAGACAGAAGCATGGTTGCTTTCAATAACTACGAAGCGATGTTCCTGCTGGACAACCGCTTCGCCACCCGTGACTGGACCGAGTGCGAATCTGATATCTCGGCCTTCTTCGTCAAGCACGGCGGCGAGATGATCCGGGCACGCCGCTGGGGCGAGCGCAAGCTCTGCTACCAGATCAAGGGCCACAAGCGCGCGACCTATGCCCTGGTCTATTTCCAGCTGCCCCCGACCAACATCTCCGGCCTGTTGCGGGACCTGGAGTTGTCGGAAAACGTCATCCGCAACCTGATCCAGTTCCGCGAACCGGAGAAGATGCAGCTGCTCCTGGAGTCCGAGGACAAGGAACTGCTGCGCATCCAGGAGGTCGAGGCGGCCGCGCTCGCCGCTGCCGCTGCCGCGCCCTCACCGGTCAGGACCGACGACGCCGCGAAGGAAGCTGCGCCCGAGGCGAGCGCAGATGCCGCGCCGGCAACTGCCGCGACCACCGAGAGCACCGAGGCGCCGACCACCGAGAGCGCCGAGGCGTCGACCACCGAGAGCGTCGAGGCGCCGACCACCGAGAGCGCCGAGGCGCCCGCAGTGGAAACGCCCGCCGAAGCGCCGGCCGAGAAGACCAAGGAGGAGGACAAGGGAACCGATTGAACCGGGTCTTCTTGCAGGGAAACCTCACGCGGGCGCCACAGTTGCGTTACACCCCCAGCGGGGTGGCGGTGGCCGACTTCGGACTGGCGGTCAATCGCTCTTTCCGGGATCGTGATGGTCAGCTGCAGGACGAGACCTGCTTCGTCGAGATTCTCTGCGTGGAGGAGCTGGCCCTGGAGATGCACGGTCTGCTGAAGCTCGGCATGCCGACGCTGATCGCAGGCCGGCTGAAGCAAGAGCGCTGGCAGACTCGCAAGGGCGAGCAGAGCAGGCTGAAGGTGGTAGCGGAGACGATTCAGCTCCTGAGCGAATCGTCGCCGGAGGGTCCCGAGGGCCCCTCAGATGGGGAATTCGAGTTGCCGGATATTCAGGACCCTTTTTGATGGCCGGGTGGTATACTCCCGACCTTCGTTGCACAAAGCTGCCGGGCAGATAGTCAAAGCAGCACGTCTGGACGTTCACACACTAAGGACCACAGCACCGTGAAGAAGCACAAGGGCAAGGGCCGCGGCCCGGCAAAGTCGAAGAAGGTTCACCGTTACCGCAAGAAGAAGCGCTGCCGCTTCTGTCGCAACAAGGTCGAGGAGGTCGACTACAAGGACCTCGCAGGCCTGCAGAAGCTGGTGACCGCGCAGGGCAAGCTGTTCTCGCGCAAGCGCTCCGGTAGCTGCGCCAAGCATCAGCGCTCGGCCAAGCGGGCAGTCAAGTATGCGCGCTTCCTCTCCCTGCTGCCCTACGTCAGCTAAGGATCGATCCATGGCAAACATCGAAGTTCTGCTCAAGGAAGACGTGATCAAGCTCGGTCGGCGCGGGGACGTGGTCAAGGTCAGCACCGGCTACGGTCGGAACTTCCTGATTCCCAAGGGGATCGCCACCACCGTCTCGGACGCCAACAAGAAGCAGCTCGATCAGGAGCAGCGCAAGTACGAGGCGCGTGAGGCGAAGCGAAACGAGGAGCTCGGCAAGGTAGCCGAGGCGCTCGCCAGCCATTCGGTGACGATCGAGTCGCGGGCCAACGAGGAGGGCCACCTGTTCGGCTCGGTCAGCTACGAGATGATTTTGTCGGCCTTCAAGGCCGATGGTTTCGAGCTGAGCCTGAGCCAGATCAGGCTGGAAAACGCCGAGAAGATGCCGATCAAGGAGGTCGGAATCTACTCGCTCAAGATCACGCTGCATCCGGACTTCATCCTGCACAGCAAGGTCTGGGT
>CAZMLI010000203.1:0-8251 GCA_964566865.1 uncultured Planctomycetota bacterium
GGCGGCAGCACCAGGCGTCCGCCGTTGGGACGCGCCAGCGCTTCGAGCACGGGTTTGAACGGTTTGCCCAGGCCGATCGTATGGATCCGCACCTTGCGCAGCCGCGTCCAGTCGCCGATCTGGCGCGCCAGCATCGCGTGCCAGGGTTGCTTGCCCTTGAAGGTGACCTTGCGATAGACCAGCTTGCCGTAGTCGGCATAGCCGTGGGTCACCAGGAACACCGTCTTCAGCGGGGCCGCGAAGTTCTTCTTGTGCAGCGGATCGCGCACGTAGTTGCGCAGGCTGATGCCGCGCGTCAGCGCCTCGAGCAGGTTGGTCTGCCGCTGTCCCTCGCGACGGCGCAGCAGCTTGATCGCCTTGGCCACGTTGGCCGGGGTCGCGGCCTGCAACTGCGCCTTCCAGCGACGGGGCGCGCGGCGGCAGATCAGGATGTTGAACCGGGTCTCGGGCGGCAGCTGCCCGAGCGTCGCCACCGTCTCCTCGACGATCAGATCGCGCAGCGTCTTGACTCGCGCCCAGTCGATCTTGCGCGCCTTGGGGCGCGGCCCCTTGTAGGGCGCGGACATACGCGGCGACTTGTCGATCACGAACATCAGCGCATCGGCATCGATCGGAATGCCGAAGTAGCTGGCCTGCCTTGCCCTCGGCGCTTGCTTGTCCTGCGCAAAGGCGGCGAGCGGGTTCTTCGGCTGGTTCTGCAGCCAGTTCTTGGCGTTCTTCCACCACTTTCTCCAGGCCTCCGGCTGCTGGTGATCGCCACCGGTCATGGCGCGCAGCGTGCGCAACAGATCGGCCCGCATCCGTCCTTTCTCCTTGCCCAGCCGGTCGATCAGGACCGGCACCGCGGTATCGCGCTGGCAGCGCAACAAGGCCATCAGCGCGGCGTAGCGCACTTGCCACTGCGGGTCCTCGACCAGCGGCAGGACCGCCTGATAAAGCGCTTTCTCGCGCCGCAAGGCGATCGCATCGAGTGCACAGATGCGAAAGGCCGCCAGCTGATCGGTCAGAAATCCGACCAGGGTCTTGTCGATCTCCTTGCTCTTCAGCCGCCCGCAGATCTGAAACAGATCGTAGCGATTGAGCATCGAGATCCGCCGCGCCGAGAGCTGCGTGCCCAGGTAGGCCACGCAGCTGGCCTGCTGGGTCTGGACCAGCACCTTGATCAGCGCTTCGCGCTCGGGAAACTGGCGCCACTTGCTCAACAAGCTGACCAGCAGCCGGGTCAGCTTGATGTCGTTGTTCGGGGAATTGTTCAGTACTTCGATCGCGCCCATCCGATCGCCTGCGCGCATGGTCGAATTGTACTGATCCAGCAGGACGCCCCAGTCGTCGGGCTCCAGGTCGGCGCAGAGCATACCCGGCGCGCAGACAGTCAGCGCGCTGTAAAGCAGCAGACCGAGCAGCAGGCGAAGCTGCCTGCTGGTTCTAGTGGTCGTGGCCGCCCTTGCCCGGTGCGTAATAGGGGTTGGTCCCGGCTGCATGGTCGGTGGTATCGATGACGGCCGAGATCGCCGGCATCTTCTCCTTGATCAGCACCTCGATCCCCTGCTTGAGTGTGACATCCGCCTGTCCGCAGCCCTGGCAGCCGCCGCCCAACTTGATGTAGACCTTGTCCTCGACCACCTCGAGCAGCTCGATGAAGCCGCCGTGGGAGGCGATTCCGGGGTTGATCTGCGTATCGATCAGCTCCTGAACCTTGAGGCTCTCCGGATCGGTCCAGATCGGATTGGGATTGTCGACCTGGAATCCGCCGCCCCCGTATTCGTTTTGGGCGAAGTCAATGGTCGATCCCTTGAGCGACTCGCCGCTCTTCGCATCGATGTACAGCTTCAGGTCGTCGAGCTCGACCAGGATGTCGTCCTCGCTGGTCTCGGACTGCTCGATGAAGTTGAATGCGTAGTGGAATCCGTTGGACGACTTACCGGTCACCTCCATGCGGGCGGCCAGGTCAGGCCTGCCGTCCTGCTCGAGATGCTCGGTGATGACTTTCAGTGCTTCTTCAGTGACGGTGACGATGGGTTCGCTCATGCCTTCAGGATATCAGCGGTTAATGCCTGGTTCCAGGACTATAATGGGACACCGCCATGACTCAGCCAAACCCGCTCAGAATCCTGCTCGTCTCCTGTTACGAGCTCGGCCGCCAGCCGCTCGGACTGGCCTCTCCGCTGGGGTTTCTGCGCGAGGCCGGCTTCGAGCCACGCACGCTCGACCTGGCCGTCGACTGTTTCGACCCCGAGCGGGCCGCAGAGGCCGAGTTGGTGGGCATCTGCGTGCCGATGCACACCGCGCTGCGGCTGGGCGTGGCGGCCGCGGCCCGCATTCGCGAGGTCAATCCAGACTGCCAGATCTGCTTTTACGGCCACTATGCCTGGCTCAACGGAGAGCATCTGCTCGCCAACGAGGCGGACGCGGTGATTGGCGGTGAGTTCGAAACGCCGCTGCTCGAGCTGGCCCAGGCCACGGCGGAAGGCCGCTCCGAAGCGATTCCCGGCCTCTGGCGGCGCGGCGAACCGGTCGGCCCCCATCTGAAAAAACTCGCCTTCAGCAGGCCCAGCCGCGACGGCCTGCCGCCGGTCTCGCGTTATGCGCAACTGGAGTGGCGCGGAGAGCTGCTGCTCGCCGGCACCGTCGAGGCCAGCCGCGGCTGCCTGCACCTCTGCCGGCACTGCCCGATCCCGCCGGTCTACGAGGGGCGCTTTTTCGTGGTGCCCGAACAGATCGTGCTGGACGATATCGCCCAGCTGGTCGCGGCCGGTGTGCAGCACCTGTCGTTCGCCGACGCCGACTTCCTCAACGGACCGGGGCACGCGCTGTCGATCGCGCGCCAGCTGCACCAGCGCTTCCCCGAGCTGACCTTCGACATCACGACCAAGGTCGAGCACATCCTGGCCCACCGCGGGCTGTTCGACGAACTGGCGGCGCTGGGCTGTCTGTTTGTCGTCAGCGCGGTCGAATCGCTGAGCAATACGGTGCTGACGATCCTGGACAAGGGGCATACGCGCGACGACGTGTTCGCCGCGGTCGAGATTCTCGAGCGGGCGGGCATCACGCTGCGTCCCACGCTGGTGGCCTTCACGCCCTGGACCAGCCTGGCCGACTACCTCGACGTGATCGATCAGGTCGCCGCCCGCGGCATGATCGATCAGCTCGATCCCGTGCAGTTTTCGGTCCGGCTGCTGGTGCCGCCCGGCTCCTGGCTGCTCGACCAGCCGGAGATCCAGCCGTTCCTGGGGTCGCTCGATCAGCAGCGGTTCGTGCATGACTGGACGCACCCCGACCCGAGAATGGACGCGCTTTATCAGACCGTCTGCGAAATCGTCGAGATCGCGGGCAACGAAGCGCAGGACGCCCGCACGACCTACACGCAGATCGCAGCGGCGGCGCACGCCCTCGCCGGCACGACGCCACTGGCGCCGGCCGCGCTGCACAGTGAGCGGGCGCCGCGCATGACCGAGAGCTGGTTCTGCTGATCCGAGCCAACCGGGAGCCAGTTCGGCTCCCTCGCCTGAGTCTTGCCCCGCCTGCTGCTACTGGTCCCGGCCACGACCTATCGCGCCGAAGCATTCACCCGCGCCGCGCTGGCGCTGGAGGTCGATCTGGTCATCGGCGCCGCCGAGAGCAACCCGCTGCAGGCACAACTGCCCGAGCGGTTCCTGACGCTCGACCTGGCCGACCCAGACGCAGCGGCGCAGCAGGCTGTCCGCTACGCGGAGCGTTATCCGATCGATGCGGTGATCGGCGTCGATGACCCGACCGTGGTTGTCGGCGCGGCCATCGCAGCGGCGCTAGGCATCGACCACAACCCGATCGCCGCCGCTCAAGCTTCACGCAACAAGTTCGAGATGCGACGCCTGCTGGCAGCCGCCGGTCTCGACGGTCCGAGTTTCAGCTGCCTGGAGCTGAGCTGCGATCTACATCTGGAGGCGCAGCGCCAGGACTATCCGGTGGTACTCAAGCCCACCGAGCTCGGCGCCAGCCGCGGTGTCATCCGGGCCGACAACGCACCCGAGTTCATCGACGCCTTCGTCCGGATCGCGGCGATGCTGCGACCCGAGGATCGGATCCTGGTCGAGTCCTACATCCCCGGCGACGAGGTCGCGCTCGAAGGCCTGCTGATCGACGGCGAGTTGAAGATGTTGGCGCTGTTCGACAAACCCGACCCGCTGGTCGGCCCCTTCTTCGAGGAGACGATCTACCTCACACCGTCGCGCTTGCCGCAGTCCACCCAGCAAGCGATCCTGGATTGCGCCACGCGCGCGGCCGCGGCGCTCGAGCTGAAACACGGTCCGGTCCATGCGGAGTTACGCCACAACGACGCCGGCGTCTGGCTGCTCGAGCTCGCGGCCCGGACGATTGGCGGGCTCTGCGGGCGCACGCTGCGCTTCGGCAGCGGCATGTCACTCGAGGAAGTCGTGCTGCGCCACGCTTTGAAGCTGGAGATATCGAGTCTGGCGCGTCAGCCGGAGCCGTCGGGGGTGATGATGATCCCGATCCCTCAGGCCGGCGTGCTGACCGGCATCGACGGCCTCGAACAGGCCCGCGGCATCGCGTTCATCGAGGCGGTCACGATCACCGCGCACCTGCGGCAGCTGCTGACACCGCTGCCCGAGGGACAGCATTACCTGGGGTTCATCTTTGCGCGGGCCCAGACGGTGGATCAAGTCGAGGCCGCCCTGCGCGAGGCGCACCGTGTGCTACGCTTCAGCTTCGATTGTCCCGATACCAGGCGATCGTCTTGAGCAGCCCCTCGCTAAACGGCGTCTGCGCCTCGAAGCCGAATGAGGCCTTGGCCCGCGAAGTATCCAGGCAGCGCCGGGGTTGGCCGTTTGGCTTGGAGGTATCGAAGACCAGCTCGCCGGTGAACCCGGTCAGCTCGACGATCTGCCCGACCAGATCCTTGATCGTGATCTCGATGCCCGTGCCGAGGTTGACCGGCTCCGAACCGTCGTACTCGAGCGCGGCCAGCACGATCGCCTCGGCGCAGTCGTCGACGTAGAGAAACTCGCGCGTCGGGCTGCCGTCACCCCAGACCTCCAGCTGAGAATCCCCGCGCTCCTGGGCCTCGAGACACTTGCGAATCAGCGCCGGGATGACATGCGAGCTCCGGGGATCGAAATTATCCTCGGGGCCATAGAGGTTGACCGGCAGCAGATAGATCGCATTGAACCCGTACTGTTGCCGGTAGGACTGCGCCTGCACCAGCAACATCTTCTTGGCCAGCCCGTAGGGTGCGTTGGTCTCCTCCGGATAGCCGCTCCACAGATCTTCCTCGCGAAACGGCACGGGGGTGTGCTTCGGGTAGGCGCAGATCGTGCCCAGCGCGACGAACTTCTTCACGCCAGCGGTCCGGCAGAGCTCCATCAGATAGGCGCCCATCACCAGATTGTCGAAGAAGTAGCTACCTGGGTTCTCGCGGTTGGCGCCGATCCCACCGACCACCGCCGCCAGGTGGATCACCAGGTCCGGCACGCCATGCTCGTCGAGCAAGGCGCGGATGCGATCCGGCTGGGTCAGGTCGTAGTCGGCCGAGCGCGGCATGATGATCCGCTCGACGCCGAGCGCGCGAAGCCTGCGCACCACATGCCCGCCGAGAAAACCGGCGCCGCCCGTAACGAGGACCGTACTGTCGGGGGTGATCACCCTGCGGAGAGGCTCTGGAGCGCTTCTTCGATCATCAGATCATGATCGCGGTACCACTCGTAGTAGCGCGCCACGCCCTGCTCGATCCCGACCTGCGGGTCGTACCCCAGCCGCTCCGCGGCCTGTCGCATGTCGGCGCAGGTCACCGTCAGCTCCTCGCGCCGCGCGGGCAGATGTTCGATGACAGCCCGCTTGCCAACGACGCCCTCGATGATCTCGATCAGTCGATTGAGCATCGTCGGTGTCGAGCCGCCGAGATTGAGAATCTCGTAGCTGAAGTCCAGGTCCCGCGCAGCCAGGGAGCCGTTGACGATGTCATCGACGTAGGAGTAGTCACGCTGACTGCTGCCATCGCCAAAGAGCTGGATGGTATCGCCACGCGTGATCGCCCGGGTGAACCAGGAGATCGCCATCTCCGGACGCTGCCGCGGTCCGTAGACCGTGAAGTAACGCAGGCAGAGAATCGGGATCTGGTACAGGTGGTGATAGGTGTGCAGCAGCAGCTCGTTGGAACGCTTCAGCGCGGCGTAGGGCGACTTGGGCTCGACCGCGCCGGCCGACTCCTGGAACGGCACCGTCTCACGATCGCCATAGACCGAAGAGCTTGAAGCGAAGACGAAGCGTGTCGCCGGTCCCCGGCGCAGGGTCTCCAGCAAGGACAGCATCGCGATGGTGTTCATCTGGGCCCAGCGCAGCGGATCGGCAACAGAACCGCTGATGCCCGGGCGTGCGGCGAGGTGGTAGACGATCGAGAACTCCTGGCCGCCGATCACCGACTCGAGCCAGGCCTGATCGCAGAGATCTCCCTCGAGCAGCCGAAAGCGCTCGTGATCCTTGATCCCCTTGAGGTTGTCCCACTTGATCGACGGGGGGTAATAGTCATCGAAGCAGTCGATGACCCAGACCTCGTGCCCCTCCTCGATCAGTCTCTCGCAGAGATGTGATCCGATAAAACCGGCACCGCCGGTCACCAGAACGCGGCTCATCTGTTCTCGTTCTCCCGCAACTTGAGGGCGATTTTGGGCGATTTTGAAGAGTATATCAGTGCCCAGATCCATTGCAACCTGGACAGTGCTTTCCCTTTACTATCGATTCTCGCAGAATAGTATCTTCTACCAGATGTCCAGCGACAAGACTCCCTCCCATCCTCGCAGCGTGGCGCTCCGCGCGCTCGTGGGACTGCTTGTCACGATCACGCTGATCGCCGCCCCGCCGCTGCTGCAGCGCCGGGCAGTCGGGCAGGCCAAGAAAGCGCTGGAGTCCGAGATTCAGGCAACCCGTGAAGCCGGACTGGACGCCTCAGCAGTCAGGCGACAAGCGGGCCCCAGCGATCCGCTCACGGGGCGCTTGATCGTCTCGCCTCACCAAAGGACCGCGCTCCACGCCTACTTCCTCCGTGCGGACACGATCGGTCAGCGCCCGTTCCCGCCCGTGCTCGGCAAGCTGCTGCGCAACAACCAGCGCTCGCTCGATCGCATCGCCGGCCAGCTATCGGGCTTCGCGCAGTGGCAAGCCAGCTCACCGGAGGCGGAGGTCGAACAACTGCAGCACTACCGTGATCTGGCCGCACTGTTCGCAGCCAGGGCGGTGCAGACCGGCAACTGGCGCGACCTCCGCAGCTCGCTGGAGGTGCGACACACGCTGCGCCACCTGGCCAGCGCGCAGGCGCTGCACGCCATCCAGGACGCGAGCTGGCCCGCGCTGGAGACGATTGCCGCCTGGCTCGCCGAGGGACGCAAGCCCGAATCACCCGACATACTCGAGGCCCTGCTCTCCCCAAAGGGACCGACCCTGGGCCTGGTCCTGCAGCAACGACTCGGTCGAATGATCGGCGACCTGACTCGCTTCCTCGACGATCGCGACGGCCCGCTGGCGGATGACTACCGGCTCCAGGCCGGCACGGCGACCGGACTCTGGTTCAGGCAAGCCCTGGCCGGGACCGCGCTGGCGCGCGGCATTCGGCTGACGCGCGAGGCGTTGCTCGCGCTGAAGCAGCCGCGCTGGCCGGAGCGGCTCGCGGCGCTTGGCCTGACCGAGCGCGAGCTGCAGGCCTGGCTGTCCACGGTCCGAACCCAGTTCCTCTACCGGACCTCCCCGTTGAAACTGGCGCGGCGCGAGGTGACCCTGGAGCGCAGCATCCTGGCCACACGCCTTTGCCTCGAACTCGCGCGGACGGGCAGAGCGTCCCAGCAGAGGGATCCATTGACAGGGAAACCCCTGGACTTCACCCGCGTCGGCGGGCAACTGGAACTCCGGCTGCCGGCAGCGACATTCGCTTATCCACGCCGAACACGCTGGCGGGTCAAGCTCCCCCGCTAGTGGGGTGAGTCAGGAATAGCGTGGATAATTCGCTGCGCGAATTTCCACTCGTCGAATACTGCGAGGCGCTTCTGGCGCATGATCGCTCGGCTTCGCCTCGCGACCGCAACACCTGGCTCCGCCAGGCGTTGCGGCTGCGTTACTCCTCCTCGACGACCTCCCGGGTCGCCTCGTCGTCGCGCCTTGTCATGCACCAGAATCACCTCGCATTATTCGACGTATTCCTGACTCACCCCACTAGATCGTCTCGCCGCGCGTCAGCAGGAAGGTCTGGCCCTTGGACTTGCCGCTC
>CAZMLI010000204.1:0-8158 GCA_964566865.1 uncultured Planctomycetota bacterium
GGGCTACCGGCGCGAAGCGATGTCTCTGAAATCGGTGGTCCTTCCGTTGGCACACCTGAGCGAAGTGGATACCCCAGAATTTCGGGTTAGCGGGGGGTGATGGGGTTGACCAATGACCAGCTGAGAGCGCTAGTCGGAAGGGCGATGCCGCTGTGGGAACGACTGGACGGGGGCGTCGCCCGTGTGCCGTCCGCCGATGAGCACTGTGTCGCCCAGAAACGGCTCGATCGCTGGAAGGCGCTGCTTGGCCCCAGCGGGTCGGCTGACCGCTTCGCTTACCGGCTAGCCCTGTCCGACCAGCAGGAGAAAACCCTCCGCGCAATGCTGGGTGACGTTCGACTGGCCAGCAACCAGCCGCTTCCGCACTGGGCCGAGCTGCTCAACGCGGTCCTTGAGAGCCTGCCGGCTTCGCCCGCAGTGTCATCCGCTGGCGAAACCAGGCAAATACAGCAAGCAAGCCCGGTGGCCTTCGAAGAGCTCTGGCTCCCTTTTGTCGAGTTCGGCTGGGCAGCGGTCTGCGAGCGAGCAGGACAGGCCATCGAACGATTCTCCGCCAGGGCTCGGACGAACCTCCGCCGGGGACTGCTCCGTTCTCTTGCGCTTCAGGGGACGCTGGTTCTCGGCATCGAGTTCGAGTTGCTGCGACGCATGGCCGATCCCACGTCGTTGTTTCGCGAGTCGACCGCAGCACCGGAGAAAACATCGCGCAAGCGCTACCAGCAATTTGTCGAGCAGATGCTGTTGGGAGGCCTGCGGGATTTGCTCGTCCGCTACCCGGTGTACGCCCGGCTGCTTGGGAGCTTGCTCGAGCAATGGATCGAGGCGACTGCCGAGTTCTGTTCGAGAGTTCATCAGGACCTGCCCGAGATCGAGCGGATGTTCCGCAGCGGTCGGCCTGCGGGAAACGTGACCGGCTTGTCTCCGGGGCTGTCAGATCCGCATCACGGTGGCCGCGCGGTGATCTGTCTGGAGTTTGGTGCTGGCTCGGAGGACGACTGGAAGCTGATCTACAAGCCGCGATCGCTGGGCGTTGGAGATTCCTTCGAGCGACTGACCCGCTGGCTCAACGAGCGTGAGCCGGATTTGGATTTGAAGGCGCCGCGGGTTCTCGATCGTGGCACGCATGGCTGGGTCGAGCACATCGAGCATCGGTCGTGCGATGAGATCGAACAGGTCAGCGCCTACTATCGCCGCGCAGGCAGGCTGCTGTGCCTGATCCGCGCGCTGTTCGGGACGGATTGTCACTTCGAGAACCTGATTGCCTCCGGCCAGTACCCCGTGCTGATCGATGCCGAGACGTTGATGCACCCGACGCTTGGTTCGTTTGGCGAGTCGCCCGCAGGCAGCGCCGATCGGCTGACAGCCGAGGCCTTGCGGAACTCGGTCTTCCGGACCGGCCTGTTGCCCGTCTGGTTTACCGGCCCGAACGGCAAGAGCTATGATCTCAGCGGCCTGGGTGCCGCCGGCGACCAGCAGACCGGTCACACGTTCACCGCCTGGAAGTGGATCAATACGGATCAGATGGCACTGGTCGATCAGGAAGGCTCGTTTCGATCGACGGTCAATCTGCCTTCCCTCGACGGCCAGGCGCAGCCGCCCCAAGACCACCTGCCACAGCTGATCGAGGGATTCCAGCAGATGCACGGCTGCCTGGTCGCGCATCGAGAGGCGCTGACAGCGCCGAACGGTCCGCTGGTTGTTTTTCGCGATCATCCGGTCCGCTTTCTGCCGCGGCCGACACAGGTCTACGGACGCATGCTCGAGCGACTGGCGCATCCGAAGTTCCTCAGCAACGGGGCCGATCGCAGCATCGAGCTGGAGGCGCTGGCGGGAAGCTGGATCGCGGGCGACCCAGAGCTGTCGTCCGGGGCATGGCCGATCTATCGAATCGAACGACGGGCGCTTGAAAGGTCAGACATTCCGCTGTTCATGGCCAGGCCGTCCGACACCGCCTTGTTTGCCGACGGCGAGCGGGTGGTCCGAGACTTCTTCGAGCAACCCAGTTTCGACGAGGTGCTATCACTGCTCGATCGGCTGGACCAGGACGATCTCGAGTCACAGACCCAGTACATCCGCATCGCGATGCATGCGCGCTACACCGAGGGGCAGGGCAAGCGGTCGAGCCCCGCCCGGCGAGCCGAGCCCGATCTGGCCCAGCTCGCGCCGCTGACCCCGGATCAGCTGATTGGCCAGGCGACCGCGATCGCGGAACTGATTCGGAGTCAGGCGATTCGCGGAACAGGCCCCAGTGCCAACTGGCTCACCCTCAGCCTGGACCCGCTGACCGGGCGACAGCAAATCGAACCGATGGGTCCAGCGCTGTATGGTGGCCGCTGTGGCGTGGCGCTCTTCCTGGCCGCGCTGGATCACGTGAGTCCCGCGCCCGGAAAAGGCAAAACCTCCGATCTGGCAGCGAATGCGATTCAGCGGGTGCGGGAGGACCTGGCCCATCCGCAGGCAGCAGACCAGCTGAGCAAGCTTGGCCTTGGCGGAGCCGCTGGCCTCGGGGGATTGGTCTACAGCCTGGTCTTGATCGGGCGATTGCAGGGGAAGCAGGAGCTGATCCGGGATGCCGAACGAGCGGCGCGGCTGATCACCAAGGAGTCGGTCCGGCAAGACAGGGTGCTGGACGTGATCGGTGGCTCGGCTGGCGCGATTCTGGGCCTGCTGGCGCTCGAAGACGCGCTCCGAGATGGCCACTCCCTCGAACGAGCGGGCTGGTGCGGTCGACATCTGCTCGAGAGCAGAACCCCGACTGCCACTGGGCCGCGGGCCTGGATGACTCCGGGGGCCTTGCATCATCTGACCGGCTTCTCTCATGGCGCGGCAGGTATTTGTTATGCCTTGCTCAGGTTGTACGACGCAACCGGCCAGACCGAGTTCCTGGACGCGGCGCGGGAGGGAATCGCCTATGAGTCCAGTGTCTTCTCGCATGACAAAAAGAGCTGGCCCGACTATCGAGATCGGCGCCTGGATGACCAGAACACTCCCGTCTTCGCGAATTTCTGGTGCCACGGTCCTCCAGGGATCGGGCTGGCCCGCCTGGGCGGGCTTGGCATGCTCGACAGCCCCGAGATTCGGCAGGACATCGAGCATGCGCTGAGCAAGACGCTTGCGCATACCCTGCATCACTCCGATCACCTCTGTTGTGGGAACCTGGGTCGAAGCGAATTCCTGCTCGACGCTGCGTCACGTTACAACCGACCGGAGTTGCTGCTGGACGCACGGCGCCGTGCCGCGTGGGTCGTCGAACGCTCTCGGAGGGAGGGAGGCTATTCGGTGATCACCGTGATGGGAACCCCCTCGTTCTTCCACGGGACCGCAGGGATTGGTTACCACCTGCTACGCCTGGCCGAGCCGTCCCGTCTGCCCTCCGTACTCTTGTGGGAGTTACCCGAGGGGTTGTAGACCCAGGCCTCTGGTGACCCGTTTGTTGCTTGAGGTATAAAAGGTCGCACTGTAAAATCGCCGCGCGGTTCTACCTGTCTGCTACGGAGCCGCTGAAGTGATGTAACGTTTGGCGGCGTAAAGAAATAGGGCCCATAGCTCAGTGGTCAGAGCAGTCGCCTCATAAGCGGTCGGTCGCAGGTTCGAACCCTGCTGGGCCCACTAAAGTAGCGCGGAGGTGGTGTGGATAATCAGCCAGAGGACGTGCAGTACGGCGATGTCCAGTACGTCTTGTCGGAGCTGCCCCACGCCTATGGGGAGCGGGTCCATATCTTCTCGGATCCCTGGCTGATGTCGCAGCTGGTGCGGCTTTGTGCGCCGCAGACGGTGCAGCCGGCGGTCAACGAGCTGGTCTCCCGGATCTATACGCAGCTGGTGCGCGCGGTGGCCAGCGCGGTCTTGCCCCGGCGACAGATCGAGATGCCGACGCGGATGATCGAGAGCACGCCTCGGGGGTGTTATCGGGGTGCGGTGATCGATCCGGAGACCCGGGTGGTGGTGGTCAACATGGTGCGCGCGGGCACCCTGCCGTCGCTTGTCTGCTACACCGAGTTCAACCTGCTGCTCAACCCGGCGGGCGTGCGACAGGATCATGTGCTGATGCAGCGCACGGTCGGCGACGACGACAGGGTGACGGGCGCCGCGGCGAGCGGACAGAAGATCGGCGGCGATGTGGCGGATGCGGTGATGGTGGTGCCCGATCCGATGGGCGCCACTGGCGGCTCGATGATCCAGCTGCTCGAGATGTATCGGCGGGAGGTGGAGGGCAGGCCGCGGAAGATGATCGCGCTACATCTGATCGTCACGCCGGAGTACATCAAGGCGGTGCAGCAGGCTTTTCCGGAAGTCGAGATCTATGCGGCGCGGCTCGATCGTGGGCTGTCGTCGCCCGAGGTGTTGCAGAGTCTGCCGGGAGAGCGGTGGGACGAGGAGGTCGGGCTGACTGCCACGCAGTACATCGTGCCGGGTGGCGGCGGCTTCGGCGAGATCATGAACAATACCCCCTATTGATATCGGTCGACGCGCACATGTCAGTAACTGCTGAATTTCCAGGCCAGGTCAGGCCGTTTCTCACGGCCGAGCAGATACAGCAACGGGTGGCCGAGATGGGCCAGCAAATTACCGCGGATTACGCGGGCAAGCGGCCGATGCTGGTCGGGGTGCTCAAGGGCTCCTTCATCTTCATGGCGGATCTGGCCCGCGCGATCGACGCGCACGTGACCTGCGATTTCCTGCGTGTCTCGAGCTATGGAGACAGAAAGACCTCGTCGGGGGAGGTGCGGTTCGAGTTCGACACGACCCAGCCGATGACGGGCAAGGACATCATCCTGGTCGAGGACATCATCGACAGCGGCCTGACCGCTTCGTACTTGATGTCGACCTTGACGGCACGCAAGCCGGCCAGCTTGCGGATCGCCTCCTTGTTGCACAAGAAGGTGAAAACGGTCCAGGAGGTGAGGATCGATTACCTCGGTTTCGAGATTCCCGATCATTTTGTCATCGGCTATGGCCTGGACTACGCGGGACTTTACCGGAACCTGCCGTATATCGGCATTCTCGAGGAAGATCTCGGCTGAAAACTCACAGTGTGAGGAATAAACCTCACTCTGTAGGGGGAAACCCCCACGATTCTCTGCTGTCTGTCGCTGCCCATTATCTTTAAATCTAGCCATAAGTTGTGTTAGATGCAGGTGATAGGTGTCATGTCGCTGCATTCCGGTGGGCTGGCATGCTAGTTGCTTAATGTCCGGCGTGGAACAGGGTAAAGGAAACTGGGTGAGGTCGATGGTCTGGGTGCTCGCACCTGCTTTGGCGCTAATTGCTGTCTGTCTGAGCGGGTCCGACCAAGCAGATCACGAAACGACCATGCCGAGTGTCGCCAGGAGTGCCGCGGAGAATGGCGTAAAGGCCCATTCACGGTACCCCAAACCTTCCAGTCCGCTGCCCGCTTCTGGTGGGCGCCCGCTGCAGCCTGGCGACACTGTTTTTACCAATGCCCCGGACCTGCGCCCGATGGTCATGGCGCTGTCGGCATCGCCCTCCGCGGCGATGCGCAGTGAGATCCTCGAGCTGGCGCGGACGAACGCGGCGCAGCTGCTGAAGCTGGCTCAGACCGGCGAGACCGACCAGCTGCGGATGCTCGCCTGGGACCTCTGGGCTTCGACCGGCGCGGCGCGCTTGCAGGTGCTGCGGGATGCGTTGATCGGCGATCGGCGCGAGCAGAGCGCTGGGGTGCGTGGGCACCTTGCGCGGCTGATCCGCACGCTCGCCCCGAAGAAGGCGGCTGACATCCTGGTCCAGGCGCTGATTCTGGAGCATGACAGCGCTGCGCGGGGGCTGCTGCTGAACGAGCTCGGCCTGGCCGGTTCGGTCTCCGATCCCACCGCGCTGGTGGCGCTGGTTGCCTCTCTCGATGAGGCGGACCTGCGCAAGCGGGTGGCTCAGTACCTGGCCCGACATACGCTGGATGACGTTGGCCGGGCACGCCTGCGCGACGCGGTCTTCTCGCAGTGGAAGCGTCTGGCGAAGGCGGATCAGCAGCGACTGCTGGCGGCCGCTGGCCTGGCAGAACGGGATCAATGGGTTGACGAGCTGACGACGCGAGTGCGGGATGCCCGGGTCGAGGCGAGCAAGCGGCTGAATGCGATCGAGGCGCTGGTGCTGGTCTCGCTGAGCGCCGACAAGCAGCTGCCCGCGGTGCGGCGCAGCTTGACCGCGGCTGCCGAGCCGGGCGGCGCGCTGTCGATCCGCCTGGCTGCGATCGACGGTCTGGCGCGCATCGGTGGGGCGAGCCAGCTGCTCGGCGAGTTGCTGGCGAGCGATCGTAGCCCGGCGGTCCGGGCACGCGCAGCCTCGCGGGTGGCGGCCAACGATCGGACGCAGGTCGGGCTGCTGCTGGAAGCGGTCGACAACGACAACTCGCCGGCGGTGCGCGCCTCGGCGCTGCTGCGGCTGGCGGGCGCCGACAAGCGTAGCGCCTCGGTGCTGTCGACGGTTCGACGGGCGCTGGCGGGCGTGGGTCAGGATCAAGTACAACTGGCGGCTGGCCGTTCGCTGGCCGTCTTGCTGCGCCGTCGCAAGGAACAGATCCAGGGCGCAGGGCTGAAGGCGATCGTACGCCTGGCGCGCGAGGGTGAGCTCTCGCGGACGCGGTTGGCGGCGATCGACATCCTGTCGATGCTGGGCGATCGGCAGAGCCAGCGGGAAATCGGCAGACTGGCCCGATCGAGTCGGGATCCGAAGGTGCGGGCGCGGGCAAGCCA
Source organism: uncultured Planctomycetota bacterium (assembly GCA_964566865.1). Classification (GTDB taxonomy): domain Bacteria; phylum Planctomycetota; class JACQVV01; order JACQVV01; family CAZANL01; genus CAZMLI01. The sequence goes on from CAZMLI010000204.1 coordinate 6,711, forward strand.
GATGCTGGCTCTCTCGCGAAGGGGATCATGAGTCCCGTACGCCTGCTCACCGTGCTGGCCGCGTTGCTGATCCTGCCGATCGGCGCTCAGGCGCAGCGCAAGGTGCCGGAGTCGTCGACCGCCACGATGTCGACCGCCCCGAGCGTGCAGCGCGTCGTGATCCAGTCGAAGGACTTCGAGGTGATTCAGGGGCTACAGCTCAAGCTCGACGGCCTGAAGGTCGCGAGCACGGTGGTGGTCAAGTTGCTCTCAGGCAACAGGTCCGACTACGGCAAGGGCATCAGCGCGATGGTCTGGGCCGATCTGGATGGCGACGGCACCTTGAGCAGCGATGAAGTGCTGCTCGAAGATACGCAGTTTGCCAGCCAGGCGGGCAGTGACGGTACGCTGACCTTCAGCGCCACGACCACGATGACCGGGACCGATAGCTTCACCGACACCACGCTGGTGCGTTGCTGCGTGCTGTACGGCGAAGAGCCGGCCGCGGACGGCACCTTCACCTTCGGCGACGTCGTCGATCGCAGCTTTCCAGTGACGGTCAGCCAGACTTCCACGCCGCCGGTGCTCTCGCCCGGCAAGTCGATTCCGGCCTGGGCCTTCACCGTGACCGAACACTCGCCCGGACGTCTGGGCCCGGTGATCGCGCTTGTCTCCCCCAAGGGAACCGCGATCAGCCTGACCAAGACCAAGGTCGAAGTGCTGGACGGTGACATCAGAGTGGGCAAGGCTCGCCGCCACGGCAACACGGTGGTCATCCCGATCATCTCGCGCAGCACGACCGCCAGTACGATCCGGATCACCCCGGTACTGAAGATCAAGAAGAAGTTCTCGGGTGTGGTGAGCTTGCTGACCAACCTCTTCGGCCAGAGCACGACGGTCGGCATCGTCGGCAAGCGAATCGTCGTCTCTCGCGACGGGATCGTCAGCCTGGTCAGCGTCGGCACGGGGCAGGCAGTCGCCGCCCTGACGATCCGCGAATCGGTCGCGGGTCAGCTGCGCGGCCCGCTGTTCCTGGTCTCGCCCAAGGGAACCGCGATCAGCCTGACCAAGACCAAGCGCGAGGTGATCGATGGCGACGTCGGGGTCGGCGAGCCGCAGCGTACGAGCGCCCCCAACGTGATGATGCTGCCGGTGCGGCGGGTCTCGACCAGCCCGAGTACGATCCGGATCTCGCTGGTGCTGGACATCAGCCACCGGGCGCCCTCCTCGATCAAGATCGCCACCAGCTTGTCGCGGTTGCGCCTGCTGCTGGCGAAGATCGAGCGGGCCCAGACCGGTCGGCGGAAGCAGAGCCGCGGCAAGAGCCGTCGCAACGACCCGCCCGCGGCGAATCCCCAGCGGCAGCGGCTGAAGTCGATGAAGGAAGCGATCGAGGAGTTCAAGAAGGATCGCTCCGAGCTGTGGAAGGCGATTCGCAAAGCCCGCGCCCGCGGCAACCGCTAAGAGCC
>CAZMLI010000205.1:0-8153 GCA_964566865.1 uncultured Planctomycetota bacterium
GCACGCTGCGACAGGTGTTCCAGCTGGTCAGCCAGTCGGCGATCCGGGCCAGTCAAGGGCTGGTGCAGCCCGGCGCTGGCGCCGGCTTCTTCCAGCCATAGTCTTTGGTCTGTCGGACCGGCGTGGTAGAACGCGCCGGTCCATCCACCTTTATCATGACTGACAAGCATCCGCGCCCGTCCGTGGCCGTCGACCTGGTGGTCTTCACCATCCTCGACGCCGACCTGAAGATCCTGTTGATCCGGCGCAAGCAGGCGCCCTTCAAGGGTTGCCTGGCAATCCCCGGCGGCTTCGTGCGCGTCGGTCGAACCGCCCGCAGTCAGGGCGAGTCGCTGGAGGCGGCCGCGCAGCGCGAGCTGACCGAGGAGACCGGCTTACCGGATGGTGCGGTCTTTCTCGAGCAATTGTTCACCTTTGGCCGTCCCGGCCGCGATCCGCGGACCCGCGTCATCTCGGTCGCCTACTACGCGCTGGTCCGGCCGACGCTGGCGCCACTGGTGCACGCCGGCGGCGACGCGGCCGACGCCGGCTGGATCTCGATGACCGAGGTCGAGGCCAAGCGCCTGGCCTTCGATCATCACGAGATTCTGCAGAGCGCGCTCGAGCGGATCCAGGGCAAGATCGACTACAGCAACATCGCCTTCGAACTGGTGCCCGAGACCTTCAGCATCGCCGAGCTTCGCGCGGTGCACGAGGTGATCCAGGGCACGACCTACGATCCGGGCAACTTCCGCCGGCGATTCCTGCGGATGCAGACGGACGGGATCATCGCACCCGCGGTGGGAAAGCGCCTGACACGCTCGAAGCCAGCCAAGGTCTATCGCTTCATCGGCGCGTCGTGAGATGGTAGAATCCCGTCTCCACCCGATCCTTACAACCTAGGAGTTTTTCTCATGTGGGTAACCCGGCTGCTGACGGTGTCTCTGATTCTGGTTCTCCTTCCGGCCACGGCCTGGTCGCACTGCGAGATCCCCTGCGGGATCTATGGCGACGCGATGCGTTTCCAGAGCTTGCGTGAGAACATCAAGACGATCGAGAAGTCGATGAGCAAGATCGTCGAGCTGTCGAAGGACTCGGGCAAGAACATCAACCAGCTGGTGCGCTGGGTCAATAACAAGGAGACCCACGCCAACAACATCCGCCATATCGTCACCCAGTACTTCATGGCCCAGCGTATCAAGCCGAACAAGCCCAACGCCAAGGCTTATGCCGCGCGGCTGGCGATGCTGCACCAGATGATCGTCGCCTCGATGAAGTGCAAGCAGACCACCAGCCAGGCCCACACCACCACCCTGCGCACCCTGGTCGGGAACTTCGAGAAGGCCTACCTGGGCAAGCAGGGCAAGCTGCACCTGCACGAGCACCACGGCAAGAAGCTGGCCGCCGCCAAGACGCCCCAGGAGGCGTTCGAGCGCTTTACCAAGGCGCTGTCGACCGCCGATGGCGAAGGTGTACACGCGCTGATGGCCAAGGTCGATCGGATTGCGTTCGGCAAGATGCACGCGCGCCTGAAGACCGGGCTGGCAGCAGGACAGGCAGAGGCGCTCGCCGAGTTGAAAGGACTCGGCGTCGAGCCGCAGGCCTTCGCCAAGATGACCCTCGTCCAGTGGCTCTCGAAGCGTTTCGCCAGGATGCCCGCCGAAGTACGCAAGCAGTTCGCCGAGGCCAAGCTGACCGACCTCAAGGTCGAGGGCAAGGTCGCCTCCGGCCGGATCTCGATGCCCGGCAAGCCGCGCAGCGAGATGTTCTGGGCTGTCCTGGAGGACGGGGCCTGGCGCATCGCCCGCGCCAAGCCGGGCAGCTAACAGATGATCAAGCCGCGTCAGAGTCGCAGTATCGTCTGCCTGCTCCTGCTGCTGCTGCTGCCGGCGGTCGTGGCGGACGAGCAGCCGCTCGAGAAGTTGCCGCTGCAGGCGCTGATCAAGCAGGCAAAGACCGGCGACGGTCGCGCGCGCGCGCTGGCCGCGACCGAGCTGGGGCGGCGCAAGGCGCGTCGTCAGCGGCCTCTGCTGGCGAAGATGCTGCAGCGGGATCCCTCGACGGATGTGCGCGCCGCGGCGGCCGAGGCGATCGGCAAGCTCGGGGCGCGTGGGGCGCTGCGCGGGTTGATCGCCTTGATCCGCACCGAGCAGGATGGGCGTGTGCGTCGCTCGCTGGCGCGCGCGTCGGCCTGGATCGACCCGCGGGCTGCCTACAGCCTGCTCGCGGCGTGGGCCGCCGACAAGGATGCTGCTCGGCGCCGCGCTGCCGCGGTGCCGCTGGCGGTGGTCTTCGAGTCGACCAAGGACCGCCGGGTGCGCGCATTGATCGTCTCGCTGCTGGTCGGGATCACCCTGACCGACAAGAAGCCGCTGGTGCGCTACGTCTACCGGCGGGCGCTCGACCGCTGCTGGCATCCGCAGGCGATCAAGCAACTCTACGCCAACGCGATCAATGGGCGGGTACGCGACCGAGAGCGGGTGCGCGCGCTGGATGGACTGGCGCGACTGACCGGCGGGGTCAACCGGTCGCGCGCGCTGAAGAAGAGTCCCAAGCGCGCGCAGCTAGAGAAGGCGATCGTCGCGCTGATTCGGGACAAGGACGACGAAGTGGCCTTCGCCGCAATTCGCGCGGCTGGGGCGCTGGTGATCCGGACCGCGGAGTCGGCGTTGCTCGCGCGCCTGTCCGAGCGAGACATCCTGCATTCGGCGCCCGCCGCCTGGGCCCTGGGACAGATCGGTTCCAAGCGCGCGATCGGTCCATTGCTCCAGTCGTTGAAGAAGGGTAAGAAGTGGGCCTTGCGCGCAGCAGCGGCCGATGCGCTGGCGCGACTGAAGAACAAGACCATCGTCGACGCGATCAAGGCCGCGGCCCCCGACGACAAGTTGCTCTGGATCGACCCTGTGCTGACTGCGGCCGCAGGTTTGAAGGACCCGGCGCTGTTCGCGCTGGTGGAACGCTATACGCGAAACAGCAACCATCAGGTGCGAACCCGGGCTGCCTGGACGTTGAGTCGGATTCGCTCGCCGCGCAGCGTGAAAGTGCTGGCAGGACTGCTCAAGGACGCCGATGCGTCGGTTGCCGCGGCGGCCGCGATGGCGTTGACCGAGCTGGCGCTGCCGGCATCGACGGGTCATCTGCGCACGGCCCTGGCACACAAGGATCCCTCGGTGCGGGCCGCCGCGATCGAGGGTCTCGGACGGCTTGGCGACCAGGCCAGCCTGGCGAAGTTGATCCAGGCGGCGGAGAGCGAGAAGCTGCCGCAGGTGCGAGCGGTCGCGATCAGCGCGCTGGGCACGCTGGGCGTCAAGCTGCGGGATGCAGCGGGACTGAAGGTGCTGATCAAGGGATTCGACCATGCGGAGGTGGTGGTGCGGGCCGCCGCGATCCGGGCCTGCGCGCGCGTGCGACACGAAAAGACACTCGGAAGCTGGATTGCGGCGGCTCAGAAAGAAAGCAACCCGTATGTCGTCTCGCTGCACCAGGAGAGCCTGCGCCAGGCGACGGAGGTCAAGGGGCCGGCGACACTGGGTCAGTGGAAGGCCTGGTGGCAGTCCGCGGGCGCCAGCTTCAAGTTCAAGCCGAGCTCCGACCGCCGCACGCGAGGCTCTGTCGTCTCCTTCTACCAGTATCTGAGCAAGCTGAGCGACGAGGGGGTCGACCTGGTCTTCGTCTTCGATGTCACCGGCAGCATGGGAGGCTGGCTGAAGCAGGCGCGCGAGAACATCCTCTCGATCGCCTCGACCGTCGAGGCCATCGCGCCCAGCCTGCGCATGGGCTACATCGCGTTCCGCGACGACATCGCGCGCACCTTCGACCTGTCCTTCGACCGCAAGGCGTTGCACGAGGCGATCTCGAAGGAGCAGGCTGCTGGCGGCGGCGATACGCCGGAGTCGATCGAGCTGGCGATGGATCACGCTTACGCCGCGCTGAGCTGGCGGCCGCGCGCGCGCAAGATCATCGTGGTGGTCGGGGATGCGCCGTCCCACGATCCAGACCGCTGCGCGGTCGATGCGTTTCTGGGAAAGACGCGTGGCATCACCGTGCACTCGATGGCCGCCGACCCCCTGATCAAGGAGTTTCGCACGATGGCCGAGCGCAGCGGCGGCATGCTTGTCGATCTCTCCAAGCCGGCCCACCTGCGGCGCGAGGTGCTGGTGCACAGCATCGGCTCGGCCTGGCGCGACGAGATTCTCAAGCTGCTGGATCAGCTCGAGAAGAAGTGATTCGCTATCAGGAAGTAAAGATCTCCCCGGATCAGTTCGTCGAGCTGTTGCAGGCTTCCGGTCTGGCGGCGCGCCGGCCGGTCGACGACCCGGACTGCATCGCCGGCATGCTGGCAGATGCGGACCTGCTGATCAGCGCCTGGGACGACGGGCGCCTGGTCGGCGTGGCGCGGTCAGTGACCGATTTTTCCTACTGTTGTTACCTCTCCGATCTGGCAGTCGACCAGACCTGTCAGCGCCATGGAGTCGGCGTCGAGTTGATCCGCCAGACGCGCAGCCGACTGCAGCCGACCTGCATGCTGCTGCTGCTCTCAGCTCCGTCGGCCGACCACTACTATCCGCACATCGGCTTCTCGCGCCACGAGTCAGCCTGGCTGGTCCGGCCCGGCGAGCCGCTCTGGTAGCCGGTGGTCAAAGTGCCATAAGGGGACGCCTTGACCCTGCCGTTGCGCTCCGCATAACAGGCCTTGATTTTTCACCTCTGCTCGCCGTGGTGTATCGCTCTCACTTGTATGAAAGAGACCACGCTTTTGTCTCAAACGTGAGCCATGTAACAAGTTGGGAGTGTGACTAGATCTTCTTGGGTGGACAGAGGATACATTCTCCGCGAAGAAGATTCATGGCTGGTGGCACCCTAATTGCGACTCGGGAATATCGATGCCACCTGAGGAGAAGTGCGGTTCGGAGCGCGTCGGAGAGGGAACGCCGGCCGACAAAGGGAGTGATGGTGCGCAGACAAATGACCAGTCTGGTCAATGGTCTCGCTGGAGCGCTCACAGATGTCGGACAAACGTGGATGGCTAACCCTGATCGTCTCGCAGTATGCAGTGCGCGTCGCGCGCATCGATCCCTTCGAAAATCCTGAGGAGAGCTGGACGGCCGAGGATCTCGCGCTGTGGCTGGCGGCGGAGGATGTGACGCACGGCATCGACTTCGAAAAGCTGAGCGAGCTGGCGGAGCAGGTCAACGCCTCTGGCGAGCCGGCTCGCAATGTCACCGTCGCCACGGGCACGTCGCCAGAGAATGGTGGCTGGATTCCGCTTCTTTCGAGTGGGGCCGTTGTCTTGCCGGGTGAGCCGATTCTTCGCTGGCAAGACGGCTGCCCGGGAATGACGGTGCGTGGGGTCGAGGTCGAACCGCGTCCCGAAGGTCCGTCGACTCCGGGTGCGAACGTCGTGATCGATGAAGCGCAAGACGAGATGCGCGCCGAGGTCTACGGCCGGGTGGTCTTCGTCAAGGACCAGCCGCGGGTGGAGCCGTCGATTCGCGTGAGCGACGACCGGTTGCAGGTGAGGGCGGAGCTGGTGGCCAGCACGGCAAGCGACTGGCAGATCGAATCCGTCGACATCCTGCGGGTGCTCGATGGGATTGGCATCGTGCACGGCATCTGTGGCGATCGCATTCGTGAGGGACTGGAGCAGGCCCGGGCGAAGGGGGCGCCGGTGCAGAATGTGGTGGTCGCGATCGGGACCCCGTCAGTGGACGGTACCGATGGGCAACTGGTGCATCTGCGAGACGTCGCGCGCCGGGTGGGTGAAAAGGACGAGCGCGGCCGGATCGACTTCCGCGAGCGTGGCGGGGTGCAGAACGTCGAGCAGGGCGAGGTGCTCTGTCGAGTGATCCGGCCAGGGCCGAGCGAGTCTGGTACGGATGTCTTTGGAGTGGGCATCCAAGGCCGAGTGGGTGAAGCCGTCATCTTGCCCGCTCTGGAGAACGTCACGTTCGATGAAGATCGACTGGAATTCGTGGCGGATTGCGCGGGCGGGTTGATTCGCAATCAGGAAACGCTGGGCGTCGCCTCGGTCATCGTGATCGAAGGCGACGTGGATTTTGCCACGGGCAGCCTGCATGCGGACGAGGCGTCGGTGCATGTCAAAGGCAACGTGCTGGACCGTTTCGAGATCACCACCGAGGGGTCGGTCACCGTGGACGGCAACGTGGGCGACGCCACCATCCTCTGCGGCCAGAACTTGACCATCCTCGGCGGCCTGCAGATGAAGGAGCACGGGCGGGTCGTGGCGAGGGGATCGGTCACCGCGCGCTTCTTTCAGAATGCCACCGTGGTCGCTGGTGGTGACATCGTGATTGGCGACTCTGCAATCCAGTGCAACCTCGAAGCCAGTGGACGGATCGTCGCTCGGGAAGGCCGGGGGCGGATCATCGGTGGCACGAGCAAGGCCCGTTGCGGATTGTCGGCTCGGGTTTTCGGATCCGAGACGGAGGTCCTGACCGAGCTGATCGTGGAGCAGCCCGAGGTTCTGGAGCGGATCGCGCACACCCGTGACCGCTTTCGCAGGGAGCTGGAGCAGGTTGCCGAGTTGATCGGAGAGAGCGCGCCGAGGAAGGCCTGGGTCGCGAACCTGTCGGCCGCGAGGCGGCTGGCCTTGCAGGCGCTGCTGGCCTACCGGCAGCTGGCGCGGCACAACCTGGATAGCCTCGGCGCGCTGCGTGATCCGCTGGTCGTCGCTGCGTCCGCCAGCTCCAGCGACGTCGAGGCGCTCGAAGTGATGCACCCGGGTACTCGGGTGACTATTCTGGGCCGGATGCTGAAGGTTCGGCGGCCGCTGCGGGCGCAACGGATCGTTTACCAGACACAGGGCGGGGGGCTGTCCGCGCAGCCGCTGAGGTCAGAGGCCGAGCCGCAGGCGGCGACAGCGGGGAATCCGTCCGCGGACCGTCTGCGGGAGGAAGAGGCGCTCGCCTTGCTCGAGCGGATGATCGGGCAGGCCGACCGGCTGGAACTGCCCCGCGCGCTGCAATCGATGCGGAACCCGGGACAAGGCGGAAAGCGGGTCCTCGTCGTGGACGACCACCGGCTGACCCGAGTCCTGGTCTGCCGCATGCTGGAGCGCTTTGGCTACACCCCGTTCTCGGACGACGGCGCCGGGGTGTTCCCCGCGATCATGGCGCACAATATCGATCTGGTGATGCTGGACATCGGATTGGCCGGAGGTCGCAGCGGCATCCAGATTCTCAATCAAATCAAGAGCAGTCGTGTGCTGCGAGATCTACCGGTGCTGATGATGACGGCGCAGACGGAGAAGGCGGTCATCAAGGCGGCGCTGGCCTGCAAAGCGAACGACCTGATTCTCAAGCCCATGAGCATGGAGCTGGTCCAGAAGAAAGTGGGTCGGCTATTTTCCCACCTGCAGCGGAGGCGCTGCGGCAGGGTCTCCCGCCAACCCAGGCTAACCGCATTGAACCCTGGAGCTCGAGACGTGATGCAGGCGACAGGGAACTGGGAACTGGCGATTTGAATTTGAAATGGCCGAAATGCGGCTCGAGCGGGTCGTCCTGATCGAGGCTGCAAGGATGAGGAGCTTGGGAGATCGGCAACCACCCTCAAGACCCCACTCGCCAGGTTGAGCAGCCTCTCTGCAATGTCGTCGCTACCCCGTCCAACATCGCACATCAGCATTCCCAGTTTCCCTTCCCTGTTCCCTGTTCCCTGTAGCCTGTTAAATTCGCAGGATGGGGGCTACGGGCCAACACCTCTGCATCACCCCCTAGGACATCACGGCGAAGGTCACCACCGCCTTCGCCACGCGTTTGTCGCCCTGAAAGACTTCGCCTTCGGCCACCGCCAGGCGGCGGCCCTTGCGAATCAACGTGCCGCGCGCTGTCAGGCGGCCTGGCTTGGCGGGACTGAGCAGGTTGACCGTGACCGACGCGGGCACGACGGATGCGCCAGTGGCGTGTGCCGCTGAGACCTCGCAGAGGGTGGTGAGCACGGCGAAGTGGATCATGCCGGGCACGATCTGGTGCTCCGGTCGTGTCTCGAGCACGATCGTATTGGGCTCGTCGCCCGGCTGGATGCCGAGGTGGCTGTTGAAGTTGCTCATCACTTGTCCTTGCGCAGTTGCGTCAGAATCTGTCGGATGCGGGCCTTTTCCCCTGGCGGCGCCAGGCCGTGGGCCGTCTCGATTATCTCGATCGCCAGAGCGCGCT
>CAZMLI010000206.1:0-5432 GCA_964566865.1 uncultured Planctomycetota bacterium
GGCAAGACCCCGGGTAAATCGATCGAGGGCCCGAAGAAGCCGACGCCCAAGAAACCAAACCCGAACAGGAAGCCGCCGAAGCGACCGACGCCCAAGAAGCCGACCCCGACCCCCAAGAAGCCGGCCAAGCCGATCAGCACCGGTAAGAAACCGGGCGGCAAGGCGATCACCACCGGCAAGAACCCACTCGACGGCCGCAAGCCCGCCGAGAAGGGCCCCACGATCACCGAGGTTCCCAGGGATCTCGCCGGCAAGAAGCTACCCGCCGGGCTGATTGCCACGACCGGCCCGCCGCCGGGTTGGTTCTCCTGGTGGCAGTTCCAGCACGACCGCTACCACCGCACCAGCCACCTGCTGCCCGGTCGCCAGGATCGGCCGAGCGGCTCGATCGCGCTGCCTTACGACATCGAGCGCGCGCGCGCGGTCGGTGCGCTCGAATCTGCCCTGCGCGACCCCAAGCCGTCGGTGCGTCAGGCGGCCGTGATTGCGCTGGGCAAGATCGCCCGCCCCGCGGACGGGGTGCTCGAGCCCATTCGTGCGCTGCTGGGCGATCCGAAGCAGGAAGTGCGCCGGGCCGCCACGCTGGCCCTCGGACTGCTCAACCAGAAAGGCGCACAGAAGCTGCTGCGCCGCCTGCTGCGGGGCTCGAGGGGCGATCGACGGCTGCAGGCCTACGCGCTGCTCGGACTGGGCTACACGCCGCAGGGATCGCAACAGGTGCTGCCGATCCTGCGCAACTCGGGCGACCGCGAGCTGGTCATCGCGGCGCTGCTGGGGTTGAAAGCAGCGGCCGATCCCCGGGTGCTGCCCACGCTGCTCGCCGTGGCGCAGAACCAGAGCCAGAAGGAGGCGACCCGCGCGCTGGCGATCTCCGCGGCGGCCGGGCTGGATCCGCAGGGCAGCTCGATTCCGATCCTCGAGCGACTGGCCCGGGACAACAAGCGCGGGGTCGCGACGGCGGCGCTGCTGACGCTGGGCTCGATCCGGCTGCCGGCCGCGAAACTGGCCCTCAGGCGGCTGATGGCCGCGGGCGGCCAGTTGAAGGACGCCCACCGCGGCTGGTTGCTGCTGGCGGTCGGCCAGCAACGGGACAAGACCCAGCGCACGCTGATCGAGGCATCGCTGAAAAATACGATGCTCACCGGCTATGCGGCGATCGCGCTCGGGCTGCTCGGAGACAAGGCGGCGATCCCCGCCCTGCTAAAGGAGGAGTCGCGCTACCACCGCAACGACCATCTGAACCATGCCGCGATCGTGCTGGGGCTGGGCCTGCTGGGCGCCCCCGAGCTCGTGACCCGCCTGCCGGACATCTGGGCGGCCTGCGGAGATTATCACGAGTACCTGCAGATCGTCGCCGCCGCGGTTGGCCATCTGGGCCACAAATCGCAGATCCCGGCGCTGGTCAAGCAGTTCGAGGATCACCCCTGGAGCTACGCGGTCCGCCGCTCCGCAGTGGTCTCGCTCTGCATGCTCGATGCCTCCGGCAAGGCGGTCGCGCTGCTGCGCACGGATGTCAAGTCCAAGGCCTCGCTGCGGCGGATCTTCTCCGCCCGCTTGCTCGGCGAGCTGCCGAAGCCGAGTCAGGTCACCCGGGTGATGGCGAACGTGCTGCGTCAGGACAAGCATGACGAGGTTCGCGCACAGGCCGCGGTGGCGCTTGGCCGCAGCCTCGACCGCTCCCGCTGGGAAGCGCCGCGCATGGGCGCCCTGTCGCGCCTGGGCATCACCTTTCCCTACCAGATCATCCGCAAAGAGGACCTGTTGAAGGAGCTGTTCGGCCTGCAGTAGGGGTCATGGAAGTTAATCGCAGGCCATCCGCCATCCAGCGTGGTATAAAGTGATAAGATAACTCACTTTATGCCATGACGTTCGAAGTCAAGACTTACCGCGGATCGACCCTGGGCGAGGCGCTTCAGGAGGTTCATAAGGAACTGGGCGACACGGCGCTGATCTTGTCCACCCGGAGCTTGAGCGAGCGTGCGTTTCTGGGCCTTCGCCGCAAGGAGGTGATCGAGATCACCGCCCGGATGCCGGACAAGCGGCAGCCTCCAGCGCGAACTCGAACGCAACCGCTGCGTAGCCACCGAAATGGCGGATCGGCTCAGCTGATCAAGCGCCTGTACAAGGCCACGCCTCCCGAGTCCGTCCAGGGCGCCGCCGATGAGTTGGATGATGACGCCGCGGCGCTGCAGATGGAGGCGGAGATCACCGAGGTTCGCAGCATGGTCCAGGACCTGGTCAAACAGGCCCGCTACCGCAGTCTCGCCGAGCTGCCGCAAGAGATCCTGACGCTCTATTCGACGCTGATCGAGCTCGAGATCCCCGAGGCGGAGGCGCGGCGGCAGGTCCAGATGATCGCCGCCGAGCTGCCGCCGGAGCAGCTGGCCGGCCACGACCTGATTCGCGAGGTCCAGCAGCGGCTCGACGTGCTGTTCAAGGTCTGCGGGCCGCTGAAACTGCCAGACACGAACAAACGGCCTTACGCGATCACCTTCTTCGGCCCGGCCGGCGCGGGCAAGACCAGCGCAATGATCAAGCTGGCGGGTAGGCTCATGCTGCAGGGACGCCGTGTCGCGCTCGTCTCGGTCGACCCCTACCGGATGGATGCCCTCGAACAGGTCCAGCAATATGCCCAGGTGCTGGGCGTGCCGTTCCGCGGTGCGATGACGCCGGACGAGCTGAACGAGATGCTGCGTGAAATGGACGACGTGGAAGTGGCGTTGATCGATACCGCCGGGCGATCCCAGCGCAATCACACGCGCATGGAGGAACTGCGTGTCCTGCTCGGCGTCACCAACCCGCAGGAGCGCCATCTGGTCATGCCCGCCACGCTCAGTCGCCCGACGATGTGCGACGTGCTGACGCGTTACCGGCGCATCGGCTACGACCGCTTGCTGGTGACCAAGCTGGACGAGACGGTCCACCGCGGCTGCCTGGTCGAGCTGGCGATCAGCGCCGAGGTACCTTTCAGCTATCTCTCCGCCGGCCAGAAGATCCCGGACGACCTGATGCCGGCCACCAGTTCGCTGCTCTCGAAGCTGACATTTTCGAGCGCCGACCTGCGCAAGGGGGAGGCCTGCTGATGCCGCCGCGTGGGCAACGACTGGTGATCGCGGGCGCCAAGGGCGGGGTCGGCAAGACCGTGATGTCGATCGCGATCGGGCTGCAGACCGCCGCCAGCGGACGGCGCGTGATCATCGCCGACGCCGACTTCAACCTGCCCAACCTGGCGATCAGCTTCGACCAGTTTCCCGAGCAGTCGCTGGGCTCGGTGATGCGCGGGGAGCAGTCGATCGACCAGGTACTGATCCATGCCGAGGGCGGCATCAAGCTGGTTCCCGGAGACTTCGATCACGGTGGGCTCGGCAGTCAAAATGCTGAAGAGCTACACCAGCTGACGCTCCAGTTGAGCAGCCTGGCCGAGATGGCCGACCTGGTGATCTACGACACGACCAGCAGCAGCGGCACGGAACTGGACGTGGTCTTGCCGCTGGCCGATCGGGTCCTGGTGGTGATGACGGCCGAACCGAGCGGCATGGCGGGCGCGTTTGCCACACTGCGCGCGATCCAGCGCTATCCGGACCTGTGCGACCGGGCCGGACTGCTGATCAACAAGGCGGCCAATCGGCCTCAGGCCGAGCAATACGGGGAGCACCTGATCGAGACGGCCCAGAATGCGCTCGGCATGACGGTCCCGCTGGTCGGGTATGTGCTCTCGGACCCCCACGTCCGGGAGGCAGTCCGTTCGAAAAAGCAGTTCATCTTGCGGTTTCCGTACGCCCCGGCAAGCCTGGCGATCCGCCAGCTGGTCGAGCGCCTGGCCGACAATGGCAAGAGCGGGGCGGGCTCCCAGCAGGTCAGTCTCTGGTCCCAGTTGTTCGGAAGGTAGCCCATGGCCGAGGAAGAAGAAAAACAGAAGCCCGATGACGAAGCCGAGGCCGCAGCTCCGCCCGAAGCCGGCGAGGCGGACTCCCCTGAGAAGGAGTTTCGTGCGGACATCCACGCGTTGGTCAACCGGGCCAGCCGCAAACGCGATCAGCTCGAACGCGCCGGAGAGATCCGACGGCAGACGACCAGCGAAAAGATCCTCAAGGGCATTCCATTACGCACGGGGCGGATCACCGGATCGCTGTTCGCCATGTTGGCGCTCTGCGTGATCGCGATCAGCAGCCTGACCGGGCACATGACCATCGTGCATGCGATGCAAGCCGGCATCGTGGCGCTGGGCGTATTCTTCGGCATCGGCTTCTTTCTGGGACACGTGGGCCACATGCTGGTCCAGGATTACACCGACCAGTTGATCGACCAAGAAGACCAGGAGCAGATGGCGCCTTTGCCGATGCCGGGCGACGATGACGAGGTGGCCTCCGTCCCGCAAGAGGGCCTGCCGGAATGACCCTGTCCAGGAGAGTGCTGAACTTGAATTCGAGGCCTGAGCCCCGATGAGCGGCAACGCGAGCGACAAGGCGCAGAACGCGGCGGCGATCAACCAGATCTGGCGCGATTACAAACGCTCCGGCGCGGTGGAGTTGCGCAATCAGCTGATCGAACAGTACCTGCCGCAGGTGCGCTACCTGGCGGAGCGCATGTCATCGCGCCTGCTCGATCACGTCGAGACGGACGACCTGCGCCAGGCCGGTGTCTTCGGCCTGATGGATGCCGTCGACAAGTTCGATCCCGATCGCGGCGTCAAGTTCGAGACCTACTGCCAGCAGCGCGTGACCGGGGCCATGCTCGACTCGGTGCGCTCCAACGACTGGGTGCCGCGCCTGGTCCGCGCGCGCGCGGCGAAGCTGGATCGTGCCAGCGACGAGCTGTACCGGGCGCTCGGCCGCGAACCGACCGAAGAGGAGATCGCCGAGCATCTCTCGATGAGCGCAAACGAATACGAGCGGTTCGCCCGCGACGCGAGCGCGTCGTCGATCTTCTCCTACGATGCGCCGGTGACCAGCGGAGAGGGGTCCGAACGCAAGCGGGACCGGCGGCTGGACGTGATCGAGGACCCCCGCCACTCCGCGATGATCGACGAGCTGCACAAGAAGGAAGTGCTGGAGAAGATCACCGATAACCTGTCGGAGAAAGAGCGGCTGGTACTGATCCTGTACTACTACGAAAAGCTGACGCTCAAGGAAATCGGACAGGTGCTCGACCTGTCGGAATCGCGGGTCTGCCAGATCCACAGCGCGATGGTCAACCGCCTCAGAGTACAGCTGTCGCGGATGATGGATGAGCTGCATTAGCCCGGACTGTTCAGCAGCTCATCCGTAGCTCGGGTGAGCCGGCCGCTGGCGCAGAGCCCTCTCGATATGGTAATATACTCGGGGTTTTTCCCCCACGGCAAGCACCATGACGATTGAGACTTACACGCTGCAGTTCCATCTGGCGAAAGCCGAGAACTCGCAGGACATTCAGAACCGCTATCTGCTGTACAA
>CAZMLI010000206.1:5532-8122 GCA_964566865.1 uncultured Planctomycetota bacterium
CGTCTCGGCGAAAGAAACGTCAGGCGGATCAAGACAAGCACCAATCAGACGGGAAGCGGACCGGTCCTGGTGGCGGCGGTCATCTGATCGACGTGACCATCTGATCCGTCCTCGGCACTTAGCAGATATCCATGCGGGTTGCGTTCCTCGGTCATTCCTCCTTCAGCCTCACCGACCAGCGCGGGATTCGGGTCATCATCGATCCGTTTCCGGACGTGATCGGCATCAAGTTCCCGCCGATCTCCGCCCAGGTCGTGGTCGTGACACACGACCATTTCGACCACAACGCCGTGCATCAGGTCTCGGGCGACTTCGAGGTGCTGATCGGCCCGATTCCCTCGGTGGTCCACGAGATCACCTTCAGCTTCTTCCCCTGCTTTCACGACGACGCCAATGGCGTCAAGGCCGGCCTGAACCAGATCGTTCGCTGGAAGCAGGACGGCCTGACCCTGGTGCACCTCGGTGACCTGGGGCACATGCTGGACAGCGAATTGGTTTCCTTGCTGCACCGGCCCGATCTGCTGTTCGTGCCGATCGGCGGCTGCGGCTCGACCCTCGACAGTGCCCGCGCGGGCAAGGTCGTGGCGCAACTCGAGCCTCGCATCGTCGTGCCGATGCACTTCAAGCAAGACGGCGTGCGAATGCACCTCGACCCGATCGACCCATTCCTGGTGGGACGCCAGTGTATCCAGGCACCCGAGCTGGATCTGCGGCTCGGCGCCTTGCCAGAACAGCGCACGGTCGCCGTGCTGGACCGTTATCAACACAGACCCGAAGAGGCCGCCTGATGAGCGACGAACACCCGACGCAGGACGATGACGAACAGCCGGAAGCGGAGCCGGAACCGCAGCTGCGTATCGAGGACTATCAGCTGGCAATGGAGCGCCTGACGCGCTCCCGGGAGAAGCTGGAGCACCCAGGCCCCCTGATGACAGCGGTGCTGGCGTCTGCCGAGAAATTCCTCGGCATACGCTTCAAGGAGGTGCTGGGCGAGTGACTGATACCATCGACGATATTTCACAAGAACTGGCGGGTCGCAAGCTGCTGCGTGGCATCACCGACCTGCCGACCCTACCGTCCAGCATCGTGGCCGTGGACGAGATGCTGTCCAATCCGAATTCCAGCGCCAACCAGATCGGACAGGTGATCTCTCACGACCCGGCCTTGACGGCCAAGATGCTGCGCATCGTTAACTCCGCGTTCTACGGGTTTGCCTCGAAGATCAATACGATCACCCACGCGATCGTGATCCTCGGCGACCGCTCGATTCGCAAGATCCTGCTGACCAACTACGTCTTCGAGTCATTCAATGCCGACTCGGACAAGATCGCCTTCAACCGGACCGATTTCTGGAACCACGCGATCGGCTGCGCCGCCGCCTGCAAGGTGATCGACAAGATCACCGGGATGAAGCGCCGCGAAGAAGCCTTCATCACCGGGATCCTGCACGACATCGGCAAGATCGTGATGGACCAGTTTCGCCACGAGCAGTTCCTCGAGATTCTCGCGGTGATCGAAACGCAGCAGATCTCGATGCGAGAGGCGGAACTGCAGGTTCTCGGCGTGGATCACAGCTGCCTCGGCCGCCTGCTGCTCGAGCAATGGGGGCTGACGCCCGCGATCATCAACTCCGTCGGCTTTCACCACAACCCGATGGCGGCCGGCGAGTATGCCAAGCAGGCCGCCATCGTGCATGTCGGCGACGCGATCGCCCGCGCCCTGCAGTACGGCTACGGCGGAGACTGGCTGCTCCCGCAGATCGATCCGGAGGCCTGGGACCTGCTCGGACTCAAGATCAGCGGGATGGACGAACTGTTCCAGGAGACCTGGAAGATGATCGCCAAGGCGGAAGTGTTCATGGAACTGACGCGCTAAACCGATGTCCTTGATCACCGTGCACATCGTGCTGATCTCGGCCGGCATCCTGCTCGGCCTGTTGTTCGGCACGACGATGGTCTTCCGCTACCTCGGCACCGGACAGCCGATCTACGCCGTCGCCGCCAGCCTCTCGGGCCTGATGACGATCGGCTTCGCCGTCTATCTGGTGTACTTCCGGCGCAAGGTCCGCGAGTCGAGCTAGCTCTTACCGGCGTTGGGTTGCGACGCACTGTTGCGAGCCATCTCTTTGCCACAGAGGTCACGGAGGACACAGAGGCCGGCTGCGCCGGCGTTTGGTCGCGACGCCTTTGTCTGGGTGCCTCTGGTTGCAGCGCTACTTGCTCAACGTCGAACGCTCCAAGTCGCGGCAGGCCCCGTAGGGCGGGGCATTGGGGAACGATTCAACCTCGCGGCCGCAGGCCGCCTCTGTGTCCTCTGTACTACTAGCCTTTAGAATCTACGCGTAACACGCACATTTGTTCAGGCAGCCATTGCGGTCAAACGAGTTACATCGGCGAGCCGTGCAGCGAGAAGGTTGGTGATGATTCGTTGAACTATTGGCGCAAGGGTTGCGTGCCAGCAGAGAAACTGAGAGAGCGCGGAGCCTCACGCGGAGCTGCGGAGATCGCGGAGCCGCGGAGGATCTTGAACTCCAAAGCCACGGTCCGTTCGCAGACACGTAGTCGTCGAACGCCTGGACAGCGACCGCAGT
>CAZMLI010000207.1:0-8112 GCA_964566865.1 uncultured Planctomycetota bacterium
TTAATAAAAAAAGGTTAGCGATGATCGGGCTTGCCTCCGCATCAGGTCCTACCCCCTGAACGCGATCCCTTGTGACCAACGCTAACCAAATGGTTACATCTTGACTGTTTGCTTAACTGTCCAGTGAAGATTCTAGCAGCAGCTCTCCTGGGGCAGATTCAGCAGGGTTTTTCATCGTTTTCAGGGTAGCTCGACTTAACTAATCAGTCAAGATCATTTTTCGTGGCTGTTTTACTTTTGTCCTTTGCCCAGACCTGGGGTTTATCGACGCTCAGATGTCCAGGAACGCCTCTCTAGCGCTTGCAGCCCTCTGTGTGCTGCTTTGTGCGACGGGCCTGTCGCTGCTGCTGACGGCGCTGGTTCGGCGCTGGGCGACCCGGATCGGCTTCGTCGACCGGCCGAATCTGCAGAAGTTCCACCAGGGCGCCACGCCGTACGGTGGCGGCATCGCCATCTTCTGTGCCTTCTGGGGCACGCTGGGGCTCGGAGTGCTGGCCGCCTGGCTGCTGCAGCAGACCCAGCCGGCCTGGCTGCCGGCTTCGCTGGGCCAGCACCTGCCGGGTCTGATGAGCCGATTGCCACAGCTGGGCGCACTGTTCCTCGGTGGGCTGGTGCTCTTCGGGGTCGGGCTGTGGGACGATACACATGCCCTGGGGCCGCTGCCCAAGTTGAGCGCCGAGGTGCTCGTCGGGCTGGGCCTGGCGGCCTGCGGCATTCGCGCGACGCTGCTGGTCGACTCGCTGGTCTACAGTTATGCGCTGACGGTGCTGTGGATCGTCGTGGTGACCAACGCGATCAACTTGCTGGACAACATGGACGGGCTGTCGGCCGGCGTGGCCGCCTCGGCCTGCGGCATCTTCCTGCTGGTCTCGATCCAGTCCGGGCAGCTGCTGATCACCGCATCCTTGCTGGCTTTGCTGGGCGCCCTGCTGGGGTACTTGCGCTACAATTTCCCCCCGGCCTCGATTTTCATGGGAGACGCCGGTAGCCTGACCATCGGTTACCTGCTCTCGACGCTGACGATCCTGGCCACCTACTACCAGCGGAGTCATGTGTATGCGGTGATCCTGCCGCTGCTGGTGATGGCGGTGCCGTTGTTCGACACCACCTCGGTGATCCTGCTGCGTTTGCGCCTGGGCAAGCCGATTTACGTCGGCGACACGAATCACTTTTCCCATCGCCTGGTGCGGATGGGCATGAGCACCCGGCGTGCGGTGCTGACGATGTATCTGTTGACATTTTGTTCGGGGCTCGGCGCGACGCTGCTGTATCAGGTGTCGGAGCTGGGTGCGGTGCTGATCATGATCCAGACGCTGTTGATCTTGATCCTGGTCGGCATCCTGGAGCACGAAAGCCGCGTGGGACGGGAACGGACCGACGATGGGAAAGCGCGAGAAGAAGAAAAAGAAGCAGCAGGCGGCGAGCGCTCGTAAGGCGCAGGAGACCGTCGCGCCGCCGCCGGATCTGGCCCAGCAGGTCGGGTCCGTGGCCGACTTCCTGGTGCTGACGATGTTCTGCTTCTACCTGGTGACCCGGCCGATGGTCGCCAGCGCCGGCGTTGGCGGACAGGGACTGGGCACCAATAACTTGATGCTGGTCTTCATCGTCACCGCGACGCTGATCTGGTTCTTGCGCTGCGTGCTCGAGGGCGGTTTCGAGGTGGTCTTCTCTGGCCTCGAGATCCCGGCACTGATCTTTCTCGGGCTGGCCGGCATCTCGGCTTACGCGGCGGCCGACGCGCTGCATGCCTGGGTCCGGCTGAGCTACTGGGTCGGGGATCTGTGCTGCTTCTGGCTGGCGCTGCAGTACGGACGCAGGACCGGCGCACGGCTGCTGCTGCGCACGCTGCTCGGCGCGGTGGGGGTGATCGCGCTCTACGGGATCTACCAGCGCTTCTGGGGTTTCGAAACGATGCGGGCCGCGGGCCTCGAGATGTTGCCGATGATTCCGGCCGAGATGCGCGAGCACTGGATGATCCGCGTCAACTCCAGGCGGATCTTCTCGACCTTCGTGCTGGCCAACAGCCTGGCCGGATATCTGATCGCTTTGTTGCCGCTGACGCTGGTGCTGGCGCTGCAGCAGCGCGGGACGCGCTGGCGCTTCGCCGCCTGGTTGCTGCCCGCGGCGGTCGGCGTGGCGCTGCTGCTGTCCGGCTCGAAGGGCGGCATCCTGGCGCTCGGCGCGGCGCTGGCGCTGGGCTGCCTGGTGCGCTGGCGGCTGATCCTCGAACATCGCCGGAGTGCGGTCATCGTGGGCTGTCTGCTGGCGCTCGGGCTGGGCCTGTTCTGTCTGACGGCCTACCGGGTCGGTCCGTTCAGCAAGCTTCGCTCCGCACTGGGCGATACCTTTCCGACGCGCAAGGTGCTCGGCGATACGATCCGCGTGCGGCTGGGCTACTGGCGCGCGGGCTATCGCATCGCGCGGGATCATCCACTGCGCGGCGTGGGGCCGGACAACTTCGCCAGCTACTATCCCGGCTACCGCGACGCCGCCGCCGGCCAGGTTCAACAGGCGCACAACAACTACGTGCAACTGGCGGCCGAGGTCGGGATTCCGGGGCTGCTTGCCTTCTGTGTTTTCTGGGCTCTGTTCTGGCGCCGCCTGGGGCGCAAGCCCGAGACGCCGCTGGCCGAGCCCGAGCCAGCTCGCGACGGCGACGGCGATGGGGAGGCAATGCCACACGCGGGCAAGATCTACTACCTGGTCGGCGCGCTGGCGTTCGCCTTCCTCTTCGCGATCGACAAGTCGTTCGATGGGCCGGTGGGTAAAGACGGCCAGGGGAATGAGGGGCTGGCCTACCTGGTGGCCCTGGTCGTGTTTGTTCTGATTGGCCTGTTGATCCGGCCGAAATTCGAGCGACTGACCCTCTGGGCGATGGGGGTCGGCGTGGCCGGGTTCCTGCTGCACAGCATCGTCGATTTCGATCTCTACGTGATCGGCATCACCTCGACGGTCTGGACGCTGGCGGGGCTGTGTTGCGCGCTGATCGCGGCAGAGCGCGGACTGCCGGCGCGAACCCTCGGCTTGCCGATCCTGGCCCGCGTCCTGCCGGTGATGCTCTCCATCGCGCCGTTTTTCTTCTTCACCAACCAATGGCTGGTCGAAACTTATCGTGCCGAGCGTCATCTGGAGCTCGCCTCGGGCTATCTGCAAGCGCGCCCGCCGCAGCCCGGATTGGCGATGGAGCAGTTCGGCTTCGCGCTCGACGCGATGCCGCGCGACTACGGGACCCACTACGAGCTGGGCCGGCTGCACATGACCAGCTTCATGCGCGCCCGGACGCACCGTCAGATCGAGGCCTACGCCCAGTCGCACGCCATGGCCGATCGGCACCTGGCAGCCTGTCAGCTCTACAACTCGCGCCACGCCGGGGCGCCGTTCGAGCGCGGGCTCGGCTTCACCCACGTCTACAGGATCTTCGACCGGGACAGCAAGAAGATCGAGCGCGGTAGCGCGCTACGGACCAACCTCGAGCAGCGCGCGCGCAAGGCGCAGCAGCGAGCGATCGACTATTATGCGGAGGCCGCCCAGCTCTATCCGACCAACCCCTACTACCGCTTCTGGCATGGCAAGGCGTTGATCGAAGCCGGCCGGGGTTCGGCGGGGCTGGCCGAGTATGCGCTGGCGCTCCAGTACCACGATCTGCGCGAGCCGCGGGATTCCCTGCGACTGCGCGACACCCAGGCTGCGGAGGCGCGGCAAGCGCTGAAAGAACGATGACAGAGACGACGATTCACCCGTTCCGCGGGTACACCTACGATCCACAGCGCATCGAGCTGACCGATGTCGTGACCCAGCCCTACGATCGGTTCGACGCGAAGATGAAGGCGGAGTGCCTGGCGCGCAGTCCCTACAACCTGGCGCACCTGCTGCTCCCGCGGGAAGAGTACGCACCGGTCCGCGAGACATTCGACCGCTGGGTCGAGGAGCAGGTGCTGCTGCAAGACGAGACACCCGCGCTCTATGGCTACGAGCAACAGACGCAGGCCGGCGTGCGCCGCCGCGGCTTCTTCACCGTCGTCTCGGTCCTGCCTTATGGCGACCGCACGGTGCTGCCGCACGAGATCACGCTCGATCCGCCGCGGGCCGACCGCCTGCGCTTTCTCGAAGAGACTCAGCTCAATGCCGGCTCGATCTTCTTCGTCTACAACGACCCGGAGTGCCAGGTCGAGCAGGTGCTCGACCCGCTGATGGAGGGGCCGCCGCTGCTCGAGGCGGTCGACTACATGGGCGAGACGCATCGCGTCTGGCGGCTGACCGATCCGCAGCAGATCGCGCGCATCACCGACGCGCTGGCCGGGCGCACGCTCTACATCGCCGACGGGCACCATCGTTACGAGGCGGCGCTGGTGCACCAGCAGCAGACCGGCGCGACCGAGATGGTCGGTGCGGCCGGCCGGCTCGGCGCGCTGTTCAACATGGCCGGCGATCTGGCGATCTGGGCCACGCACCGGATGGTGCGCGCCGAGACCGTCATCGACCAGGCGCAGTTGCTGGCGGGGCTCGAGCCAGAATTCAAGATCACGCCGGTCGAAGGCGATCCGGTCGCCGCGCTCGAAGGCGCCACGGGCGTGCGCTTCGTCATGGCGCTGCCGGACAGCCTGCATCTGCTGGAGACGCGCGACCTGGCCGCCAGCGGCGAGAAGATCCCCGGCGATGCCAGCACGATCTGGAAACAGCTCGACGTCAGCATCCTGCAGCACCGGATTCTGACCGCGCAGCTGGGCATCACCGCCGAACAGATTGCACAGCACGAGAAGATCGATTTCCAGCGCGGCGAGCAAGCGGCGATCGAGGCCGTGCGCGCGGGCACCCACTCGGCCGCGTTCCTGCTGCTGCCGACCCCGCTCGAGACGGTCTGCACGATCGCCGATCAAGGCGAACGCATGCCGCAGAAAACGACTGACTTTTATCCCAAGGTTCTTTCCGGGCTTGTGATGCGCAAGCTCGAACAAGGTGAGGCATGAATACCAAGACAAACGAACGCCTGGGCCAGACGAAGCTGTTCATCCCCGGCCCGACCGAGGTCCGTCCCGAGATTCTGCAAGCCTGCGCGACGCCGATGTACGGCCACCGCAGCGCCGAGTGCGCGACGCTCTACGCGTCGATCAGCGCCAAGTTGAGCCAGTTGCTGTCGACCAGCGATCCGGTGATGCTGGTGACCAGCTCCGCCTCCGGCTGCATGGAAGCCTGCGTTCGCAACCTGACAAACAAGCGCCTGCTCTGCATCGGCGGCGGCGCGTTTGCCGATCGCTTCGCCGTCATCGCGCGCTCGCTGGGCAAGGAGATCGATCTGCTCGAGGTGCCGTACGGCCAGGCCGTGCGTCCGGAACAGGTGGCAGCCGCGCTCGAGTCAGCCGACTACGACTGCGTGACGATGGTCTTCAACGAGACCTCGACCGGTGTGGTCCATCCAGTGGTCGAGGTGGCCGCGCTGGTCAAGCAGAACCCCGAGCGGATGATGGTGCTCGACGCCGTCAGCTGCATGGCCGCCGAACGGATCGACTTCGCCGGCTGGCAGCTCGATGCCTGCCTGGCCGGGATCCAGAAGGCCTTCGCCTGCCCCCCGGGCATGACCGTGCTGGCCGTCAGCGAGGCCGCGCTGGCCCGCTCCGAGCAGGTTCCAAACCGCGGCTGGTACTTCGACTTTCAGGTTCTGCTCAAGAGTCACAAGAAGAACCAGACCATCTCGACCCCGGTGCTCTCGCTGCTGCCGGCGCTCGATCTGCAACTCGATCACATCCTGGCCGAAGGCATCGACGCACGTTATCAGCGTCATCTAGCAATGGCCGAAGCAGTACGCGCCTGGGCCAGCGACCGCTACGCACTGTTCGCCGAAGAAGGCCACCGCTCGGTGACCGTGACCAGCGTCAGCAATACCCGCAAGACCGACATCGGCGCGCTCAACAAAGCACTGCGCGAGCGCCACGGCGCCGTTCTGGCCAACGGCTACGGCAAGCTCAAGGACCAGACCTTCCGCATCGGCCACATGGGCGATCTGACCCTGGCCGACATCACCGAACTGCTGGGCTGGCTAGACGAACTGATCTAGAGGTTTCGCAAACCAAAGGGAGGGCGAGGCTCCCGCCGAGCCGCTGCACAAGGCACTGCTCATTCTCGGCTCGGCAGGAGCCTCGCCCTCCCAGTCAGTGCGTTGTGAACAGGGGTAAGAACAACGCGAGCGCGATGAGAGCGATCGCCATGAGCGTGGCGAGGATCACCAGCCGGACCAGCAGGCGCATCAGCGAACGCACGGCGAATAGGACTGCCGCGTCATATTCGTCGGCGAGTTCTTGCCACTTTTCCACATCGTGCATCTGGCCGACGATGTAATGAAAAACGCCCGAGAGGGCAAGAAGCTCGGCTTTGTTCTCACCCTCCCGGATCGAATCTTGAACCTGGCCCGACATCGCGCCTCCTACCAGTTGGTGATGTCGTCCTTCTCGCCACCGTCGTCGCGACCGTTGCGGCCGTAGGACTGCAGGTCGAACAGCTGCTTGTTGTGTCGGCCGGGCAGCGTGTAGTGCAGCGGCCGACCCCAGCGGTCGAGCACGCGACCGTGTGCGTCCAGCCGGTCGCGTGGAATCGAGATCGACTCCGACAGCGGCCGGTCGGCTGGTGGATAGACGCCGTGTGTATTGCGGTAGATCTGTAGCTGATGTTCGAGGTCGCGCAGGAAGCGGTGCTCGGCCTTGTTCTGGGCCAGCAGCATCAACATCACGATCAGCGTCGCGCCGAGCAGCAGCATGCCGGCGAGGCAGATCAGGTAGACCCGCCGCCGCCAGCGGTCGAAGGCGTGAATGCGTTCGAGCACGCGGTCCGCCAGGCCGGGAGACGGCTCGATTTCGGGCAGCAACTTCAGGCAGTGCAGTCGGCGGGTGAGTTGTTCGGCTCGCTCCGCGCATTTGGGGCAGCCGCTCAGATGGCTGTCCAGATTGAACCGTTCGCCCTTGTCGAGCAGGTGAAACTCGCGCCCGTAAAAGACGTCGTCGTCGCGTGGGCAGATCATGGCAGCAGGCCCTCGAGTCGCCCGCGCAGCAGGCGAATGGCGCGGTACATGCGTGACTTGACGGTGCCCAGCGGGATGCCCAGGATCTGGGCGACTGCTGGATAGTCGAGCCCCTGGTAGTTGGCCAGGATGAAGACCATGCGCTGCTCGGTGGGCAGCTCGGCGATCGCGGCGGCCACGGCAGCGGCGTCCTCGGTGGCGGCCACCGTCGCGATCGGCTGCTGGCTCCGATCGGTGGCGGCGGCGAGCCCGGCGTCCGACACTGCTTGGCGGGCGCGTCGCCCACCATGGGTTCGCATCGCGTTGACCGCGATCTGGTACAGCCAGGGTTTGAACGGCCGCGCGCCGTCGAAGCGTCCGGCATGTCGAAAGACTCGCATGAATGTTTCCTGAACCACTTCTTCAGCCTCCTCGTGCCGACCCAGATAGCGAAAGGCAAAGTTCAGGATCGGTCGCTCGTAACGCTCGAACAGCAAGCGAAAGGCGCCTCGGTCGCCCTGCTTGATGCGGGCCACCAGTGTCTGGTCGTCTTGGGTATCAGTCATGCTGTTCGCGTAACACTAACTGGTACTCGGGGTGTCTGTGCACGGTTCCGACAAAATCGCAGTATGCGTCGATTGCTCTGGGCTGCTATCCTAGAAGCATGCTCACCTTTAGCGAAACGGCCGTCGAGGCGCTCAATGGCTTCGGTCGGCGCCAGGGCAGCGAAGTCTTGCGGGTGGCGATCGAGAAGGACGGATGCGGCAGCGAGGTGGAGTTCTTCCTCTATGTCTCGGACTGGTTGCCGGACGACAAGATCTATCCGTTCCGCGACTGCCTGGTCGCGGTCGACCCGAGCAGCAATCAGTTCCTGCAGAATACGCTGGTCGACATCGACCCGGACGGCGGCCTGCAACTGATCGCGACCAAGCCGGTCAAGAGCGGCTGCTCCGGCGGCTGAGGCGTCATCGCGAGTCAGGGGTGGATTCCCCCGACACCGTTCACGCTGCCGGAGTTTGTCGACGAGGTTCTGCGGCGCGCGACCCCCGCGGCCAAGAGCAAGTGCGACGACTGCGGCGCGGCCTCGACCTGCGCGCTCAAGAATGCACTGAAGAAGGCATCCT
>CAZMLI010000208.1:0-1110 GCA_964566865.1 uncultured Planctomycetota bacterium
TCGACCTTTCCGGGAATCGTGGGCAACCAGGACCACGACAGAAGCCAGGCGCAGATGAGGCGAACCCATGCGCTGGTCGGGCTGCTGGGCCAGCTGCCGTTCGACAAGGAACAGACCGTGCTGGATGGATGCGTGGTCCGGACCAAGGACGGCGTCAAGGTCGGTTTCTTGCTCGCCAGCGGAAAAGTATTGATCGGGAGATAGTCAGGGGAATCGCCCAGAGCCAGCCGTATCTAATTATGGCGGCGCACAGCAACGGATAGCACGCCCTGGAGCCGAGCTGCACCAGTGTGCCGCTACGAATGATGGGGCTGTGGAGTATTCTCTGCGCGACTCGCTGCGGTGGGCACTCTGAATTTGAGCGGAAATATTGCCCGCTGAATGTACAGGGGCCTCGGCCATTCGGAGCGGTTATGGTTGCTAGTGAACTGGGCTCACGCCCGAAAGTCGGCGGTGTCCAGATCATTGCCGGCTGGGGGTTGCGCTGATGTACCAGGATGAGTCAAACCTGGGTGGAATCCACAGCTACAGTTCGCTGACGGCGGCCATCATGGCCAACAGCGCGCCAGCGACCGAGGCTTTGCTCGCAATGGGCGCCAGCCCCAACGAGTACCAGGGCTCGGACTATCCACTGCTGCAGGCCATAGAGTGCAGTTTCTTCTACGCCAAGCGGGGGCTGGGGGTGGATACCGCCTGTGTCGATCTTCTCTTGCGGCATGGTGCGGATCCGAATACGCGCAAGAAGTATAACTACGATCGCGCCCTCGACATCGTCTTCAGATGGGCCGGCAACTCGGGCGCGGACATGACCCCCTTGCGAGATGCGCTCGCGGGAATACTGATGGATGCGGGCGCGGATCCAGGCAAGCTGTCACTGCATCGGGCAATTGAATATCGAGTCAGCCATCACCGGCTCGAGCGCAACCGTGGGAACCTCGAGACGCCCTTGGTGGACCTGCTCCTGGCGCATGGTGCGGATCTTGCTCAGGCGCTGGGGGGCCGGACCATCTTCGACACGCTGTTCGGGGCACTCACCGGCCAGGCGCCCGAGGAAGTGCAGCCGCTGTTCCAGGTGCTTGCGGGCAAGCTGGTGGAGGCCGGGGCGGATCC
>CAZMLI010000208.1:1210-8099 GCA_964566865.1 uncultured Planctomycetota bacterium
GAGCTGGCCTCGGTGATTCGCGAACGCCGGAATAAGCCGGGTTAGAGAGCCTCAGCTCCAAGAAACTTGCGGGCCATGCGCTTGTTCAGTTGCCCAGCAGCTTCTTCACCGCCGCGGTCAGGCTCGCATCCAGCTTGACCGCCCTGGCCGCCGCCTCTTTCGCCGCCGGGCGCTTGCCGTGGGCCATCAGCGAGCGCGCGAGCTCGAGCTGACCGATCGCATGCTCCGGCGTCTCGTCGAGCAGCAGTTCGAGCGTCTCCACGCTCTCGCCGTGACTTCCTTGTTTGCGTAGCGCCACACCGAGCGCGAGCTGGCAGGCCGGGTCGTTGGGCGCCTTGGATGCCAGCAGCTTCAGCTGCTTCAGCGCCTGCAGCGCCTGACCCTGTCGGGCGAGCGCATGCGCGGCCTCGATCCGTGCGGCCAGGAAGTGGGGGTAGCTGCTGTGCAGCAGCTCCAGTTGCCGGGCCGCGGTCGCGCTGCGGCCGATGCGGGTCAATACCCGGACGTACTGCAGCGTGACGAACGGATCGCGGACCCGTTCGCCTGTCAGCTTCTCGTATGCGTCGCGCGCCGCCTCCAGCCGGCCCGCGACCCGGGCCTGTTCGGCCTTCGCGGCCTGTTGATAGAGCCCCGGAGTCGAGTCGGCGAGCTGGGCCAGCACCGCGTCGCGCAGTTTCAGCCGCACCAGGCGGTCGTAGGCAAACGCCTTGGCCCA
Organism: uncultured Planctomycetota bacterium; assembly: GCA_964566865.1. Lineage (GTDB taxonomy): Bacteria > Planctomycetota > JACQVV01 > JACQVV01 > CAZANL01 > CAZMLI01. Next base: position 1,926 of record CAZMLI010000208.1, read on the forward strand.
GCGGGTGCGTGGGGCCTCGTCGGCCTTGGTCAGGCTGGCGAGCGCCTGGCCGTACTCGCCCCAGCGGATGATCAGGTGCAGGCCGAGCCGCTGATAGGTCTGGGGGGTCTCGCCGCCTTCGGCCAGTGCGCGCTGGAACCAGCGCATCGTCAGCTCGTAGAGCTGCTCGCGCGGGTCCTCGTTGCTGGCCGGGGGCAGGATGCGCTCGGCCTCGCGCAGGATGATCGCGGCTCGCTGCGCGCCGGTCAGCTCCGCCTTGCTCGATGTCTTGGTTCTGCCCGGTTGTTTTTCTTCCTCAACGATGGGCGGCTGTCGCTGCTGCAGCTCGAGCTGGGCTACCCGCGCGCCCAGTCCGAGCGCGATCAGCAGCAGCAGCAGCAGCGGGATCTTGCTCGGCTTGGCGGGCGGTACGTAGTGGGCGGCGGTGAGCGGGTCCGGTTGCAGCCGGGCGGTCACCGGGTCCGCTGGCGCGGGCTCGTTCGCCGCTGGCGCGGACTGCGTTTCCGGCTGCGTCCGGTACTGCGAGAGGCTGGGATCGGGCTCGAACTCGATCATGCCGCTATCGTTCGAATCCGCTTCCGGGCCGGGCCCGGAGGGGGTCGGATGCGCCTTCTGCGCCGCTTCCGAAATCGCGACTGGCTCGGGGGTCTCGACGTCGGTCCACGTCTCCAGCTCGTGCGCGTTGGGGACCTCGAGCAGCTCCTGCTGACGTGCTGGATTGGCGTGAATCTCGCGTAGCGCGCGCAGCGTGTCCACATCATCCGGCTCGAGCACGCCGTTCTCGAGGCTCTGGCTCAGCCGCGTATCACTCCACAGATCCGCCAGCAACGCCTCGCTCAGCAACGCCTGCTCGACGAGCAACTGGGTCGGCGGCTTACCGTCGGCCGGTGTTCCCAGCGACTCAAGCATACGCTCCATCTCGCGCCGGGTAATCAGCTCGATCTTGCAGGCATATCGCAGCAGCTGAAGCGTCTCGTCCATCATCACGCCGGCGATTGTACGAAATCGAACCTCGGTTGGGGAGTAGCCAGAGTCTTCAGAACCACCAGGGTGCGCTGTCCAGCGCACGCAGGACGGCCGGGTCCGACAGCATCTTGTCGACGCGGGTCTGCAGCCCGAAGAGAATTCGCCGACGCTCGTAGCGGTACTGGAACTCTCCGGTCCAGGGAATGTCGGGGATCTTGTTCCCGGTCAGCTTGCGCAGGAAGAACTCCGCGGCGAACAGGATGCGCAGCTCGTTGGGTGCCAGGCGCTTGTTGGACATGCCGAGGTCGTGCGCGAGCAGCTTCAGCGCGCGTTTGGCCTCGACGCGCGCCAGCTCCGAGCGCCGTCTGTCGCGCGACTGGCTCCACCACTGCCGCCATTGGCTGGAGAGCTGGGTCAGCAGCGCCGCCTCGTCCGGCACGGGCTTTTCCGGGAAGGGCTCGAAGATCTCGAGGTAGGTCGACAGCGACTGCTGGTGATACGTATTGCGGCGCAGGCAGGTCATCGCATTGGCCCGGACGACCTGGGAGCCATCCTTCAGCGCGGCGATCAGCTGCGGGACCTCGTCCAGCGATCGCGTCGACCGGATCGCATGCCCGGCCCGTCGAAAGCCCTCGATCCACCAGTCCTCGAGGCTCTCGTCGCGGTGGCGCTTCCACCAGTCCTGCCAGCTGGTCAGGAACTTGGGGTGCCAGAGCTCCAGGTAGTGGTCGGGTCTGGCGGCGAAGGCCTGGGGGTGGGGGCGCGGCTCGCCGACATCAGGCAGCCAGACCTCCCGCATCGTCAAGTAGTTCAGCGTGGTGTAGATCAACAGGTTGTTCGCCCGCTGCTTGCCGACCCGCTGGAGGATCTCGGCCACGACCTGCTTGCGGTGCATGTGGACCGCCACCGAGGCGAACCGCCGCGCCACCAGCTGCACCGGACTGTTGAGCTGCTCGACGATTTCCGGGATGGCCTCGGCGCCCAGGCTGAGCAGCTCGCAGACCGCTTCCTGCGCCGACAGCGTCTCGCCACGCTCGATGCGGGCCAGGTCGCGCAGTATCCGGCAGTAGAAGAAGACGCGCATCCGCGACGGGATGGCCCGACGCTGGCCCAGGCTGATCATGCCGAAGACCAGATCGCTGAAGGTCTTGCTCAGGTCCTCGACTTCCTTTTGACGCTTGGGGTCGCCCCGGCGAATCAGCTCGATCGTCTCGGGCCCGAAGGTGGCCTCGAGCCAGCTCAGCAACTGCGTATCGACCCCACCGATGCGCAGCCGACCCAGGTCGATCATCAGCTTGATGATCTCTCCGGAGCGGTGCAACCCGCGGCGCCGGGCGCTGTCGACCAGGACCGGCAGTGCTTCGGCGCGCATCGCGAGTAGCGTGTCGCGGGCAAACTCACGGCGTTTCTGGTTCTCGCCGAACAGGTCGTCCACCAGTTGAACGGGCGTCAGCACCACCTCGGCCGGGGTCGTGGTCCCGGCCGGGTCGTCCGGCTTCTTGTTGCCGTCGCAGGCGTTGCAGCCCAGCAGCGCCAGGCAAAGCAGGCAGAAGCAGATGAGTCTTTGCACTACAGTCCTTTCAGGCGGTCCGCCAGATGTGAATAGCGACGTCGTATCTTGTCGTTCTCGATCGCGATTCTCAAGGCCTTATCGGTCCCCACGATCACCACCAGCTGCTTTCCGCGGGTGATCGCCGTGTAGAGCAGGTTGCGTTGCAGCAGCATGTAGTGCTGTGTCAGCAGCGGCAGCACGACGGCCGGATACTCGCTGCCCTGGCTCTTGTGCACGGTCACGCAGTAGGCCAGCTTGAGCTCATCGGCCTCCCCGGGCTCGTAGGTCAGCGAGCGCCCATCGAAGTCGATCTCCAGCTTGTCGTCCACCGCGTCGTAACTGCGAATGAAGCCGATATCCCCGTTGAAGACATGCTTGTCGTAGTTGTTCTTGACCTGCATCACCTTGTCCCCGACGCGGAACTCCGCCATGCCGAACTGGACCACGCGGCCGTCGGGGTTGAGCCTGCGCTGCAAGGCTGCGTTGAGCGCGACCGTGCCCACCTCGCCGCGGTGCATCGGCGTGATCAGCTGTATCTCGGTCAGTGGGTCGAAGCCGAAGCGCTGGGGAATGCGTTCGGCGGCGAGGCGCAGCACCATCTCGGCGCAGCGCGCCGGGTCGGGCACGCGCACGTAATAGAAGTCGCCCAGCTGCTGATCCGGCTCCTGATCCGGCATGCTGGGGAAGTGCCCGGCATTGATCAGGTGCGCGTTGTGTACGATCTGGCTGTCTCGTGCCTGGCGGAAGACCTCGGTCAGGCGGGTGACCGGAAAGTGGTTCGACTGGATCAGCTCCGAGAGCACGTTGCCGGGACCGACCGACGGCAACTGGTCCGAGTCGCCCACCAGCACGACCGACGCTTTCTTCGGCACCGCGCGCAGCAGATCCCGCGCGAGGAACAGGTCGATCATCGACGCTTCGTCGACGATCAGCAGCCCGACCTCGAGCTTGTCCGACTCGTTCTTGACGAAGCCACCCTCGACCGGATTGAAGCCGAGCATGCGATGGATCGTGCTGGCCGGCTGACCCGTGGCTTCGGAGAGTCGCTTGGCCGCCCGACCGGTCGGCGCCGCCAGCAGGATCTCGCGACCCTGCTCGATCGCAACGGCGACCAGGCGGCGAATCAGCGTGGTCTTGCCCACGCCGGGGCCGCCGGTGATGATCGAGACGCGCGAGGAGAGCGCCATGCGTAACGCCTGTTGCTGGCCCTCGGTCAGCACCACCAGCCCCGTGCGCAGGTAGCGCTCGTTCACCTCACCCGAGTGCTCGTCCAGATCGCCGCTGCGAGACAGCTTCGACAGCGAGCTGGCCAGCTCCTCTTCGGCCCGCAGAAAGGCCGGCAGGTAGATCGGCAGATCCTCGTGCACGTCGTCCAGCTTCAGGTGTCCGTCGCGCAGCAAGCTGTCACAGGCATCGGCGACCAGTTGCGGGTCATCGATGCGCAGCAATTTCAGTGTCTCGTCGATGAACAGCGCGCGCGGCATGTGGCTGTGCCCGTTGGAGGCGGCCTGGTTGTGCAGCGTGAACAGCAAGGCGGCCTGCGCCCGCTCCTCCGAGTCGGCATCGAGGCCCAGCTTCATCGCGATCTGATCGGCCGTCTGGAAGCCGATGCGATCCACATCGAGGGCCAGCTGGTAGGGGTTCTCCTTGATGCGCGCGATCGCGTCCGGGCCGTAACGCTGGTGGATGCGGGCCGCCAGGCTGCCGCCGATGCCGTGTTCTCCAAGGAACAGGATCAGCTGGCGGATCTCGCGGTTGTCCGACCAGGAGGCGGTGATCTGCCCCAGTCGCTTGGGGCCGATGCCCTTGACCTCGAGCAGTCGCCGCGGACTTTGGTCGAGCACCTCGAGTGTCTCTTCCGCGAAGCGCTCGACGATCAGCTGCGCCAGGTGCGGCCCGATGCCCTTGACGTAGCGGCCCGAGAGAAAGCGCTGGATTCCGGCGGCGCTGGTCGGCAGCATCAGCTGATAGCTGGCGATCTCCAGCTGGCGGCCGTACTTGGCATGCGTCGTCCACTTGCCAGTCAGCTCCAGCGACTGGCCGGGCAGCGGCTGGTACAGGCTGCCCACGATCGTCAGCAGGTCGCCCGCTTCTTCGGGCTCGAACATCGCGACGGTGTACTGCGTCTCGGGATTGTGGAAGATGATGCGGTCGATGTGACCGGTCAGCGCCTGCGGGTCGTCCGCGGCGGCCGGGCGAACTTCCGCGCTCACACCGCCGTCAGGAACTTGACCATCCGCAGTCGGTTTTCCTGTCCCTTGCGGTAGAGATAGTTGATCTCGTCCATGATGTGCCGGATCAGGAAATCACCCATCTCGATCGCGCGACTGTGCTTGATCAACTCGCTCAGATCCGAGGTGTCGAGGTTGTCGCTTTCGAAGCTGCAGCCGGAGTCGGTGATCGAGACCTCGATGGTCTGTGAACTGAGGGCGATCAGCAGCTCGATCTGACCCACGCGTTTGTGGGCATTGGCGTGTCGGATGATCGAGGTGATCGCCTCGTCGACAGCCAGCACGATGCGCGGACGCAGCGTCTCGTCGATCTGTGCAATCGCCATGGTATCCCGAACGAAATCCCGGAATAGTTTGAGGGAATCAGTCCGGCTCTCCAGCCTCAGAACCTTCTTGGTTTCGCGGATCATCTGACGTCAGCGTCACATGTTATCCGAGAAGAGAGGCGACCGCAACGTGCTCCATGCCAAACGCTTCCGCGACCGCGGCATGGGTGATCCGACCCTGGATCAGCTGGATTCCCGCGGCCAGGCCGGTGTCGTTGCGGGCCGCCACCCTGTAGCCCTCGTTGGCCAGCTCCAGCAGATATGGCAGCAGCGCGCCGGAGAGCGCCTGGCTCGCGCTGCGCCCGGCCCGGCCGGCGAGGTTCTGGACGCAGAAGTGCCGCACGCCCTCCGCCTCATAGGTCGGGGCGCTCCAGCTCGTCGCGCGAGTGGTCTCGAAGCAACCGCCCTGGTCCGCCGTGGCGTCGAAGATGATCGCGCCAGGGCGCATCCCGGCCAGCTGTTCGCGGCTGACCAGCTGCGGCGTGCGGGCCGCGCCGTCGCCGGCCGCGCCGATCAGCAGATCGCTGGCGCACACCAGTTGCTCGATGGCCAGGTCGCTGGCATGGCGCGTCTGGACGCTGGCCGGCAGGCTGTCGTGCAGCAGCGCCAGGCGGTGGGGGCAGCGTTCGATCACGGTGACCTGCGCGCCGAGTTCCCCGAAGACGCGTGCCGCGCGTGCGCCGAGCACCCCGCCGCCGAGAATCCCGACCTGCGCCGGCGCGACGCCCGCCAGACCACCCGGTAGCACGCCGCGTCCCTCGGGACTCAGCGCCATCAGGCCCGCACCGAGCAGCGCGGCGAGGCTGCCCGCGACCTCGCTCATCGGGGAGAGCAGCGGCGCCTGATTGGCCGCCGTGACGCTTTCGTAGGCGATGCAGACGGAGCCGGCGTTGAGCATCAGTTCGGTGCGGGTCAGGCTGCCCGAGAAGTGGAAGAAGGCCAGGATCAGGTGGTCTGCCCCGAGCGCGGCGCTCTCGTCCTTGCCCGGCGCGTTGACCTTGACGATCAAGCGCGCGTGGCTGAAGACGTCCGCCGCCGTGGGCTGTATCGCGGCCCCGACCGCCTCGTAGTCCGCGTCCTCGAAGCGGCTCGCGGCGCC
>CAZMLI010000209.1:0-8050 GCA_964566865.1 uncultured Planctomycetota bacterium
CGGGCGGGCAGTTCCAGTCCGAACAGCTTGTAGAACAATAACAGCAAGAGCCAGATCACGCCGATCGCCGCCAGCCCGATGCGCAGGATCGTGCGCCGGTTGCTGGCCACCAGTAGATCGACCTCCTCCTGTGACCGGCGGACCATCAGCACCGCGCGGACGCGATTGCTGTCGAAATCGTAACCCGCCTGCGTGCTGGCGTCGGCCAGACCATGGCAGACCTGGCATTCCGGATCGTTACGAATCGGCCGCAGGATCACCAGCTGGCGCACGCCGTTCTGGTATTCGGAATAGGACTGGGGCTGTAGCGTGAGCAGCGCTTTCTTCCAGGCCTTTTCATTCACCTGCGCGTAGCGGTACTGGGTCTGCTTGCTGCGATCGATCTCGGGGAAGCCAATCCGGCGCAGCACGTCGATCTTGCTGGTTAGCTGGGGGAAGTTCTTGCTGGCGAAGGCCAGCACCTTGGGGTCGGCCAGCCTGCGCTCGACGGCGCGCCGCGTTTTCTGATCGGTGTAGGCGATGCTGCGATCGACCCGCACGACCTGGATTCTTGCGGCCTGGGGATCGAGGGACAGGGGGTCTGCTGACAGGCGCTGGACCAGTTCACGCGCCAGATCCGCCCGCCCCTGAAGCATGTTGACCCGGATCGCGCGCTGTAGCGTTTCGGCCTGCTGGTTGGCCGCAATCGTCTCCCGTTGCCGCAGCGCTTCGTTGCTGCGGTTGACCACCAGGATCGACAGGGTGACGAAGGTGGCCCCGAGCACCAGCAGCTTGGTCAGCAGGATGAAGCTGCCGATCAGCAGACCACGCCGGCGCCTGAGCAGCTTGGCCAGGCGCTCCACGAGACCGTAGGGCCTGGCCAGAATCGGCTGGCCATTCAGGTAGCGCTCCAGCTCATCCGCCAGCTCATCCGCAGTCTGGTAGCGCCGGACTGCCTCCTTCTCCATCGCCTTGAGACAGATCGTCTCCAGGTCCCTGGAAATCTCGATTCCGAGTTCCCGACGCGCGACGCGCGAGGGCGGCTCGGGCTCCGCTTCGATCACCTGCGCCAGCACCTCCATCAAGTTGGCGCCGATGAATGGCGGACGCCCGGTCAGCACATGGTACAGCGTGGCGCCCATCGAGTAGATGTCGCTGCGCGGTCCGATGTGCTGAAGCTCGCCGTTGGCCTGTTCCGGGGGCATGTAGTTGGGCGTGCCCAGCACGGCGCCGCTGCAGGTGAGGCCCGGTTGAGAACTCAGCTCCTTGGCCAGGCCGAAGTCCGCGATCAGCGGCTCGCCCTGGCTGTCCACCAGCAGGTTGCTGGGTTTGATGTCTCGATGAATCACCCCGGACTGGTGGGCATAGTGCAGGGCGCGGGCGACCTTGACCTGCATGCGCACCAGACTGTTCAGCTCGCATTTTCCCCGTTTGGCCAGCAGGTCTTGCAACGGCTGCCCGTCGATGTAGGACATCGCGATGTAATGCACGTCCCCCAGATCTCCCGAGTCGATCACCGAGACGATGTGGGGATGCCGGAGCCGAGCGGCAAAGCGAGCCTCGTTGTGAAAACGGATCACCTCGCGGCTGGAGAGCCCGAAGAACCCCTCGTCCTGGATCAGCTTGAGCGCGACATAGCAGGACAGCTTGATCGAATAGGCCTTGTAGACGACACCCATGCCGCCGCGGCCAAGCTCTCCGACGATGTCGTAGACGCCGATGCGCCGCAGCACGTCAGCGGAGTCGTAGGGCAGCTCGATCAGCGGCCGGTCGGTTGCTTCACCTGCCAGTTGCTCGCGCAGCGAGCCGTCGGCATAGCGGTGCAGGAAGTATCCCGAGACGTGTGAGCAGTGCGGGCAGGGCATGCCCGGATCCAGAGGCGCTGGCAGCGCTTGTTCACAACCCGGACAGTGCCAGGACGGCGGCGGCACGGTCAGCTCAGAACTGCTCGGACAGGAGCGAGGTCGGGGCCGGCTTACCGTTGAGAATCAGCCCGTCGTAGACGGCTACATGCTGGGCCTCGACCGGCATGATGTCGGCGGCGAAGCGGCGACCGAGACTGGTCTGCAGCTCCTGGGTCACGAACTGAAAGTACAGCTGCGCCGCCTTCAGCTCGACCTGCCTGGCGAATACCAGCAGCGCTTGCATCCGCTCGGCGGCCGGCTTCGCGGGCGCGGTGATCGCGGCCGGTAACTCCGGGGGCGCAAGTTGCGGTAGGCGCGGCTCGCCACCGAGCTGCGTGATCGCGGAGATCAGCGCCTTGCTGTGCTGCTGGTGGTGTGTCAGAAAACGCTGCACCAGGGACCGCGCCGCGGCATTGGCCTCGAGCAGTTTTGTTTGCACGGCGGCCTGGTAGATCAGGATGCCCCGCTGCTCCATCTCGATCGCGCGATTGAGTAGCGCGACGTCGGCGGCCTGCCGCGCCGCACGGCCATCGCTCGTCGGCTGGCCCGGGCCACAAGCGGTGATCGATGCCAGGCCGGCCAGGGTGGCCGCATCGACGATGAAACGTCTGCGGTTGATCATGGGGGCGATTATCGCACATTTCCGTTATGATCGGCGCATGGCCCGCAAGACCGCTGGCCGCCTGATCGAAGCAGGTGACCTGATCGGTGCGATCGAGCTGCTGGAAAGTCGCCAGGGGAGCGACGCATTCCTGCTGGGGCAGCTCTACCTGTTCGTTGGGCGCATCGAGGATGCCACGCTGCTCGCCGGGCGCCTCCGTGCAGGTAAGAACGCCGACAAGCGCGGCCGCGTCGCCTGGCTGCTGGGCCGGATTGCCGCCGCGGAGCGCCGCTGGGCCGTGGCGGCGGAGCAGTTCGCCTTATCCATTGGCTGGCTCGCCAGCCCGGTCAGTCGCTGCCACGCGCTGCTCGATACGAGCGAGCTCGCGCTGCTCTGTCGCGATCCGCAGCGTGCGCGCGTGGCGTTCGATCGTGCGCAGGCCGAGCAGGCCAATGACGACGCGCTCTGCGCGGGGCGGGGTGCGCTGGTCGAGGGCTGGCTGGCGCTCGACGCCGAGCGACAGGGCGACGCGGAGCTGGCCAGCGCGCGGGCGGTTGCGCTGGCGGGCGACGCCGGAGCAAGCCTGCGCGCCTGGGAGCTTGGCTGGCAGTCGCGCCAGCTGCGCGCGGGATGGCAGCTGGCTGCGGAGGAACCAGGGCTCGCCCTGGCCGAGCTGGAGCGGGCGCAGCAACGGATCGACGGCCTCGCCGATCGACTGCCGCCGCCGGATCGGGCCGGTTTTCTGGCGCGCGATTCGGTGCATCGGCTGATCGTCGATCAACAGGTCTTGCACGCGGCGCTGCTGGCACAGCAGGGCCCGAGGGCCAGGACCCGGCGGGCCGAACTGGTTCGGGAGCACAATGCTCTGCTGCACTTCGAGACCGTGGCGCGGGCGATGGCCGCCGAAAATCAGCCAGAGAGGTTGCTCGAACTCGTGCTGGATACCTGCATCGAGGTCAGCGGCGCGGTGCGAGGTTTCCTGATCCTCGACGACGCCGGCGAGATGACGTTTCAACTGGCGCGCAACCTGGACCAGCAACAAATCGAGTCCGCCAAGTTCGAGATCAGCCATACGATCGCCTGGCAGGTGATACGCACGGGGCAGCCGGTGCTGGCCAACAACGCGACGGCAGACCCTCGTTTCTCCACGGCGCCGAGCGTGGTCGGACTGGCGCTGAACTCGATCCTCTGCGTGCCCCTGCTGCAGGGCGGGGCGACGGTCGGCGCGATCTATCTGGATCACCCGGAGCGCGAGGCGGCGTTCGGCAAGTTCGAGCTGCAGATCTGCGAGACCATCGCGGCGCAGGCCTCGCTGGCCATCGCCAATACCAGGCTGCTGTCGAATCTGACCGCGCACAGCGCGTTGCTCGAATCCAGGCAGGCGGAGATCGAGGCGCTCAACCTCGAGCTGTCGAAGTTCAACGGCCGATTGCAGCAGAAGGTCGGTCGCCAGCAGGCCGAGATCCAGCAGGTGCGCGAGGCGCTCGCGTCACGCCAGAAGCAGCTGGAACAGCAGTATCGACTGGAGGGGATTGTCGGTCGCAGTCCGGCGATGCAGAAGGTGTTCTCGCGACTGGACAAGGCGGCCCAGACCGAATTCACCGTGCTCGTGACGGGTGAGAGCGGGACGGGCAAGGAGCTGGTGGCGCGGGCGCTACACTTCACCGGTCCGCGAAAGCAGCAGCCCTTCGTCAGCGAGAACTGCGGGGCGATCCCGCAGAGTCTGATGGAGAGCGTACTGTTCGGCCACGAGAAGGGCGCGTTCACCGGGGCCGCGCAAGAGCAGTCGGGGCTGTTCGAGCTGGCCGACGGCGGCACCTTGTTCCTGGACGAAGTGGGAGAGCTGTCGCTCGAGGCACAGACGCGCATGCTGCGCGTCCTGCAGGAGTCGGAGGTCCGACCGGTCGGATCTCGCAGCCTGCGGAAAGTGGATGTGCGGGTGATCGCCGCGACCAACCGCGACCTGCGGCAGATGATCCGCAGCGGGGCCTTCCGCGAGGATCTGTTCTACCGCCTGGACGTGATCCGCATCGACCTGCCGCCGCTGCGCGAGCGCGGCGAGGACATCCCGCTGTTGATCGCGTCCTTCCTGGCGGACCTGCAGTCCGGACTCGAGGTCTGTACGGAGGTCCATGATCTGCTCGCCGTCTATTCCTGGCCGGGCAACGTGCGCGAGTTGCACAACGAGGTCCAGCGCTGGATCACCTTCAGCCGTGAGAAGGTCGCGGTCAGCGATCTCTCACCCCGCATCGCGCTCGGCGCGCGGGTCACAGCCGATGGTTGGGCAGCGGGCGATCCGCTGGCGATCTCGGGCATGACGCTCAAGGCGCTGGAGGCCGAAGCGATTCGCCGGGCCCTGCAAGCGACGAAGGGCAACAAGGCCGCTGCGGCTCGGCGCCTCGGACTGCCCAGGCGCACGTTGTACGACAAGCTCAAACAACACGGCCTGTGCAGGTGAGCGACCAACCGCCCTGGGTCTTTCGCAAGTCGACCGGCGCGGCGTTGCCCGAGCAGCTCGGACGTTATCCGGTCGAGGCCCGTCTTGGCCAGGGCGCGCTGGGGGTCGTCTATCGCGTCCGCGATCCGGAGACTGACGAGCCGCTGGCGCTGAAGGTGCTGCAGTCGGAGTCCGGGCTGGCGCACCAGCGGTTTCTGAGGGAGATCGAGATTCTCTCTCGCCTCTCGCGCATCAGCCATGCCAACCTGGTGCGCTATCGCGGAGCGGAACAGCTCGAGCCGGGGCTGCTCGGGTTGCTGCTCGAACTGGCCTCGGAGCAGACGCTGCGCGACCGGTTGCGAGGGCAACCGATGGCGCTGGCGGAGGCGCTGCCGCAAGCCTGCCAGATCGTCGCCGGCCTGGCTCACCTGCACGCGCAGGGCGTGATCCACCGAGACCTCAAGCCGAGCAACATCCTGGTGGGGCGGGACGGCCAGTTGAAGATCACCGACTTTGGCCTGGCCAAGCTGCTCGAGGAGCGGGTGATCCTGACCACCGCACCCGGCGAGCAGCTCGGCACGCTGGGCTACATGTCCCCCGAGCAGCAGGGCGATCCCCGCCAGGTCACGCAGCAGTCGGACCTGTTCTGCCTGGGACTGTTGCTCTACGAGCTGCTGACCGGGACAAACCCGCTACACTCCCGGAACCTGGGCCAGATGCTGGAGCGTCTGCGCCTCTGCCGGTTCGAGCCGATGCAGCGAATCAACCCGGAGGTCGGAGCGGGGCTGGAGGCGCTGGTCGGCTCCATGCTCGCAATCGATCCGGCGGATCGGCCCGCCAGCGCGGCGAGCGTGCTGACGCAGCTCGAGCGCGAACTTCAGCTCTGAAGGCTGCCACAAAGTGCGGCGCAACCAGGCCACACGTCAAACGTCCTGGTGGATTGGCATCGCCCGTAAGGCGGGGGCTTGCTCCCCGCCGGAACAATACGGTCGGAGCGGCGGGGGACAAGCCCCCGGCCTACGGGCCTTCTGGGGGAGTTGACGTAACTCATCTAGGAAATCTGTGGCCAAGGAACACGACAAGAGGTGGGCTCCGCGTTGGACACGCCAGGCGAGATCATCGCGCAAGCACGCAGCGACGATATGTGCATATACCGCTCAGTCGAGCGAGTATCGCCCATGGCGCCACCCGCTGCAGATGCGGCAAATATCGCACAACCATCTGCCTGAACAGGAATTACGTCATCTATCCACCCTGGCATAGCGCTTGCGATCGGACTGGGCAATTCAATATTCCTTACCAGGAGCAAGATGATGACCATTATTCGAATCACCGCCCGACTGATCCTGCTGGCTCTCGTCCTGGCGCCACAGATTGTCTGGGGGCAACTGCCGCTGGCCAGCAAGGCAAGCCTGCTGGGGCCATCGATCACCAATACTCAGAAGAATACGATCAATACACCGACCGTGGCAGGCGGCCTGATCGCCTTCCGGGTGAGCGAGGCGGGCCAGAGCGCGGATCTCAATGGCGACGGCGATACCTCGGACACCGTGCTCCACTATTACGACAGCAAGACCCGGATCACAACCAATCTGGGCCTGGCCACCGTCGCCAATACCAGGCCGCTGATCATCACGCCCACGATCGCCGGAAAGACCCAGCAGATCATCATCTTCCTGGTCGAGGAGTCGGCGCAGGGTGTCGACATCAATGGCGACGGCGATAGCGGCGATCGGTTGCTGCACCTGCACTATGTGGGCATCGGCACGACCCTGTTCAAGCACCCGATCTCTTCGGGCAAGCTCTATGCAGCCCAGGCGGATCTGGTCTTCTGCGCTGTCACGGAAGCCGGCGCAGGGCTGGATCTAAACGGCGACGGCGATACTGCGGACGAGGTGGTCCATCTGTTCGACCCACGCAGCAATACCGTGACGAACCTGGGCCTAGCGCTCGGCAAGAGCAGCACCTCCGTGCGACTGCCATACTCGATCAATGAGAATCGCCTGGCCATCGCGGTCAGCGAGGCGGATCAGGGTGGGCAAGACCTCAACGGCGACGGCGACGCCACCGACGAGGTGATTCACCTGTACAGCGCCGGCGGGATACGGAACCTGGGCCTGGCGGTGTTCGACGCCGGCAGCGGTCAGACCGCGCTGAAGTTGCGGGGTGACCTGCTGGCATTCGGTGTCAGCGAGTCCGGGCACAACGGCGCCGATCTCAATGGCGACAGCGACGCCGCCGACTACGTGATGCACCTGTACCGCATCTCCACCGGCCTGACCACGAATCTGGCCAAGGCCCTCACCGGCGGCTTGATCGTCAACCGGCACTTCAACATCTACGGCGACCTGGTTGCATTTCCGGTGAGGGAGTTCTCCCAGGGCGCGGTCCTCAATGGGGACGGCGACATGCTCGACGACATCCAGCACGTGCACGATGCGTCGACCGGCACCACCTACGACCTGGGTCTGGCGATCCAGCTGGGAACCAAGACCCTGGCCGGTATGCCGCAGGAGGTGATCTTCCTGGTGCCGGAGTCGGAGCAGGGCGCCGACCTGGACGGCGACGGCCTGACCGCGTCCCTGGTGGCGCACGTCTTCCACAAGGCCACCGGCAAGGTGAGCAACCTGCAGCTGGCCGCCACCCGGATCGAGGACAGCGACAAGCTGGCCGCGCTGGTTGTTCCGGAGGCGGGACCGGGCAGCCTGGCCGATCACAATGGCGACGGCGACACCTCCGACTTCGTGGTTTTTCTCTATCACTACCTGACGGGCAAGCAGACCAATACGCGGCTGGCCCTGCCGACCTCCGGCGGCAAGGTGCTCACGTCCGCGCCGCTGGCGCTGGACGGCAACTTCGTGCTGCTGGGCGTCTTCGAGACGGACCAGTTCGGCGTCGATCTGAACGCGGACGGAGACGCCAATGATACGATCTTGCATGTCTATGCCGCGGGCACCGGTGCGAAGAAGAACCTGACGCTGGCAGTCGTGCCCGGCGCGTTCATTCCCTTCGCCGGGGGCCTGGCGGCTGCCCGTGCTCGCGAGAAGGCGACGGGCACCGACCTCAACGGCGACGGGGACATGGTCGACTTCATTGTGCATGCGGTGAAGTTCGGCAAGTAACCGCTGG
>CAZMLI010000210.1:0-2731 GCA_964566865.1 uncultured Planctomycetota bacterium
TTCAGCTCGCGATGCGGCGTCAGCAGGTACTCCGCCAGCTGACCGACCTGGTACTCCCGCTGCGGGTCGATGCCGAGCACCCGGCAGCCCTGGATCTCGCCGCGCGACGCGACCAGCACCAGCCCCTCCTTGCGCGGCGCGATCTTGTCGACGAACTCGGTCTGCTGCACCATGCGCGCAATTTGCGGATAGTCCTCCGCGCGCCGGATCGAGATCGTCATGTGCGAGAGGGTGCCCCGCAAACGTGCCTTGAACTCTTTCTGGAACCCGCCCATCACGGAGTTGACGACGATCAACGCCATCACGCCCAGCGCGACGAACAGGATCGAGCAGAAGGTGATCAGCCTTCCGCGCAGGTACATCAAACTGATGACAAACTTGTACACAGGTCTGATTCTCCCGGCAAACATCCGCCTGGTCAAAACAATAAGGCGACCTATAATCCCGGCATGGAAATCGAGATCGTTTACTGCGCCGCCTGAAGTTACGAGCCCAAAGCCGTCAGTTTGACGGAGAAACTGCTCACACAATTCAAAGATAGGATCACCGGGCTGAGGCTGATTCCCGCCGCCGGCGGAAAGTTCGAGGTCAGCGTCAACGGAGAGCTGATCTACAGCAAGCTCGAGACCGGGAGCTTTCCGGAATACAAAGAGATCACGAGCAAGCTCTAGACCCCGCGCTGCTGGACTGCTTGACGCGCCACCGTGGTGTGACTGACGGTGTCGCGGTTCACGACAACGAGCTGGTCCGCAACCTACGGGAAGTCTGGCACGACACCGCCCCGCGGCAGGCTGCCTGGCTGGCGCGCATGAGCATCGGCCCGCGACTGGCGCCCGGTCTGCGCGCATTTGCCCGGACCCGAGAGACGCCCGAGCGTTCGCCGATCGTCGACGCGCTGACGGAAGCCAGCGATGGTCCGTACGCCGAATACAAGGCCGCGCTCGACCGCCGCAAGCGCGAGCAGTTCGGCCTGACCGACGACCAGCTGCTGGCCCCCTGGCACTATGACGATCCGTTCGTCCGGGAGCCCTCCGCCGACCTCGAGCTCAACCCCGACCGCTTCTTCGTCCAGGCCGATATCGAGGGGCTGGCTCGCAAGACCTTCGCTGCGCGGGGTCATGACATCCGCCCCTTGCTGCGCGAGGCCGACCTCTACGAGCGGCCCGACAAGCTGCAGCAGGCCTGGTGGTCCGGCCGCCAGCTGATCGCCAACATCCGTCCCGACCAGCGCTGGATGCGCAAGCTGCTCGAGGTCTTCGCCCGGGCGATCGGCGACCCGGTGCTCGGGGCGCGATTGGCGCGCCTGCCGGACGAGCCCGACTGGCTGCGGGAGATCGTCGGCGTTCCGACCCAGCGGATCGAGCCGATCCGCGACCAGCTGGCCGCCAGACATCACGAGCACCTGTTGCTGCGCGTGCGCTGGGGCATCCTGCAGACCCACTTCGAGCAGGCGCTTTACGCCGACCCCGACAGCGATCTGGATGCGCGCTGGTGGCAACTGCGCGAACGCTACCTGGGCCTCCCTCGCCCGACGGATCGGCAGGCTCCCGACTGGGCCGCGGTGCCGGAGCTGGTGCTGGCGCCGGGCTGCGCGGGTCAGCGCTTGCTGGACGAGGTGGCCGCCAGCGAGCTCGCCGGTGGCGAGCTGATCGAGCAGCTCTCGACGTAGTGGCAGCCGGCTGCAATAGCTGCTATCTTGAACCCATGAAGCTCCAGACGCTGTGGTTCCCTTTTGCCCTTTGCGCGCTGGTGGCCGCCCTGCACGCCGAGGGTCACCCGGACCCGATCGCCAAGCGGGTCCGGCAGATCCGGATCCTCGAGGACCAGCGGGCGGAGATCGGCCAGTTCGCCGACTACATCGAGGACGATCGCCTGCCCGTCCGACGTGCCGTTTTTCGCGCGCTCGGCCGGCTACAAGACAAGCGCGGCATCTCGGCGCTCAGTTTCTTCCTCGCCGACCACTCGAAGGCGATGCGTTACGAGGCGATCCAGGCGATCTGCTCGATCGGCAAGGAGGAGGGGGTGCCGGTACTGCTCAAGGTCACACGCTCCAGCGAGGCGTTCGCGCGCAAGCTGGCCGCCTACGGCATCGGCCTGGCCTGCTTGCAGAACCCCAAGCTCGACCCCAAGTTGAAACAGCGCTGCCTGTCGCGGCTGACACAGATGTTGCGCGACCGCGCACCGGGGGTCCGGGGACAGGCCGCACTGGCGATCGGCTTCCTCAAGCTGGAGGCGGGCATCGCCCCGCTGGCAGCCTCGCTGCAATCGGCCAAGGACCCGCAGGTTCGCTGGCGGCTGGTCTATGCCATCGGGCGGATCGGCGGCGAGGCGGCGGTGCCGCACCTGGCCGCGGCCGCCGATTACCAGACGGTCTGGTGCCAGGAGTTCGCAGCGCTCTACCTCTCGCGCAACAAGTCGAAAGCCGCGGCGGCGCCGCTGATCAAGCTGGCGGCCAGCCCACGCTGGAAAGTCGCCGCGGTGGCTGCGCGTGGGCTGGGCAAGCAGACCACCCCGGCCGCGGCCAAGGCGCTACGCGCCGCCCTGTCACACTGGAGCTGGCACGTGCGCAGCGAAGCCGCCCGCGCCCTCGGTGAGACCCAAGATTCCGTCGATCTCTCCGTGGCGCTGCTCGAGCGCCGCATGAAAAGAGAACCCTCGCGATCGGTGCGGGCAGCGCTGCTGGGCAGCCTGATCAAGCTCTCGCCCCGAGCCGGCCTGCGCATGACCCGCG
>CAZMLI010000210.1:2831-8034 GCA_964566865.1 uncultured Planctomycetota bacterium
GGCACGGCCGCCTACCTGTTCAAGGACCGCGGCGACGCCACCTTCCTGCCGACCCTGATCCTGGCCTACCAGGCCTCCCGCAAGCGCGAGTTCTACGAGGTGCGCGAGCTGTTGATCGAGGGGCTGGGCACGATCGGCAAGCCGGCCGTGTCCGCCCTGCAGGCAGCGCTGACCGACCCCGCCCCATCCGTACGAAAGAAAGCGGCCGAGCAACTGGAGAAGATCCTCGGCCAGCCGGTCAAGTATGACGTTCCCAAGCAGGCGCCAAAGAAACCAGCCGTCGACCCGTTCTCGCCCTTGCCGGCTCGCCCCGAGATCGCGCTGGAGACAGACAAGGGGCTGATCCGCATCGTGCTTTACGCGCGCGCCGCGCCGATTCACGTGCGCAACCTGCTCGCGCTGGTCCAACGTGGATTCTATGACGGCTTGACCTTCCACCGCGTCGTCTCCGCCTTCGTGATCCAGGGCGGCGACCCGCGTGGCGACGGCTGGGGCGACCCGGGCTACACCATTCGCGACGAGATCAATCAGTTCGGCTATCTGCCGGGCACGCTGGGCATGCCGAAAGCCGGCAAGGACACGGGCGGGTGCCAGCTGTTCTTCACCCACCTGCCAGCCCCCCACCTCGACGGACGCTACACCGTCTTCGGCCAGGTGATCTCGGGGATGGGTACGGTCGACCGGATCGAGGTCGGCGACAAGATCCTGAGGGCCAGGCGGATCCGGTGAGCGGGCTCGAGCTCTATGTGCTGGGGCTGACCCTGCTCGCGATCGGGCTGTTCGTCAGCGAGGTCTGGACGGTCGACCTGGTCGGCCTGCTGGTGATGCTGGCGCTGGTCTTTGGCGGCGTGCTCGACGTGCAGCTGGCCTTCACCGGCTTCGCCAACAAAGCGCTGCTCACGGTCGGCGCGCTGTTCGTCGTCGGCCAGGGCGTGATCCAGACCGGCGCGGTGGGCTATGTCAGCCGCGGGATCGCCTTCGTCTCGGGCGGACGCGTCGGGCTGATGTTTCCGATGACCCTATCGGTGGTGATGCTCTGCTCGGCCTTCATCAGCAATACGCCGGTGGTGGTGCTGTTCCTGCCGATCATGCTCGGGCTGGCCGAGCGCTACGACTTCAGCCCCTCCAAGGTGCTGATCCCGATCTCCTTCGCCTCGATCCTCGGCGGCACCTGCACGTTGATCGGCACCTCGACCAACATCCTGATCAATACCTTTTCGCACGGGCAGTTCGAGCCGCTGCGCATGTTCGAATTCCTGCCGCTGGGGCTAGTATTCAGCCTGATCGGCCTGGCCTACTTGACCCTCTTCAGCTTCCATCTGCTGCCCGATCGGCGGACCGTGACCAGCTTGACCAAACCCGGGGAGCTGAAGGAGTATCTGACCGAGATTCGCATCGTCGCCGGCTCGGCCTCGATCGGCAAGCGGCTCTCCGAGACGATCAGCTCGCGCCACCCCGAGGTTCGCGTGCTCGAGCTGATTCGCGGCGAGAGAATCCTCTGGCCGCAGAAGAAGGACTACAAGCTGCGGCAGGGCGACATCCTGATGGTCAAGGGCGACATGGCCAAGGTGGTGGCGCTCCAGCGCGAGCGTGGCCTCGAGCTGCTGCCCGAGCTGGCCGCCGGCGAGGACGAGGTCCGCGGCACGGAGCTGACCCTGGCCGAAGTGGTGCTGACGCCCAACTCGAAGATGGTCGGCCGCACGCTGGAGAAGATCCAGTTTCGCAAGCACCACGGCGCCGCGGTGATGGCGATCCAGCGCGCGGGCGCGCATCTGCACCTGCGCGAGAAGATCTCGCAGCTACGCTTGCGCACGGGCGACATCCTGCTGGTGCAGGGCGATCAACCCACCATCCACGGCCTGCGCGGCGAGCCCGACTTCCTGCTGCTCGAGGGCTCCGGCCAGCCGCTGGTCGACGAGAAGAAGGCGCCGATCGCGGCCTGCATCCTGCTGCTGATGGTGCTCGCTGCAGCCTCCGGCATCTACCCGATCAGCCTGCTGGCGCTGACCGCCGCTTTTGCCATGGTCGTCACCCGCTGCCTCTCCGCCCGCCGGGCCTACCAGTCGATCAGCTGGGAGATCCTGGTGCTGATCGCCTGCATGATCGCGCTGGGCAAGGGCATGGAGACGACCGGCCTGGCCCGCACGATGTCCGGCTGGATCCAGCAAGCCAGCGCCCACCTGTCACCCGAACTGCGCCCCTACGTCGTGCTCTCGGCCTTCTACCTGCTGATCACGATCCTCTCCAGCTTCATCAGCCACGCCGCCGCCGCGATCCTCTTCGTCCCGCTGGTGCTACAGACCGCCAGCACCATGGGCGTCAGCGCGCGCCCCTTCCTGTTCTGCGTCGCCTTCGCCGCCTCGGCCGCCTTCATCGCCCCGATCGGCTACCAGACCCACATGATCGTCTACGGCCCCGGCGGTTATCGAATGCGCGACTTCATCAAGTTCGGCACCCCACTGAACCTGATACTCTGGCTCGTCGCGTCGCTGCTGATTCCGCGCTTCTGGCCTTTTTGATGCCACGCCTGATCGTCACCCTACTCGTTTGCCTGTTCAGCCTGTCGGCGAGCGCCGAGAGCAAGCAGCAGATCGACAAGCTGATCGCACAGCTCGGCGACAGGCAATGGAAAGTCCGCGCAGCGGCAACCCGCGCGCTGATCAAGATCGGCAAGCCGGCCGCCGCCCAGGTCAAGCTGGCGACCAGGTCCAAGAACCTGGAGGTGTCGGTGCGCGCGAAGCAGATCCTGGCGCAGATCCTGGTCAAGGGTCTGGAACCGATCCAGTTCCGCATCATCGCGTCCGCCGAGCGCACGGCGAAAGAGCGAGCACGGCGCAAGAAGCTGGGCAAGAAGTACCGGGTCGCGACCGGCTACCGCTGGTTCCAGGTCTGCAAGCGCGAACCAGACCTGGGGCGCAAGCCGCTGCTCGTCGTGATGGACAAGCTGAACTGGACGACCCACAAGTTCGAGCACATCGGCGTCGACCCGAGAAACCTACAGCCCGTCGTGACTTTTTCCTTCAAGCCGAAGTGGCGCAAACAATTCGGCGATTTCACCGAGAAGCACATCGCGCGAAAGATGGCGATCATCTTCCAGGACAAGGTGGTCTCTGCGCCGACGATCCAGAGCCGGATCGAGGGCAGCGGCATCCTCGTTGGCCTGCTGCCGAGGCAGATCGACTACCTGAGGGCGCTGCTGGCCAAGGCGCAGAAGAAGTAGGTGTGAGTACCAGGCACTCGAAGCGCCCGGTTGTAGGGCGGGGGCTTGTCCCCCGCCGCTCCGGCCATACGATTCCGGCGGGGGACACAGCCCCCGCCCTACCAGAATCGCCAGCAGCAATGGGAGGGCGAGGCTCCTGCCGAGCCGCTGCACAAAGCACTGCTCATTCTCGGCTCGGCGGGAGCCTCGCCCTCCCAGACACTGCGTTCATCCGCGGGCGCGGGGCCTCAGTCTGAGGCGGGGTCAGCCTGCAGCTGCTTGCGGTAGGCTTCGAGGTCGCGGCGCAGAGAGGCGACGATGTGGCTCAGCAGGTCGCCGATCTCGCCGCGCGCGCGGCGGCGCGGCGCCAGCCGCATCTTGACCAGGCGGGTCTGCAGCTGGATGAAGCCGTTGTCGGCCAGTTCGCCGTCGAAGCGGACGCGGTAGAGGTTGCGTCCCTTGCCGCGATTCTGGTAGGCGAAGGTGAGCAGCATGCCCTTGCCACCACCGCCCTTGATCAGCGCGCGCAGAAAGTTGGTGGTGATCTTCTCCAGGTTCGACGGGATCAGCATGTCGACCAGCCAGACCGGGACGACGCCCCAGAGCCGACCGGTCACCTCGACTTTCTTCGGCAGTTGCGAGAGACGGTACTCGCCGATGATCAGGCCCTTCTTGCGAATCCAGCGAATCGGCAGCCGCATGTCCTCGAGCAAGACCTTGATGCCCCAGTACTGGAGCTTCAGATCGATGCTGCCGGTCAGGCTTGTCACGCCCGGCTTGTCGATGTCCAGCGAGACGTCGGTGTCAGGCCCCTTCAGCGGGATCAGCGCACCGTCAAGCAGCGCGGCCTGGATCCTCACCTCCAGCTTGGCGGTGGAATAGCGCACGATCGCGCAGATGCGACCTTTGCTGTCGGAGAGGGTGAAGCGGGTGTCGCGCATCGTGCGCGAGTTGCTCAGGTATTGATGGATCTTGGGGTAGCGCAGCTCGAGCTGCTGTAGGTTGGGACGCAGCACCAGTCGCAGGTGGGTCACTCTCCGCCCGCCACGCTGTTCGATCCAGGCCAGGTCGTCGACATGCAGCAGCGACATGGCCCAGGGATAGGTGTCGGGAAACGAGCCGGAGAAACGCCGCATGATCGCCAGGTCGACCGGCCCGATCTTCTTGCCGCCGTCCTCGGGGCTGCTGCGATCGGCCTCTGCCGCCGCGTGCTCGTACCAGCGCACCATCTTCTTCAGCATCGCCCCGACCTGGTCGGGCGTCGGCTTGCCGAAGTTGATGTCGAAGAACATCGACAGGCCGAGCAGGAACTTCCCGTCCGCGCCCTTCAGCGGACGAAAGCGTGCGCCGCTGACGAAGTCGCCTTGCTTCGACAGTGAGGCTGGCTGCTGATCTCCCAGGCGCATGAGGTAATGATCCCCCTTGCGCGCGCCGAGAATCTGCAGCAACTTGACGCCGTGCTTGTCCGGATCGGCCGGGATCATCTGGTACAGCCCCTTCAGCTCGACCTGATCCATGTTTGCCGCCACCCGGTCGTAGATCGCCCAGACCGCGGGATCCACCTCCGCCTTGCGACGCAACGCCAGCAGGGTGTCGAAGTAGTTGTTCACACGTCGGATGGCCGCGCCCGTGACATCCGGCTCCCCCGCGCCGAGCGGCATCGTATTCTTCCACCAGTTCGCCTCGCTCTCGATGGAAACGGAACGGTACGGCGTTTTCTCGCGCTTGGCGGGGATTGCGGGGACCCCGACACAGGCGCTCAACAGCAGCAAGGCTGCCAGAACAGTGGTTTTCTGAGCCGCGCGAGACATGTCTCAGTCTAACAGGCTGCCGATTTGTGCGCGATCAGAAATGACTCAGACATGAGCTGACCGTGACATGGCGATGACGCCGATCGAGATAATGGAACGCGTAAGAGGAAGCAGGGGGTTGGCGGTGTCGACATTCGTGCCGACGGCCAGGGCTGCCAGCCCCCCGAGCTTCCTTTTTTTGTTCCCTCCGCTA
>CAZMLI010000211.1:0-1721 GCA_964566865.1 uncultured Planctomycetota bacterium
CGTGCGATCATAAGCGTTCGTCTGCTACGGCAGCGTGCCGGTGCTGGTCAACGTCAACGTACCTGGCGCTGGTGCTGCGTGCTGGTCAACGTCAACGTACCTGGCGCTGGTCCTTTGGGAAGGGCGTCGATTGACGCAGCACATTTCGTACAACCTCTAGCAGTTCGCCAACCCGCACAATTTGCCAATTTGTCGTATTGGCGCTGTCCGGCGCTCGCCGTAGGCTTACTGCGTTATGCCCGATCCCGAGCTGCAGGATCCGAACTACGCGCAGTGGGTCATCGCGGTCGCAATCTCCGCGCTGCTCGCCTTACCCGCCAGCCAGCAAGCGGCGCAAGGCGACTCCCCCGGCCTGCTCCAGAACTCGATGGCGCTGCTCGAGCGCTACCGCCAGGACCGCAAGGGCGGCGGCAAGAACGCCAAGCACGCCAACCCACAACGCAAGACGATCGCCACCGATCGCCTGCGCCAGGCCCGCGACCAGCACCTGCAACTCAGGCGCAAACCCAACAAGAACAAACGCGACAAGCAAGCTCTGCGACAAGCCCGGCGCCAGCTCAAGCATCTCAAGCGCAAGGCCGACTACGGCGGCGACCACGACAGCCAGAACCCAAAGGGCAAACCCCACAGGCGCAGCTAGCCACGCGTCTCTCACGGTCACGGTCCACGATCCACCTTCCACGGTCCACGGTCACGATCCACGACAGCCTCGCGATGTCAGCTAGTGCATTCTTGTGCCCGGTCTATTCTGTTACCCATGGACTCGGCTTGAACCCCGGATCTCCGTGTTCCGTGTTCCGTGACCGTGACCGTGACTGTGCCCGGGGTTATTCAGCTAGTCGTCGCCACTGCGGTCAGGCGAAGCGATGCTCCCTGGGATGAAAGCGGTAGCTCAGGAAGCGGTCCACCGAGGGTAGGTCGTAGGTCCCGTGGCTTCGCGGCAGCTGGTTCATCGCGCGCTTGACGTAGTTAGGGGAGATGGTGGGCGGATCGCCCTGGGGCCGCGACGGGACCCAGCAGCGAGAGAGACGGTGCTTGTCCATGTAGCGCAGGATCGCGACGATGTAGTCGGCGATCAGCTCGATCCGCTCGGTCCAGGTGCTGTGCCAGTATCCGGCCGGGTGAAAGTAGTTCGGCACGCCGCCGAACATCACGTGCTTGAAGTAGCTGGCGCCGCCGACCTCGATCTTGACCCCGTCGACGAAGATGTTCGTCTTCATGAACTGCAGGTTGAAGCCGGTCGCCAGGACGACGGCATCACACTCCAGACGCGCCCCGCTCTTGAGGATCAGCGCCCGGCCTTCGAATCGCGCCACCTCGTCGGTCACCATCTGGATCTCGCCGCGGCGGACCTGCTCGGCCAGGCCGGTCGAGATGCAGACCCGTTGCTCCCAGGGACCGTAGTTGGGCCTGAAGTGGGCGTCGTACAGCTTTTGGCCGACCCGGGATCGCCACTGTCGGCCCAGCAGCCATCGACCGATCGACGGCGAAAAGCGGCAGAGCACGAAGTTGAGGTCGTTCTTGACCGTGATGCAGAAGCGGACGAAACGGGACGGCCAGCGCAAGCCCCAGCGGTACAGCCGGTTGGCGACCCTCGCCGCGAGGCCGGTCCGGCGGTCCGATTCCCAGATGTAGGACGGCGAGCGCTGGAGGATCGTCAGCGACCCGCAGCGCGGCGCCAGGGCCGGGGCGCAGGCGACCGCGGTCGAGCCGCTGCCGAG
>CAZMLI010000211.1:1821-8029 GCA_964566865.1 uncultured Planctomycetota bacterium
TAATACTTGGTGACAGTGACCGACAAGCGGCCCGAGAGCAAGACGACCCGACTGATCACGCACACCGGGCGGCATCGGCCGGGCACAGGCCCGACTCCGACGACGCTGGGTCCCTACCGCATTACCGGGCACATCGGCTCCGGTGGGATGGCGGACGTGCTGCTGGTCGAGGATGTCGAGCTCGGCCGAGAGCTGGCGGCCAAGATCCTGCCGCAGGCCTCGCACGACGACCCCAAGACCGTGCAGCGTTTCCTGCTCGAGGCCCAGGTGACCGGGCAACTGGAACACCCCAACATCGTACCGGTGCACCAGATGGGGGTCACGCCAAACGGGCAGCTGTACTTCACGATGAAGCGCGTCCGCGGGCTCACGCTGGAGGAGACGATCTCGTCGGGGGTGACGCGAGAGACGCTCAGTCGCCTGCTCGAAATCTTCCTCAAGGTCTGCGACGCGATGGCCTTCGCTCACAGCCGGGGCGTGATCCACCGCGACCTGAAGCCCGAGAACATCATGGTCGGTGAGTTTGGCGAGGTACAGGTGATGGACTGGGGCCTGGCCCGCCTGCGCGACGAGCAGGATCAGCTCGAGGGGGCCATCGCGCTGGATCTCGACAGCGGCAAGACCGCGGCGGCGGTGCTCGGCCGCGAGGGGGAGGAGCGCAAGGGCAGCAATCCGCTCAAGACGCAGGACGGGACGATCGCGGGCACCCCGGCCTACATGCCGCCCGAGCAGGCGCTGGGGCAGGTCGACGCGCTGGACGAGCGGTCCGACATCTACGCGCTGGGCGCCATGCTGTATCAGATCCTGACAGGGGATGCGCCGTTCGGCGGCGAGGATTCGTGGGCGGTGCTGGGGCAGGTGATCCGCGCCGAGATGAAGCTGCCGCGCGAGCGGGCGCCGGGCCGCAACATTCCGCGAGAACTGGAGGCGGTCGTACTCAAGGCGATGCAGCGCGATCCAGAGGACCGCTACCAGACAGTCCGTGAGCTGCGCCTCGATCTGCAACGGTTCATCGAGGGGCATACGCTGAGTGCCGCGCGTTATACGATCGCCCAGCGGCTGGCCAAGTGGATCGCCCGGCACCGCACGATCGCCATCGCGTCGGGGGTGGTGCTGCTGGTCGCCTGCGCATTCTCGGGGCTGACGCTGGTCAACGTCTGGGAGCGACGCAAGGCGCAGGAGAACGCACGCCAGCAGCGGGCGGCAACCCTGCTGCAGCAGGCCAAACGGCAACTGGCGGAGAAGCTGCAGGTGGAGGCCGAAAAGCAGCAGCAGGCAGCGCAGCGCGAGCTGCTGCGGCAGCTGCGCAAACGCACCGCGCTCGCCTTGCGGGCCGCGCTGATCCTGCGTCGCGCTGGACTCGTGGCGCCGCTGGCGCAGTTCGGCCTCGAGGTGAAGTCGGCCTGCGAGGAGGCGATGGGAAAGCTGCCGCGCCTGGCCGAGCCGCATGTGCATCTGGGCCGGATCTATCGGGTATTGATGAGCGACTCGCGGGCCCTGGCGCAGCAAGAGGCCGCGCTGCGCAAGGACCCCAACCATCCCCAGGCGCTCTACGAGCGGGTGGTGCTGCTGGTCCGTCAGCACCACAAGCTGGTCGATCGACTGTCGGCGGACGTGATGCGCAGCGAGGGCGCGCGGCTGGCGCAACTCGGCGGCGGCCATGTGCAGCCCGGCGCCAGGGTCGTGCGGCCGAGCTATGCCGAGCTGCTTCGCCGCTTCAGCTCGTTGCGCAACTTGCGGCGCGTGCTGACACAGGACCTGAAGCGCCTGACCGGGTTGATCGAACGCGGCGCGCCGGGCATTCGTCCCGGCGAGGTGGTCTGCGCGCGCGGGTTGCTGGCCTGGGCCGAGCGCCGGACGAAGGACGCCCGCCGGCTGCTCAAGCTGGCGGTCAAACGCGATCCGACGCTGGAAGTGGCCTACGAGGTGCTCGCCGTGATGGCGCGCCTGGCGAACCGCTACGCCGACGCGATCCGCTGGTTCGACCGCGGCCTGGCCGTCGACAAGGGCTATCTGCCACACCTGGAGGGCCGCGCGCAGGCCCTGTTCCGCTGGGCTGGCGAGGACCAGCGGCGCGGGCGCGATCCCCTGCCCCGACTCGAGCAGGCGCATGCCGACCTCAGCCGCGTCATCGCGCTTGCCCCGGAGCGTTTCGTGGCCTGGTACTTCCGCGGGCTGGTGCAGCTGGACTTGTTTGACGAGCTGCTGAATTCCGGCCGCCCGAGTTTGAAGCGCCTCGAGTCGGCGATTCGAGACCTGAGCGAGGCGCTCGAACGCAGGCCGTCGCGGCCGAGAATCTGGTGGTCGCGCGCAATGGCGTATGGCAGCTGGGCGCTCTACCACATCGAAAGGGGACAGGACCCCTCGGCCCAGATCAAGCAAGCCCTCGCGGACTTTCAACAGGTGCTCCGGAGGGATCCGCGCATCGAGCGCGCCTGGATCACACGGGGCCGGTTGTACGCCAACTGGGGCAACTACCTGGCGTTGCAAGGCGTGGACCCGCGGCCGAAATTCAAGCTCGCCGTGGCCGACTTCAGCCGTGCGCTGCAACTGAATGCAAGCCAGGCCTCACCCTGGCTGGGCCGCGGCGACGCGCGCGCCAACTGGGCCAAGTGGTCGATGGCACTGGGAGAGGATCCGCTGCCGCTGCTTCGTGCGGCGCAGAAGGACTACCGGGAAGCGCTCGAGCGGGACAATGCGCAGGATCTGAGCTGGCAGCGACTGGCGTTGCTCAACCTGAGCTGGGGCCAGCACCGCGCACGCCGCGGAGAGGATCCGTCCCCCCAGCTGGAGGCGGCGCTCCGCCAGTTCGGCGAGACGCTGCGGCTCAACCCCCGCGCCGACCGCAGCTGGATGAGCCGGGGTTCAGTCCGCGTTTCGCTCATGTTGTGGGCCGTCCGCAAGGGCGCCGATCCCAAGCAACATTTCACCGCCGCGCTGTATGACTTCGAGTCCGCCTTGCAGCGCAACGGCAAGCGACACAGCAACTGGCGCGCGCGCGGCATGTTGCGGATCAACTGGTCCGGTTACCTGGCCAGTCAGAGCATCGAGAGCGAGGCGATGTACCAGGCCGGGATGAAGGATCTGGCAAAGGCGCTCCAGCTCAATTCGACACGCGCGCAGACCTGGCGCTTTCGCGGAACGGCGCAGCTCAATCGCGCGGGTTTTCTACGCGAGCAAGGCAAGGACCCGCGGCCGCTGTTTCGCAAGGCCCTGGCCGACTTCGACCAGGCGCTCGAGTGCAATCCGTCGGAGGACGAGATCCAGATCGAGCGCAGCCGGGTCTGGCGTTTCTGGGCTGCCTATCGCGGCGATGCCGGCAAGGATCCCGCAGCGCAGTGTGCCCGGGCGCAGGCCGCACTGGACAAGGCGCTGGAGCTGAACCCCAGGCGCGCCGAGACCTGGGGCGAGAAAGCACGCGTACGGCTGATCCTCGTCCGGGCAAACCGCCTCGCCGGCCTGGATGCTTCGGCGAACTGCCAGCTGGCGCTGAAGCTTCTGGACCGGGCGCTGAAACTTCAGCCGACGCTGGCCAGAGCGCTCGACGGGCGTGGCGAGGTGCGGTTCACGCTGGGCCAGATCGCGATGGAGCGCGGGCGCAATCCAGCGGCCCTGTTTCGCGCGGCCCACGAAGACCTGTCGGCCGCGATCAAGATCTATCCGGCCTGGGCCAAGACCTGGCTCCGCCGGGCCTCGGTCGGGCGGCACTGGGGGCTCTCCGAACTTCGCGCTGGAGGGGATCCGTCCCCCCGCTACCGAGCCGCGCTGGCCGACGTGACCCAGAGTCTGAAGCGGTTCTCCTCCAGCGCCGACACCTGGATCGAGCGGGCCGCGATTCACGCCAGCCTCGGCGACTTCGTCTGGCAGCGGCGCAAGGACCCGACCGCACATTACACCGCTGCGGTCGCGGACTTCACCCAGGCACTCGCGCTCGACGCTGACCGGACCGAGGCCTGGTCGCAACGCGGCGCCCTCCACGGGTTCCTCGGCTTGCTACGAAT
The DNA here is from genome assembly GCA_964566865.1 of uncultured Planctomycetota bacterium. Classification (GTDB taxonomy): domain Bacteria; phylum Planctomycetota; class JACQVV01; order JACQVV01; family CAZANL01; genus CAZMLI01. The sequence continues at coordinate 5,823 of CAZMLI010000211.1, forward strand.
CGACGCCAAGCAGGACCCGTCGAAATCGTTCGAGTCGGCGATTGCCGATTTCAGCGCCTGCATCAAGCGTCGGCCGGCAGACCAGGACGCCTGGCGGCGACGCGGGGAGATCCGGCTGCGCCTGGCAGCGGCGCTCCGCGAGTCCGGCAAGGACCCGCTGCCGCTGTTCACCCAATCGCAGGCGGACCTGACGCGGGCGCTGAAGCTGAAGGCCGGCGACGCTCAGGCCCAGCTGTTCATGGGGCTGCTCCAGTTCGAGTGGGCCCGGCATCTGGTCAAGACCGGCGTCGATCCGGTCGCGCGCTATCGGGCGGCGCTGGCGGCGCTCGACCGGGCCGTGGCGCTGAACCCAGGACTGAAGAAGCCGCTGGCCAGCTCGATCGCCCAGTGCAAGAAAGCGCTGCGCAAATAGAAGTCAGCAACCAAAGGGAGGGCGAGCCTCCCGGCGAGCCGAGACCGCAATCCCGCTGACTGAAGTCAGCAACCAAAGTCCCTGCTATAGTCGCGGCAGCAATGCACGGTCACCGGCAATCCTCTTGTTGCGCAAGATATTCGGGAAGTGTTCTTGCGGCATTCTTGTGCCTCGGGACGCTCTCTTGCGAAGACCGCTCTGCTCTGGAGCCTGCGCCCCAGGCCACCCGAACAGCGCCGGAGCCCAAGAAACCCCGGCCAGCGCCGGTTGTCATCGCGCGGGTGGGCACGGCGACGATCACCCAGTTGAGTCTGATTGACCCTCAGGCTCGGCCTCAAACCAGCTACAACAACCTGACCGCCACTGCGCGCTCCGCGATTCGCGTCTGCCTCACACCGACCTACGGCTCGCACTCGCTCGGCCTCCGGCCAGCCCTGGCAGTCACTCAGTCTGACTGACGCTCGAGCGGGAAGACCTGGTTGAAGCGCATCATCTCCTGCATGTTGTCGGCCTTGAGCTTGCCGGCCATGTAGGCCGCCTGGCCGGTTGTCTCGCCGCGCAGCAGCGCCAGCAGGGTCGGCGCGTCGACGCGGATCGTGCAGCTGGGCAGACCGTGAATTCCGGGACGCACAGCGACCTGCCCGTTTTCGATGAGGAAGGTGTGGTCCTCGGCGCCGTCGACCAGGTAGTGAAAAGTCGCGCGCCAGTCCTCGGCGCGTTCGGCCACGAATGCCTGACCCATCTGCTGGAAGGCTGCGGCGACGCGCGGATCGTCGCCTTGCGGGCTGGCTTGCGGCTGGCTTCCGGCGATCTGCGGCAGCGCTTCGAGAATCGACTCGGGGTCCCAGTCGGTGTCGCGGGTGACCCCGTCGGTACGCTGCATCTTGTATTCGAAGATCTGCCGGCCATGCACGCCGAAGATCCGACCAGTCACGTCGCGAGCCAGCGGGCTGGCCAGGAACAACACCATCTGGCTGACCATCTCGGGACGCAGCTCGTCCGAGATTCGCTCGACGTCGGAGGTCATCCGCGTGGCGGCGACGGGGGCGATGGCGTTGACCGTGATCTGGTGCTTGGCCAGCTCCAGCGCCCAGATGCGGGTCAGTCCGGCGATGCCGGCCTTGGCCGCGCCGTAGTTGCTCTGGCCGTAATTGCCCATCAGCCCGGAGATCGAGCTGGTATTGATGATCCGCCCGCCCTGCTCGTTCTGTGCCATGATGCGCGCCGCCGCGCGACCGCAGTAGAAGGTGCCGTCCAGATGCACCGCGGTGACCTGCTGCCACATCGGATCGTCCATCTTGAGCAGCGTCTTGTCGCGCAGGATGCCGGCGTTGTTGACCAGGATGTCGACGCGACCGTAGGCCGTGACCGCCGTCTGGAGGATTCGCTCGGCCGCCTCGGGCTCGGCGACTGAATCGTAGCTGGCCACGGCGACGCCGCCCGCGTCGATGATCTCCGCCACCACCTTGTCCGCCATCTCGCTGCCGGCGCCCGTTCCGTCGCGCCCCCCGCCGAGATCGTTGACGACCACCTGCGCGCCCTCGGCCGCCAGCCGCAGGGCGTGCGTCCGACCGAGGCCCCCGCCGGCGCCGGTGATCACGGCCACCTTCCCGCTGAGTCGCGCCATCAGACGTAAGTCATTCGACAGATGAATGTTGGGAGGTTATTGCGCATGGTGGGCTCGAGTTTCCGAATTCATTGCAGCATTTCGGGGGGCAGCGGGCACTTGTAGGTACAGCCGAAGGAAGCTGAAACAGGCAACAGGTCGCCCGGTAACGGGAGGCCTGTTTTTATT
>CAZMLI010000212.1:0-8020 GCA_964566865.1 uncultured Planctomycetota bacterium
TTCTGGTGGGATGCCGCCTGGTTTCTGCCCGCGCTCGGGCTGGCCGAGTGCGTCATCGGCCTCTGCTTCTTCTACAAACCGCTGGTTCGTGTGGCGCTGGTGCTGATGGCCGGCCAGATGGTCGGCACCTTCTTCCCCTTCATCATCCTGCCCGAGATGACGATGAGCCAGACGATCCTGGTCCCGACGATGGAGGGCCAGTACATCCTGAAGAACTTCGTCTTGATCGCCGCCGCGATGGTGGTCGGCGCGCACGCCCGCGACTAGCGGATAAACTTCACACCTGGCATCAGCCTGCGAAGCAGCTGTAGATCCAGGTCGGAGATCTTCCCGCAGTTCTCCAGGCTGATCCGCTTGAGCCGCGGATGACCCTTCAGCTGTGACAAGCCCTTGCGGGTCACGCGGGAACAACCGTCGAGGCGCAGGTACTCCAGCTTCCCCAATGCCTTGAGCTTCCGCAGCCCCCCCTCGCTGACCAGGGTATTCTCGAGGCTGAGCCAACGCAGCTGCTTCAGGCCTACCAGGTGCGCCACACCCTTGTCCGAGATCTGGTAGCAGTCTGTAAGGTTGAGTTTCCGCAGGCTAGCGAGCCCCGCCAGGTGCAGCAGCCCATTGTCGGTGAGACGTGTGCCACGGATGAGCCGGAGCGTATGCAGTCTCTTCAGCGGCTTGATAAATGCCATGCAATTATCGGTCATGTTGCGACCCGAGAGGTTGAGCTCAGTTGTTATTTCGGGACCTAGTCGCTTGAGGTGCCAGACCAGGTCCGCCTCCGAAAGCCCGTGAAGCCTGACCCACCGTCCGTGCCTCCACCCAGTGTCCAGCTTCTCCCAGATTTCCTGATTGAGTGCCCGGAAGCGCGACTTGTTGCTGGGGTTGGAGAAGTCCGGGTAGAGGGTTCGCAGGTTGTTCCAGATCTTCTTGGCGTGCTTCAGCTGCTGCATACCGGCTCTGTACTGACCGATATCACGCCTGGACGTCCCCTCCGCCAGATATGTTTCGCAGATGTGGTAGTGGGCATCCCACCAGGCCGGCGCGAGCTTCTTCGCACGCCGACGGAGTCGACGAAGATGCCAGCGCGACCGCTCGAACGCCATGCTTTGAGTGGAGATCTCGCTGCCGTTGGCGAGTGACTGATGGTATCGATCGACGCGCTTCAGATAGGCCGCTCGCTCCACGAGCGGCGGCAGCCTGAGTAACCCTCGCTGCTGTCGTTCAAAGGCCTGATTCGACATGACCCACATCGGCTCTGCCCTGCGCAGTCGCTCGACCTGCTCGGCCAGCAAAACTGCACGGCGGATCCTCAGGCGATTGGATGTTTGTCTGAGTAAGGCCAGATCCTCGTACCGCGATGCTGCGACCAGGTATCGGCGAAATGAGGCGCGGGGTGGCTGGCGCGCAACGGATAGCCAGACTTGCCCGAGTCCCTTCAGCACCCTTCCGTTATCAGATCCGCGACGGAAGCGGGCATGCAAGATTCGCCAGGTCTGCCAGGGCGAATGCGAGGCGCGATCAAAGACAACGGCCTCATCGATGTAGCGCCGAAAAGTCTCAGGTAGCAGTCCCGGCAGCGGGGGTTCTCCGCGAGGATGTCGATCCGGATCCTCGGCGACCGCGGGATTCGACAACACCACCAAGCCAATGAGAAGGCAGGTCCTGAACATGAGATACGGGCTCTCGAGACACAACCAGCTTAGGACAATGCCCACCTTGATCAAAGGGCAATCGTCGCGCTACAGGCTGAGATGCCCCAGCGCGAGCAGGCCGTAGTAGGTGTACTCGCAGTCGAAGGTGTCGTCTTGCCAGTTGCCGCAGAAGGCGCCGCGGTTGCTCCAGAGGGTGTCGATGAAGTCGAGGCAGGCTTCGCGAATCGGCTCGGGTGACCACTGCAGTGCGCCCAGGGCGTGCAGCGCGGTGGCGGTGGAGAGCAGGTCCGGGATCGGCGCCAGCGGAGTGGCGAAGAAACCGCCCTGTGGATGCAGGCGCGCCAGCAGCCAGTCGGCCAGATCCGGGTCGGGCGGCTGACCGAGCTGACGTAGCAAGGTGGCGGCGGCGGTGGTCGAGGGGGTCAGGCCGGATGGCATGCCGGGTCGGTCGGCGAAGCCGCCGTCCGCGGTGCGGTACTGATCGAGCACGGCCAAGAGATCCGGGGTCTCCGTCTGCAGATCCTGACAGGCGCCCAGCGCGAGAAAGCACCTGTAGAGCGAGCCGTACCCGCCGTCGTCGGTGCGGTGGGACTCGATGCGCTGCGCCAGCGCTTCACGCGGCGCCTCCCCGCCATCGACCACGGGGGAGGCCCAGCAGCGGGCCAGGCAACACAGATGCACCAGGTCGAGCTCGGCACCGTCGCCAAAACTTTTCAGATAGGCGACGACGCAGACCGGGGAATCGACCTGCAGAGCGGCCAGGCTTTCCAGCCCGAAGACCGTGTAGTACAGGTCGGGATTGCCGGCGCGGTCCTGGAAGCTGCCGTCGCTAGTCTGCTGGCTTAGAATGTACTGCGAGACCAGCGGAACCGACGCCCCCAGCATCGTGGGCGCCAGACGCGCGACCTGCAGCATTTCGAGCCTCAAACTCACTGCACCACCCCTGCACCTCCAGCCGGAAGATCTTGCCGATCACGCGACGCAGCAAGCCCTTCAGGCTGGCGTGCTGCAGATCGTTGAGCGAGCGAACGGCCTCGCGTTTGTAGCCGTCGAGCAGCTGATTGGCCCGCAGCTCGACCCCCAGGGAGTCGATCAACCCACGCAGTTGCTCCGCCGGCACCGCCTCGCGCCGCCAGGCGCGTGCCAGCAACGCCTTGTCCTCACCCGAGGCTTTCTCGTGCGCGATCGCCAGCAACAACGTCGGCCGGCCATGCGTCAGATCGCCGCCGTCGGCGTCGGTCAGGTCGTCGAGGTCGTCCTTGATCTGATAGGCGATGCCCAGCGCTTCACTGTAACTGGAGAGCACATCAAACACCTCGGGGCCGGCACCCGCGCGGACCGCGCCCAGTTGCAACGCGACCTCGAAGGCCGGCGCGGTCTTCTTGCGATAGATCTCCAGCACCTGCTTGGTCGACAGCGGTTGCGGATCGCGGGCCCAGACAAGCTCCGCGCCCTGCCCCAGGCAGAGCGTGCGATGACCGACCGCGGCGTAGTGCGCCAGGTCCCGGCCGTGCTCGCACTCGGCCAGTAGCCGGTAGCCCTCACCGACCAGCAGGTCGCCGACATTCAGCGCAACCGGCACGCCCTGCGCGACGTGCATCGCGTCGGCGCCGTAGCGCTTGTCGTCGTCATCCTCGATGTCGTCGTGAATCAGCGAGGCCTTGTGGAAACACTCGACGGCCACGGCGATCTGCTGCAGGTCTTCGGGCATCGGCGCGTCCTGATCTTCCTGCAGCGCCTGGTAGCTGCAGAGGGTCAAGAACGGACGCCATCGCTTGCCTTCGCCGCCCAGCCAGTCGGTCGCCAGCCGCAGGCTGGTCTCGTCGTCGCCGATCAGCGCACCGAGCTGCTCAGGCGCGAACCAGTCGGTGACTTGATTCTTCAGGCCATCCAGATCGAGCCGGCGGGTCCGGTCGTCGCTGCTCAGATGGATCGTATTCCAGACCCAGTCCAGATCGACATTGACGTCCTTGCAGTCGTCCTGTAGCAGCGGGATGGCGATGCTCGGGATCGCGGCCGCCTCGGTGTGCGGGAAGGCTTTTTCAAGGACTGACAGACAGCTGACCCCGACGATCGCCTCGATCTGGCCGCTCTGGATCATCGCCATCACCAGCGCGGAGCCCTCGGCAACCAGCACCGGATAACCCAGCCGCTCCGCCTCGCCCTGCAGGTCCTCGATCGAGCACAGGCCGCAGTCCTTGCAGAGCAGGCCCAGCTCGTCGAACGGCGCCGGACACTTCTCCTCGTCGCGCAGGCACTTCGGCAGCAGCAGCAGACGGCGGTTGAAGGGCACCTCGGCCAGCGTATCGTGCCAGAACTCGTTGTTCAGCAGCACGCCGATGTAGTCCTTCCAGATCGGCGGCAGATCGTTTTCCACGATCAAGACCTCGGTCAGGCGCGTGAGTTCCTCCAGCGGCACCGGTGGCACGGCATCGAGGGTCCGCGCATAGGCGCGGATCAGCGCAGCCAGTTCAGCACGCTCCCCCGGCGTCTGCGGGATGTTGGCCTGCGGTGGCCGCGGTGGCCGCGCCTTGAGCATCGGCGGTAGTTTGATCGTGGTCGACTTATCCATATGCCCCGAATCCGAAGAACCAGTACTTCTTGGCGAACCGATAAGCCCAGTGCTTCTCGGGTATCTCTTGATCGAGCACGTGCTGGCTGCCGCGCGGCTCCATCGCCTGCAGCTCGGCCAGCGCGGTCTGGCGCTGCGTCGTATCGGTCGCGCCGTGCTTGGCCACCAGCTCCTGCACCAGGTCCGGTCGTTCGAGCACGATGCAGCCCTGCGTCGCGCTCGCCGCGGCCTGGCGAAAGTCCTTGAGAAACTCCGACTTGGTGAAGGTCTCGAAGACGCTCTCGTTGTCGTGGATCGTCTCGGTCGCGAACTGGATGATCGGGCAGGGCTCGATCGCGCCGCTGGGGCCGATGTGGTGGCTCACACCGGTGGCCATCGGGCAGAGCGCCCCACCCTCGTCGTCCCAGTAAGCGTCGACGATCGCGATCGGCAGCTTGACGCGCATGTTCACCATGAAACGCCGCAGGGCCAGCACTTGTTCCGGTAAAAGCGCCAGCTCGGGTGACGGATCGGGTCCGACCACGCGATAGGTATGAAACCAGGCGTAGTGCACGCCCATCTTGATCAGCTTGCGCAGCCAGTCCTCGTTGACGTGCTCGTCGAAGTTGCTCTGGCAGATGCTGGTGGCCACACCGGTGATCAGCCGCTGCTTGACGCAGTTCTCGATGCCGGCCAGCGACTTCTCCAGCGTCTCCGGGCGGCCGCGGCGAATGTCGCTGACCTCCATGTCGCCTTCGAGGCTGATTACCGGCGTCGCGTTGCCCAGCCGCCGCAGTTCCTTGGCCATCGTCTCGTCGATCAGGTGGCCGTTGGTCAGGATCTGGAAGTAGGCGTCCGGGTGGTTGCCGAGGATGTCGAGGATGTTCGGATGCATCAGCGGCTCGCCGCCGAGCAGGCCGAAGTAGGCGTTGCCATGCGCCTTGGCGTCTGTGATCAGCCGGTCGAGATCCTCCAGCGCGATCTTCTGCTGCGGCATGGTGATGTCGACCCAGCAACCCTGGCAGCGCAGCTGGCAGCTGTTGATGATCGAGATGTAGAAGAACGGCGGGAAGTACTCGCCCTTCTTCAGCCGCTTCTTGAAGCGCTGGACCGAGCGCATGCCCTTGTAGCCGAAGTTGTAGCAGAACTTCCAGAGCAGCCGCTTGTCCGGCTCCGTCAGCATGCGTTTGGCCAGTGCGATCGTCATGGTTGCTGCTTCTCCTGGGCCAGCCGCGCCCGTTCGGTGGCCTCGGCGGCCCGGACCTTGATCTCGTCCATGCTCGGCAGCGAGCTGAGCAGCTCGGGCGGGATGTCGAGTCCTTCTTGTAGCTTCTTCAGACAGCGCTGGCGTTCTTCGAGCGCGCGTTCGTCGTCGCGTTCGGTGGCGAAGCGGGACTGCGAACGGGTGCGCCGGTCGCGCAGCATGCTGTAGATATCACCACCCAGCAAGGCCGAGATATCGACCTTCATCGCCTCTCGTTCGATATCCTCTTGCTTGACCTCGCCACCGCTGAGCGCGCCGCTGCGGTACTTCGGGAAGAGGATCGCCACCTCGGGGCAGACCCGCGAGCAGGCCGGGCAGTCGGTCTTGCACTTGGTCTGGTTCTGGACCTGGATGTGGCCTTCCGAGTCGGCGCCATAAACGTCGAACAGACAGAAGCTCAAGCACTGCATGCAGTCGGTGCAGCGCTCGTAATCGATCACCGGAAACCAGGGCTTCCAGGCCTTGCGCTCGGGAGCCTCCGCCGCCTCGCGCGCCTGTTCGACCTGCGCCAGCGCCTCTTCCGGCGCCAGTTCCGCCTCGAGTACCAGCAACGCGTCCCCCGCCGGGGCGCCGCAGGAGACGGCATAGCCACCGTCGAGCAGTCCGCGCAGGACCTGTCCCTGACGGGCACCATTGGTCAGCACCACGCGCTGCATCAGGCGCTCCCCGTCAAGCCAGCGATCACCTCTTCGGGGCTCTGCTCGCGCATGTTGAGGATCTCGACGCCCTGCTCGGGCAGCGGTGCGCCGGCAGCTGAAAAGAGCCACTTGACCGCCCGCGGATAGCAGGCCGCGATCTTCAGTGGACCGTTGCCGATCAAGGTCTTCAATCGTGGATCCTTGCGGGCCGACATCTCGCAGAGGTCGGGAACCGCCTCGAACGCCACGTCCGATGCGGCCAGCCCATCCAGCACCTGTCCCTTGGTCTGCGGAGGCACGATGCGCGCGTAAGCGCAGTGACAATAGAGGATTTGCGGCTCACGGCTCATGGGGAGCATTAGTCTCGTAGGAATCGGTCACCTTGTCAACGTCCACTCATTCGGTGCGTCGGTTCGGGCTTGCCTGGACGGAAGTGCTCCTCATGCTCGATCGCCGCCGTCACGGCCAGGCCGCCGAGCGCGTCGCGCACGATCTGCCGGGCCGTCTCGGGATCCCCTTCGGCGCGCAAGTTGATGATCAGCGCACCTGCATCGAGCGTTTCCTTCAAGCTGAACGAGAGTTCGACGTCACCGTCGGCGCGAGCCAGGTTGAGCACGCCAATGTCGCCACCGAAGGCATCCGGGCTGAGGGTCATCTTCAAGTGTGCAATCAACTGACCCGCTTCGGCCAGTGCTCCGGCAATCGTCTCGGCCAGCTCGCGCAGCAACTGGTTGCCGCAGAACGCGCTCTGTGACTCCAGCCTGACCGTCGCGTTGTACCAGCCCAGCAGGGCCTCCCCCGCCGCGTACAGCTCATAATCGACATCGGGCGGCGGCGCCTCGGTCAGCGTCTGCGCCGCGATCCAGTCGAACCACTCCGTCAGCCCGGTCTGTTCGCGGGCCGAGACGACGAACTGACGACCGGCGAATTCCCCGGCCAGCGCAGTCTGCAACGCGGCCAGCCGATCGGGCTCGAGCAGGTCGCATTTGTTGATCACGATGCCCTCCGCCTCCTCGAGCTGCTTGCGATAGATGTAGATCACCTTGCGCGAAAAGGCCCGACCGGTCTCCAGGCCCAGCACACGCAACGCCCGCAGCGGGTCGACCAATACCGAGAGCGGCGCGACCTGAAACTGATCGCCGTAAATCTTGCTCAGCGGATAGCTGACGGTGGCCCGCAGGTCGGTACAGCTGCCGACCGGCTCCGCAATGAAGACGTCAGGGCGGGTCGAGCGGGTCAAGCGCTCCGAGGCCTCGACCAGCGAGTTGAAACGGCAGCAAAAACAGCCCCCGGTGATCTCCTCCAGCGGGAAGCCGCCGGCCTCGAGCATCGCGCTGTCGACCAATCCGACGCTCTGGTCGTTAGTGATCAGCCCCACCCGCTCTCCCTGGCCCGTCAGCCAGCTGGCATATCTCGAGATTGCCGTTGTCTTTCCGGCGCCGAGAAAGCCACCGATCATCACGTATCTTGCCGCGGTCATCTGATCTGAATGTACGTTTTCAGCCGAATAATCGTTAGCCCGGAGAGGAATATTGTCGTGCACAGCAGGACATCGGATCGATCAGCAGCGAAATCGACAGTCGGGTCCAAGCCGTGCGCAAGTACGAGCGTCTGTTCCAGAAACTGCTGACAGCGATCAAGAACGGCCCCCTGAAGGGGGCGACCTTCCCGATCGATGGATTGAAGGGGGTCGAGGCGAAGTTGCTCGAGGCCGACCGGAGCGGGTTCAAGCTGACGATCGAGGGCCATGGACGCGCCGGAGGAAAGTGGGCCCAGATGTCGTTCATGGCGCTCTGGCAGCTCATCTCGCGCCTCAAACTGGAGGCCGAAGAGTGGCTCAAGCTGATCAACAGCAACGCGAACAAAGCGCTGGTGTTCTACGCCCAGGCGTGGGGCTATTACTACTTCTTTCAGAACACCG
>CAZMLI010000213.1:0-7990 GCA_964566865.1 uncultured Planctomycetota bacterium
TCGATCGAGGCGAAGTCACGAACCTTCACGCCGGTCTGCTTGGAGGCCAAGCACATGGTGATGGCCGCAGTCAGGGTAGTCTTGCCATGGTCAACGTGACCAATCGTACCCACGTTGCAGTGGGGCTTATTCCGCTCAAAAACATCTTTAGCCATTCATCCGCTCCTTGGATGTGCTCATCGTGACTCGTTGTTCGGCTCTACCGGACCAGAGCCGCCCGAAGCTTGATAGCTGCTGAAGGGACTCGAACCCTTGACCTCGTCCTTACCAAGGACGTGCTCTACCAACTGAGCTACAGCAGCAGTTAACCTTGACCACACCAGCGTTTATCACTCAGAAATGAAAACATGGTGGGACCACTCTGTACGCTGACTCTGGTGGTAAGCCGGGGACTATAGCCTGGATCTTCGGACTGTCAACGGACAAAGTTCAGGATTACGCCCGACGGGAACAAAAACTGTACCAATGTCTGCCTGGAGCGGGTGATGGGGCTCGAACCCACAACATCCGGCTTGGAAGGCCGGTGCTCTACCATTGAGCTACACCCGCAACTTCTTTCAGGGCGAGAGCTAGCGGAGGGAATCGAACCCACAACCCCCCGCTTACAAGGCGGGAGCTCTACCAATTGAGCTACGCTAGCAGGTTATTCCTGCATCGGTTGAACAGTATAGGCGGCGGTTGGATCATTTCAACCGGGCTACTCAAGCACTTTGGCGCAGCGCGGGCACTGATCGGCTCCCTGAGAGATTTCGTAGCCGCAGAAGGGACATTCCAACGAGTCGAGCCCCTTGAGCCTGGCCCCGTCGAACAGTCCGGAGATCGAACCCACCTGGCTGTCCCCGCTCTCGTGATGCGCGCCCGCACGCATCTGATCCACCAGTTCGCGCGGCGAACGCCCGGTGATCTCGGAGCGTCGCTGCGCCCGCACCAACACCGAGGCCTCGATCGCTTGCAGGTGCCCCAGGCGAACCAGCAGAGTCCCCAGATCGGGTGCCTGCTCGAGGTCCTTGCGAATCGCCGCCTCCTGTAGATCGAGGGCCTGTTTCAACTGTGATTTTCCGAGTATGCGACTGGCCAGCGCGATCGTGCCGAATCGCTTGGAGTCCTGCGAACGACGCAGCAGGGTCTGCTCGGCGACGATCTGGTGCATGGCCTCGCGGGTCAGGAAGTGCTTGGCCAGCAGCACTTCGCTGATCGCCCTTTTCTGCTTCTTGGCTTTCAACTGCTTCTGGATCGCCTGGCACTTCTCGAGCTGCGCGCGATCGAACAAACCCAGACTGATGCCGATCTCGCCGAAGCGCGCTTCTTGCATGCTGTCGGCGTGCTGCGACTGGACGCTTTGAATCTTGGTCCGGTGTTGTTTGGTCAGATAACCTTTCTCGACGTAGATCTCGTCGAGCGTCTGCGAGCCCCCGACCTCCGCCCGCGACTCCTGTAACGCCAGCGCATGGTCGATCTGCCGCTTGGTCAGAATGCCGTTCTTCATCGCGATCAGCGTGAAGTAACACTCCTCTTCGGAAGGCACATGACAGAACTGCCAACCGGAGTCGGTGTTGTCGTTTCGGGGCGCACGCGGCTTGACCGGCGGAGCGCTGCCGGTCTCCATCAGCGACCGCCCGCCCAGGAACGCCTCGAGGTCACCCACCAGCTGGATCGGCTCCTGGTAACGCTCGGCAAGCTTCTTCTGGGTCATCCGGGAGATGATCTTTTCCAGTTCGTATGAGACGTCTGGCCGCCGATCTCTGACCGACGGCATCTCCTCGCGGATGTGCTTGCTCATCACCACGTTCGGATTCACGTCCTCGTAGGGCAGATGTCCCGTCAGCAGGTGGTACAGCGTGATACCCAGCGAGTAAATGTCACTGCGCGTATCCACGTCGGCCAAGCCACGCGCCTGCTCGGGCGAGATGTAGTTGGGTGTGCCGACGATCGCCCCACTGCGGGTCACGCTGCCCTCCCCCTTCTCCCGCTTGGCCAGCCCCAGGTCGGTGAGCTTGACGACGCCACCCTTGGTCAGCAGCAGGTTGTCCGGCTTGATGTCGCGATGCACGATGCCCAGTTCCCAGGCATGCTCCAGCGCTCGAGCCGTCTGCAGGATCATCCCGGCCGCCTCCCGCTCCTCGAACTGCCCGCGATCCTCGAGCACCTCTCCCAGCGACTGGCCGCGCACATACTCCATCGCGAAGTAGTGCAATCCGTTCGACTCCCCGACATCGATCCCTTGAACGATGTTGACGTGGTTCAGCTGCGCCACCGCGCGCGCCTCTCGAACGAACCGCACGACCCAGTCCTGATCCTCGGTGTAGAGCGATGCCAGGATCTTCAGTGCAACCGGCCGGTCCATGCTGAGCTGCCGGGCCAGATAGACACAGCCCATCGCCCCCTGCCCCAGCACCCCCTCGATCCCGTACCCCTCGACCAGGTGCTGCTGACCTCGCTCCTGACGAGCCGCCTCGAGCGCCTCCATCTGCGAAGCCGTCAGAAAATCCCGATTGAGCATCATCTCCGACAGCGAGATATCGTCACCGGCCTTTTCGAGCATCACGCTCTGCTTGACGCAGTAGCTCAACTGCTCCTGCGTGATGAACTTCCGGTCCAGCGCGATGTGCGCCAGGATGAGATCGACTTCTTTCAACATGTATGGGTGACCTAGAATCTAGTGACTTCGCGGATGAAATCAATGACCGGGGTTGCGCAACCCCAGTGCGCGACGCGCTTCGGCACGGGCGAGCGCCGAGTAACCGGCCGCCTCGTAGATCGCCGCCAGCCGCTGCGCAGCTTCGATATCACCGCTGATATCGAACACCTGAATCGTCTGTCCGATCGTCGCCACCGGCTGCCGACCGGCCAACCAGGCGAATGCCCGGCCCTTGTAGAGGTAGCGGTACATCACGCTGATCGCCAGATAGCGTCGCGTCACGCTGTCCGGCACCGCAACGCCAGGCGAGGGGTAATTGTCTCGATCGCCGGGCACCCAGCGGTAAGGAAGTTTCAGCAGCCGCGGATCCGCATTGCCGAAGTAACACAGGTAAATCATCGGCGCGCGTTGCCGTTCGACCCAGCGAGCCAGGCCGTCCAGATCCTGGCCCATGTCGAGATTGGTGTCGATGACGATCCGGTGCCCCTCGGCCGGGCCGCCCGACAGCTCGTTGTAATAGGCCAGGTAGTCGGGCCAGCTGCGCGCCATTCCGATGCCCGAGCCGAGCGCGAGCGCGACCAGCAAGCCTGCTGACCGCCAGTTGTGGCCCGCGCCCTGAGCGCTGGCGCTGCGGAGAGTCAGGCGTCCCGCGACGAGCGCCCCCATGCAGACCGCTGGAAGCAGGTGCCGAACACCGAAGTTGATCGGGGCCGCCAATGCGCCGCAGCAGACGATCGCCGCGCCGATGACCAGCGGCGTCTCGCGCGCTGTCGGCCGGCGCAGGACCAGGCTCAAGCAGAGGCCGAGCAGGACCAGTTGATGTGCGTGCGGCAGCTTGACCGCCGTCACCACCAGGACGTAGCGCCACCAGCCGGAGTGGTGCAACTCTCCCAGCATGTAGAACGGCTGCGCCCAGCGATTCTCGAGCACCAGCCGCAGCCCGCGCAGGTACTGCCCGCTGTGCACGAGCAGGTAAGAGAGCAACAGCGTCAGCAGAGCGACACCGGTCACGAGCGCCGCTCGCTTCAGGCGCAGTCGCCACGGCGCACAGCCGACCAGCAAACAGGCGGCGGGCGCCGCGACCAGCAGGTAGACCGTGCTCAACTTGGCGGCCAGCCCCAGGCCGAGGGCCAGACCCGCGATCAGCAACCGTCGCCGGTCGGGCGCATCGAGGGCCCAGCCGAGCGTGGCCAGGCCCAGCGTGGGAAACACCGCGGCCCCGAGGTCCGTCGTCGTCAGCCGGGCGTGTGCCGCCAGGTTGGGCGAGAGCGCCAGCAATCCCAGCGTCACGGCCGCGCCAGGCGCGCCATACCAGCGACGCGCGAGCAGGTAGGCCCAGAGCATGAACAACAGCGCCAGCCCGACGTTGACCAGCCGTCCCGCCGTCAGCAGTCGCCGGTGGCGGACCCGATTCTCGTAGAGGAACCGGCGCCCGCCGGGCAAATCCGAGAACGTCGGCGTCGGCCGGTAATCGGGCGGCCGCTCGGCCCCCAGCGCGACCAGCGGCGCAGCCTGCAGCAGCTTGGTCAGCGGCGGATGCGGGTTGATCGAGTAGTCGGCAGCGGTCAGCGTCTGATACCCGGCCCAGAGCTGCTCGGCCTCGTCCATCGTGGCGCTCTTGAGCAGCATGCTGGCGATCATCGCCCAGGCGCTCAGAGCGAGCACCGTGAAGACCAGCAAACCTTCGAGGAACTGCCGACGACGGAGTGGCATCCACTCAATCTAGTCGAGATTCACTGTTTTCCAAAGGGATGGCGCAACAGCGTCCAACAGAGCCATGGCCGGCTCGTATATCTCATCCACGCGGAACATTCCCAGGAGAACAACATGCGACGCATCGCAACGCTGCTTTTGATCACGGCCTGCCTGCTGCCAGCACACGCACAAAAGACGCTGGAGGCCGACCGGATCCTGAACCACATCAAGTACCTCTCCAGCGACGCCCTGAAGGGGCGGGACGCCGGCAGCGCGGGCGAGCTGAAGGCGGCGCAGTACATTGCCGCGCACTTCAAGAAGCTCGGCCTGAAGGGGCTCGGCAGCAACGGCAGCTACTTCCAGACGTTCAAGATCGGCGAGGTCACGACCCGCAACGTGGTGGCCCACCTGCCCGGCAAGGGATCCGAGCACATCGTCATCGGCGGCCACTTCGATCATGTCGGTATGGGCCACTTCGGCAGCACCTGGAACGAGCGCGGCAAGGGCAAGATCCACAATGGCGCGGACGACAACGCCAGCGGCACCTCGGTGGTGATGGAGCTGGCCCGCGCCTTCGTCAAGGAGCAGGCCTCGCTCGAGCGCGGTATCGTCTTCATCCTGTTCAGCGGCGAGGAGAAGGGGCTGCTCGGCTCCAAGCACTACGCCGACAATCCGCTGCTGCCGCTGAAGGATTGCGCTGCGATGATCAACCTGGATATGGTCGGTCGCGGCAAGACCGGCAAGTTCATGGTCGCCGGCACCGGCACCGCGCCCAGCTTCCACCGCCTGGTCCAGACGGTGAACAAGATCTACAAGTACAAGATCGATCCGATGCCGTTCGGCTTCGCGCCGTCGGACAATACCAGCTTCTACACCAAGCGGGTGCCGGTGCTCTTCCTCAGCACCGGCTCGCATCCCGACTACCACAACCCTGGGGATGACTGGGACAAGATCAACAAGGACAACGCCCTCTGCGTCGCCCGCTTCACCTACAGCACGGCGCTGGCGATCTGCAACGCCAAGAAGCGGCCGCAACACCGCTGGGCCGAGCTGCATCCGGAAAGCCTGCTGCGCGGACTGCGCGCGGGGCTCAAGTTGCTACTGGATCAGCAGCGCCAGAAGGGCGACAAGCCGCGTGCAAAGCCTGCGGCACGTCGAGCGCGGCTGGGCATCATGGGCGACGAGAGCAAGCAACCAGCCGGTGTGCGGATCTCCCGTGTCAGCCGCAACAGCGCTGCGGCGCGCGCCGGACTGAAAAAGGGTGACGTGATCACCGCGCTCGGCGGCAAGAAAATCGCTGGGTTCAACGATCTGGTCGCTGCGCTGAAGGGACTCGGGCGCGCGACTGCGACCAGCCTGAGTTACGTGCGTGACGGGAAGGAGTTCGCTGTGACCGTCTTCGCCAAGAAGAAGCAGTAGCTCAGCAGTAGCTTGGCAACACCGTTGGCAACACCGTTGGCAACACCGTTCGGGTCATTTGCCCCTAACGCTACAAATGTCCCGGTTGGCTCAATTGTTTTGCCAGGTCGGCTCGGAGGGTATCCAGACGTTGACGCGACTCGTTGCAGACGGGCGCCTGCAGCCTCAATTCGTTGATCTGAGCTATCAACAGGGCAATTGGGCCGTTATGCTCGCGTATCATGTCGCTCTGTGGTACCCCCATGACTGGTATCCATACACATTAGTCGGACGAATAAAGCAATAAGTAAAGTCCTTTCGTTACAAGAATACGATTTAAGTCGCCTTGTGCAAATTATAATTTCTCAAAGGCTGACAACTGGGGCAGATTGCTCAGCACCGAGGCCACCACGGAGGCGCCCTTGCGCGCAGAGAGGTGCTCGAGCAGCATGAAGATGAATACGTGGATTTGCCGCTGCGCCAACCCGGCCTCCGTCAAGCAGGCGGTGGCCGCCTCGAACGCCGCCTCGGCTGTCTCGGGCACCGGCGCCGGCAGGTCCCGAACCATGCGCTGGCCATTGCGCAGGCCGGCGAGCAGCTGCTTGTACTCCGGCTCGGGCAAGGCGATCTGCGTCATGCGCAGCAGGTAACCGGTCGCACCACGCACCTCCGGGTCGCGAAGCCCCAGACTGAGCATCGCCTTGTTGATGAATTCCTGCATCTGAGACTAGTTCTCCTTCAACTTCTCGACCAAGCTGCGCAGCATCTTCTTCCAGGCCTGCTCCACCGCCGACATGTCCAGCTGCCCGAAGGTCGCCGCGTAGCTCTGCTCGCGGCTCTGGCCACCCCGCAGCAGGGAGAGGTAGCGCATCAGGGGCGCGCGATACTGCGCCGGATCGTGAACCAGGAACAGGTAGATCATCGACCAGGCCTGAGAATAAGCCACCTCGTAGCTGGCGAATGCCTCTTCCGAGCAGTGCATCATCTGCTTGAACGGCATGTGCGGCGCCCGCAAGACCCAGTCGGCGATCGTCTTCAGCCGCTGGCGCTGGAGGCCGACGCGTTGGGTGCCGCCGGCGAAACGGATGGTGCTGAAATGCTCCCCGAGCGCCTCGTCGGCCCAGGCCGGCATGTTCGGGATCAGGTTGCTGACATACTGGTGCCAGGCCTCGTGGCGCAGCGTGCTCACCGTGTTTTCGAGCTTGCCGGTGTCGATGTCGTCATGGCTGCGATACAGGTAGAGGTTCTTGAACGTGCGCTCGAAGTGGCCTTCAGTATCTGGCTCGACCTCACTGCCGATCAGCGCGCTGGAGATCTCGTACGCGGCGCGGCTGGCGAACAGATAAACCCGCGCGCGGCCAATCGGCTGCCCGCTGGGCGGCAGGAATTTCTCGAACACGCCGTGGATCCGCATCAGCTCCCGGCTGAGCATCGCGCGCTGTGCAGCCGGCAGATCGGTAAACAAGGTGTAGTGGCCGCGAGTCATCGGCGGGGGCGAGCCGCCGGGCCAGAGCGGTCCCGCGACGACCTCACGGCACTGGCGCAAATCGAGCGCCAGCTCAGCGTCGGCGGGACTCAGCAGCGTCGCCACCTCGAGTGCATCGATCGCGATCCGTGCCTGTGCCAGATCCTGACGCCGAGCGAAGGCCACCAGCGCCATGGTCGCCCGCCCGCGGGCATTGTCCGGCGCGAGCGCGATCGTCTGCCGCGCCGCTGCCTGCGCCGGGAGCAGCAGCCCCAGCGCCAGCAGTTCGCGCGATCTGGCCGCGTGCGCCGCGATGAACTTCGGATCGCGCGAGATGGCCCGGTCGAGATCTCGCAGCGCCGGCTCCGCCTCGGAGAACAGAGCACGAAACCAGCCCCGCCAGAAATAGCCCAGCGGACTGGTCGGCTCTGCCGCGATGTACGCGTTCAGCGACTGCCTGACCGCGCGCTGCGTCTGCGGCCGATCGTCCTCCAGGAAGCGCTCGATCACCTTCCGCAACTGGGCGTAGCGCTGCCGGGTGTCGACCTTCAACGCCGCCTCGTGGCGGGCCTCCAGCTCGGGTGCGCTGGCAAAAGCCTCTCCCTCGATCTTGAACAATCCACGCAGACGCGCGAGGCGTTTCTCTCGCAGCGCCGCGCGATAACGCGCCGGCGAGAGCAGCCCGGAGATGCTGATGTCCCGTATCCTCAGCCGCGCATTCGCATCGGTCGACAGCCCCCCGAACGAGAACAGTGGATTGCTGAACTCTCCCACAGCCTTCAGCACCACCGTCT
>CAZMLI010000214.1:0-7987 GCA_964566865.1 uncultured Planctomycetota bacterium
CTGTCGTCCATCGCTGCGCTCAAACATGCCGCTCTTATATCCCTTGCCCCAGACCCTGCATACTTGAATCTATATCTGCTTCGTGCCACCCTGTGGCCCTTCGTGGGGAACGTGTCGTGGGAGTCTCTATGGATGATGACAGCGGGCGCCGCCAGATCGAGGACTTGCGGGTTCAGATCGACGCGACCGACAAACAGTTGCTCGATGCGCTCGGCCAGCGGGCGCAGTACGTGCTGGAAATCGGGCGGATCAAATCGCGCGAGGGGTGGGCGGTCTATGACCCGTCGCGCGAGGGTAGGATACTGGAGAAGATCCGTAGCATGAATCCGGGCCCGCTGTCCAACGAGGCAGTGGCGCGGCTGTTCGAGCGCATCATCGATGAGTCGCGTGCGCTGGAGCGGCAGATGACGGAGGGTGGGTAATTGAAACCTGTGTATTGCGAGGAGACCAGATGGTCATCGTGATGAAGAACGGGGCGACCGACGAGGCCCTGCAGACAGTGATCTCGAAGTTGACTTCCTATGGCTTCGACATTCATCGTTCGACCGGGGTCAGCCATACGATCATCGGTGCGATCGGCGACAAACGCGGGATCGATCTGCGCGAGTTCGAGCTGATGGATGGCGTGCAGGAGGTGATGCGGATCACCGAGGAGTACAAGCTCGCCGGCCGGACCTTTCGGCCCGAACCGACGGTGATCGAGCTGCCGCACGGCGTGACGGTCGGCGCGAACAAGGTCGCCGTGATGGCGGGACCCTGCTCGCTCGAGAGCAAGGAGCAGATCTTTGAGTCGGCCAGGGCGGTGGCCGACGGTGGCGGAAACATCTTTCGTGGCGGCGCCTTCAAACCCCGCACCAGTCCCTACAGTTTTCAGGGCATGGGCGAGGAAGGCCTGGCGTTGATGGCCGAAGCCGCGGCCGAGCACAACCTGGTGACGGTCAGCGAGGTGATGGACCCGAGTCAGATCGAGGTGGTCTGCAAGTACATCGACATCATGCAGATCGGCGCGCGCAACATGCAGAACTTCGTCTTGCTCAAGGCGGTGGGCCAGGCCAGCAAGCCGGTGCTGCTCAAGCGCGGCATCGCCGCCACGATCACCGAGTTGCTGATGTCGGCGGAGTACATCATGAGTGAGGGCAACTACCAGGTGATGCTCTGCGAGCGCGGGATTCGCACCTTCGAGCCGCTGATGCGCAATACGTTCGACCTGGCGGCGATTCCGATCCTCAAGGACATGACCCACTTGCCGATCATCGCCGATCCGAGCCACGCAACGGGCATCCGGGACAAGGTCGAGCCGATGGCTCGCGCGGCCGTCGCGGCGGGCGCCGACGGCGTGATGATCGAGGTCCATCCAGATCCGGCGC
Source organism: uncultured Planctomycetota bacterium (assembly GCA_964566865.1). Lineage (GTDB taxonomy): Bacteria > Planctomycetota > JACQVV01 > JACQVV01 > CAZANL01 > CAZMLI01. The sequence continues at coordinate 1,368 of CAZMLI010000214.1, forward strand.
GAGCCCTGTCCGATGGACCGCAGCAGCTTTATCCGAATCAGTTCAAGCAGTTGATGGGCGCGCTCGAGATCATTGCGACTGCGATGAAGCGGGAGATTTAGCGCAAATGCGCGATCTGCCGACGCCTTTCGGGCCGGTATTGATCATCGGGACGGGCATGATCGGCGCTTCGTTCGGTGGTCTGATTCGCGAGACCTTCGGGGCGGCTTCGGTGCTCGGCATCGATCGAGAACTGGCGGTCGCAGAGGAGGCGGTCGAGCGGGGCCATATCAGCGCCGCTTATGAGATGGACCGCCTGGACCGTCTGGTGCCGGAGGTCGGCCTGATCGTGCTGGCCACGCCGATCGAGCAGGTGCTGGCCTTGCTGCCGAAGATCGAAGCGCTGAGTCGGCCGGGCACATTGGTGCTGGATGTCGGCAGCGCCAAGAGCCGGATCTGCGCCGCGGCGGAGGGCCTGCAGCGGTTCGCCACCGGCGAGGTGGGCTTCATCGGGGGACATCCGATGGCCGGTGCGCGCCAGTCGGGTGTCGCGGCCGCAAACCCGATCATCTTGCACGGTGCGCCTTTCGTGCTCTGCCCGCTGAAAGGGATCTCCGAGGCCCAGCTGATCATCGCCCGTGAATTCCTCGAGGAGATGGGCTTCAGTCTGGTTCAGATGCAGCCGGCGGATCACGACCGGGTGGTGGCGGTGACCAGCCACGTGCCGCACCTGCTCGCCGCGCTGCTGTCGAACTGGGTTGGCGAGATGGACGAGAATCGGGCGGCGTCCGATCCCCCGTACTACGAGATCGCCGGCGGTGGGTTGGATCGCATGACCGCCAAGGCGGCGGGGCTGCCGGAGATGTGGTCCGAGATCATCTGGGCCAATACGGAGGAGGTCAGCGAGAACCTGCGCGAGCTGTCGATGGCGCTGATGGCGCTCGTGGACACCATCGAGGGCGGCAAGATACTGGAGTTCTTGACCGCTGCCCGCGACCGGCGCGCGATCTTCGAGATGACCAACTACCGTCACAAACGGCGGCCGAGCACTTGATCCGGGTCGCGGTTCCGGGCGACAAATCGATCGGGCATCGCAGTCTGATGTTCGCCGCGATCGCCGAGGGAGAGAGCCTGATCCGAGGTTTGCCGGAGGGACTCGACGTGCGCAGCACGGTGAGTTGCCTGCAGGCCCTGGGTGTCAGGATCGAGCTCGGCGAGCTTTGCCGGGTCCAGGGTGTGGGCTTGCGGGGCCTGCGCGCGCCCGACGGCGCACTGGACTGCGGCAATTCGGGCACGACGATGCGGCTGCTGGCGGGGATCCTGGCGGGCAGCGGGATCAGCGCGACGTTGACCGGCGACGACTCGCTCTGCGGTCGTCCGATGCGGCGGGTGATCGATCCGCTGGCGGCCATGGGCGCGCAGATCTCTCACCACAACGGCGGCGCGCCGTTGACGATTTTTGGCGCCGAGGCGGGTGCGCAGCTCACCGGGAAGATCCACCAGCTGCCCGTGGCGAGCGCGCAGGTCAAGTCGGCCATCCTGCTCGCCGGTCTGTCGGCCGAGGGACAGACGCAGGTCCTCGAGCCGGGGCCCGCCCGGGATCACACCGAGCGGATGCTGGCCTGGATGGGCGCCCCGCTCGAATGCGAGTCGGGACGAATCACGATCTCGCGCACGGAGCGGCTGACGCCGCTCTCGCTCACCGTGCCCGGCGATCCCTCCTCGGCCGCCTTCTGGCTCGCGCTGGGGGTCTTCTCCCAGACGCCGGTACAGGTCGCGGGTCTGAGCCTGAACCGCACGCGCATTGGTTTCATCGATCTGCTGCGACAGGCCGGCGCGCGGCTCGAGATCACGGATGTCAGCGAGATGGCCGGAGAGCCGGTCGGTACCGTCACGGCCATGCCCGGTCTGCCGGAGCGACCGCTCTGCGCTTCGGGATCGCTGGTCGTGCGCGCGATCGACGAGCTGCCGCTGGCGATGACTCTCGCCGCGCTCGTACCCGGGCGCAGCGTCTTTCGCGACGCGGCCGAACTGCGGGTCAAGGAGTGCGACCGGATTCGCGCCGTCGCGGACAACCTGCGGCGGCTGGGCGTGCCGGTCGAAGAGTCCCCCGACGGTCTGGCCATCAGCGGCGGCGGTCCGTTACAGGCCGCCGTGCTGGAGAGCCACGGCGATCACCGGATCGCGATGAGCGGCGGGGTGCTCGCCGCATTGACCCCGACCCCTATTCAGCTGCGCGGTGCCGAGGCCAGCGCGGTCAGTTATCCCACCTTCTTCGCCGAACTCGAAGAACACTTCGGCGTCACGCCGATGGCGCCATGACCCGCGTCGAGGTCGAACTCGGTGCACGGTCCTATCCGATCCTGATCGAGTGCGGTGGGCTGGCGCGTGCGGGTGCGCTGCTCGAGCTGGAGCGCTGGAGCCAGGTCGTCATCATCACCGAGGAGAACCTGGCGGGGCATCTGACGAGTTTGCAGTCGGGCCTGGGTCTGGCCTGTCGGACGCTGGTGTTCGAAGCGCGAGGGGAGGCGCTCAAGTGTGCAGCCGAGCTCGAGCGGATCTACCAGTTCCTGGTCGACGCGGGGGTCGATCGCCAGGGCTGTGTGCTGGCCTTCGGCGGCGGTGTGGTGGGGGATCTGGCGGGGTTCGCCGCCGCCAGTTACTTGCGGGGCATCGACGTGATCCAGCTGCCGACGACGCTGCTGGCGCAGGTCGACAGCGCGATTGGGGGCAAGACCGGAATCAACCTGCCCGCGGGCAAGAACCTGGTCGGCGCGTTTCATCAGCCGCGCGCGGTGCTGGTCGATCCCCGTGTGCTGTCGACACTGCCCGAGCGCGAGGTGATCGCCGGTCTGGGTGAGGTGATCAAGTACGGCATGATCGCCGATGCGAAGCTGTTCGAGCAGCTGGCCAGCGGCCCACTGCATCCGTTGCCCGACGAAGGTACGCTCAGCCGGATCATCGCTGACTGCTGTGCGATCAAGGCACGGGTGGTGGCGGCGGACGAGACCGAGTCGCCTGACGCGACGCTCTCTCGCCGGATTCTCAACTTCGGCCACACCCTGGCGCACGCGCTGGAGGCGGCGACCGGCTATCGCCACTATCGGCATGGCGAGGCGGTGTCGCTGGGAATCGCCGGCGCGGTCGAAATCTCCCGGCGTCTGGGTCATCTGGCGCAGGATTCCGCGGATGCCTGTCTGGCGTTGCTGGATCGGTTGCCCTTGCCAGCCGCGCCAGCAGACCTGCAGCCCGAGGCGGTGCTGGCGGGCACGAAGAATGACAAGAAACGCATCGGCGGTCGCGTCCACTGGGTGCTGCTGCGCGGCATCGGCCAGACCCTGATCACGCCCGATGTGCCGGCCGAGACAGTCGCCGAGTCCCTGCTCGAGGTGCTGGCTCGTTACGGAAAGATCTGCTAGGCTATCTACGTGAAGGATAAGCAGGAGCTCGGGTTGGCCAACGCGATCCTGCGCGCCCAGCAGGAGGCTGCATCATCTGGCGTGCTGGTGATCGGCAAGCAGGGCAGCGTCGTTTCTTACAATCGGCGCTTTCTCGAGCTGTGGAATATCCCGATTGAGCTGGCCGAGCGTGGCTCCGACGCCAACTTGCTGGATTACGTGCGCAACGAGCTGAAGGACTGGAGCGGCTTCATCGAGCTGATCGAGTACCTCTACGCCCATCCCGAGGAAACGCGCTGGGCAGAGCTGGTCGAGCTCAAGTCGGGGCGGGTGCTGTCGCGCAATACCAAGCCAGTGCGACTCGAGAGCGGCGAGATCATCGGTCGGGTCTGGGACTTCACCGACATCACCGATCTGGTCCAGGCCCGGCAGGATCTGCAGCTCAAGGAGCACACGCTGGACAATGCGGCGGATGCGGTCTACTGGCTGAACCAGGCGGGCCGTTATCTGTACGCCAACGCCACCGGTTGCTCGGCGCTGGGTTACACGGTCGACGAGCTGCTCGCCTTGAGCGTCTTTGACGTTGCGCCAGAGGTGACCCCCGAGGTCTGGCAGGAGCTCTGGCATTCGATCTCCCCGCGGGAGAGCCGTACGACCCAGACCGAGCATCGGACGAAGGATGGCCGGCAGTTCCCCGTCGAGGTGACCTGTATCCTGGTCAGCTTCGGGACGCGGGAGTTCCTCTGCGCGTCAGCTCGCGACATCAGCGAGCGCAAGCAGGCCGAAGAGCAGCGGCTGTCGCTCGAACGGCAATTCCTCGAGGCGCAGCGGCTCGAGAGCATCGGTCTGCTGGCGGGCGGAATTGCCCATGACTTCAACAACTTGCTGACGCCGATCCTGGGATACGCCGGGCTGATCTCCCGGGTGGCGAACGAGGACTCGCCGGTCGCACGAAATGCGAACAAGATCCTCAACGCGGCCAACAGTGCGGGAGGCCTGATCCGCCAGCTGCTGGCCTACGTCGGCAAGTCGCACGTGCAGCGTAGCCGGATCCGCCTGCAAGACCTGGTTCGCGAGATGACCGAGCTGCTGGAGGTGTCGATCCCCAAGCAGATCACGATCGAACTGGCGCTCGACGCCGAGGACCTGCAGATCAGCGCAGACGTGACGCAGATGCGCCAGATCATCCTCAATCTGGTCACCAACGCTTGCGACGCGATCGGGCAGGAGCCGGGCCTGGTCCGACTGACCATGGGCCAGCTAGAGGTGGACGAGGGATACGCCCGCTCGATCGCACAGCCGCACGCGCTGAAGCCCGGGCCGCATGTTTGGCTGAAGATCTCGGACAACGGCTGTGGCATGGACCAGGAGACGTGTGAACGGATCTTTGATCCGTTCTTCACCACCAAGCAGACTGGCCATGGGCTCGGGCTGGCGGCCGTCTCGGGTATCGTGCGAGTGCACGATGGCATGATTCAGGTGCAGTCGGAGGCCGGCAAGGGAACCACCTTCACTCTGTTGCTGCCACGCTGGCATCGTCCGGGCGAGCGGGTGCTGGATGTTGCCGAGCGACCCCCTGCGGAGCTCGCGCAGGGCAACGTGCTGATCATCGACGATCAGCTCGAGGTGCGAGAGACGGCGGCCGATCTGTTGACGCACCTGGGTCTCGGGGTGCTGCAGGCGGGCTCGGGCACCGAGGCCCTGGAGCTGATCGGCTCGGGCAGCGGACCGCTCTCCTGTGTCTTGCTGGATGTGTCGATTTCCGGTTTGGGCAGCGAGGATACGTTGAGACGAATCCACCAGGACTGGCCCGACTTGCCGGTGGTGCTGATGAGCGGCCACGGTCAGGATCCGTGGGTTTCGCGCCTGGTCGATGGCGACTCGGTGGCCTTTCTGGCGAAACCGTTCACGCTCACACAGCTGGCAGAGCTCATTGCCGGCCTGCTGAAGTAGCGAGAAGAGACAACCCATGCGGGAAATGTCCTACGAGACCTTCTGCGAACTGGCGGCGAATTCCCCGTCGGTGCCGGTCTACCGGCGCACGATCGCCGACACCTGGACGCCGGTGCATGTCTATCTGACGCTGGCTGCCAGCCGCGCGGGCACGCATTCTTTTCTGCTCGAGAGCGCCGCGGGGCCGGAGAAGATCGGTCGCTATTCGTTCATCGGCTTTGGCCCGTATGGCGGCGTTCGGCATGGGGCGGGCGAGGCGGCCAACCCGCAGTTCTTGCAGCAGGTGCGCGCCGAGATGGCGACGCGCAAAGCGGCACATCTGTCCGGCCTGCCGCGTTTCACCGGTGGCGCGGTGGGCTACATCGCCTACGACTGTGCGGCGCTGTTCGAGCAGCTGACGTTCGAGGCGCAGGACGAGGACGGGCGGCCGCTGGCGGTGATCGACTACTACGACCGGATTCTGGCTTTCGATCACCTCAGCGATGAGCTGGTCCTGATGGCCAACGTGCCGGTCAGCGGAAATCAGCAGACCGACCGCGAGGCCTTCATCGAGGCGCTGGCGGAGCTGCGCCAGATCGAGGAGGAGATCCGCGCCGGGACGCCTTGCCGACCCGAGCCGGTCGGTGATCTGGGCGAGCCGCAATCGCGCACTGCTCGGGCCGATTTCGAAGCTGCCGTGGCCGAGGCCAAGGAACATATCTTCGCCGGGGACGCGTTCCAGATCGTGCTCTCGCAGCGCTTCACTCTCGAAACCGCGGCCGAGCCGTTCACCATTTATCGAGCCCTGCGCTCGATCAACCCCTCGCCGTACCTGTTCTACCTCGACCTGGGCGAGTTCTGTGTGCTCGGCTCATCGCCCGAGTTGCTGGTGCGCGTCGACGATGGGCAGGTCGAGGTGCGACCGATTGCCGGCACCCGGCGCCGGGGCTGTGACGAGGCCGAGGATCAGCGCCTGGCCGAGGAACTGCTGGCCGACGCCAAGGAACAGGCCGAGCACGCGATGCTGGTCGATCTGGGACGCAACGATCTGGGCCGTGTCTGCCGCTTCGACTCGATCGAGCTGCCCGAGCTGACACAGGTCGAGCGCTACAGCCACGTGATGCACATCGTCTCCTCGGTGCGCGGCCAGCTGGCGCCCGAGAACGGCGCGCTGGAGGCCCTGACCTGTTGTTTCCCGGCGGGCACCGTCAGCGGGGCGCCGAAGATTCGCGCGATGGAGATCATCGACCGGCTCGAGCCGGTGCGCCGCGGGATCTATGCCGGCGCGGTGGGCTACTTCGACTTCGCCGG
>CAZMLI010000215.1:0-4184 GCA_964566865.1 uncultured Planctomycetota bacterium
TTCCAGGTCAAGGCCTTCGCGGCGATCGACGACGATCGCTCGCTGGTGGTGGCCGCGCCCACGGGCGCGGGCAAGACCATCATCGCCGAATACGCGATCGAGCAAGCGCTCGAGACCGGCCGGCGGGTGATCTACACCTCGCCGATCAAGGCGCTGTCCAATCAGAAGTACCGCGACTTCGCCGCCCTCTACGGTAACAAGATCGGCATCGTCACCGGGGACGTCAGCCTGACGCCCGAGGCCCCGGTGCTGATCATGACCACCGAGATCTTTCGCAACGCCATCCTCGAGAGTCCCGAGCGTTATGCCGACGTGCAGTACTGCATCTTCGACGAGGTGCATTACATCAGCGACTTCGATCGGGGCACGGTCTGGGAAGAGAGCCTGATCTTCGCGCCGCCGCAGATCCGGATCCTGGCGCTGTCGGCGACGATCCCCAACATCGGGCAGATCGCCGAGTGGATCGAAGGGCTGCGCGGGCACCCGGTGACCATCGTGCAAGAAGGGCAGCGCCCGGTGCCGTTGCACTACCTGTTTCATGCCCACAAGCGCGGCATCTTTGCGGTCAAATCACTGAAGAAGTACTTTCCCCGCAGCCGAAAATTCCAGATCAAGCTGTCTCGGCGCGGGGCCGAGGCACTGCTGGATCACTGCGAGCGGGAAGGACGCATGCCCTGCTTGTACTTCGCCTTCAATCGGCGCGAGTGCGAGGTGAAAGCCTGGCGCTGTCGGACGCGGCGGCTGGTCAACGAGGCGGAAGCGGACATCCTCTCCGAGGCGATCGCTCAGCTGGCCGAGCGTTACGGCGTGGCCGCATCGCTCGAGGGCTCACGGCTGCTGGTGCTCTGGCGTCGGGGGATCGCGTTTCATCACGCGGGTATGTTGCCGATGTACAAGGAGATCGTCGAGCGGCTGTTCACCGAGGGGCTGATCAAGTTGCTGTTCGCCACCGAGACCTTCGCGCTGGGCGTCAACATGCCGGCCTGCTCGGTGATCTTCGACTCGATGGAGAAGTTCGACGGCGTCGAGTTCCGGCCGTTGCGGGCACTCGAGTTCCAGCAGATGGCGGGTCGCGCCGGGCGCAGAGGGATGGACCCTTGCGGCTATGTCTACATCAACCTGATGTCCTTCGAGAACCTGCACTATCGCGGTTTGCGCGAGATCATCAGCGGCCGCGTGGAGCCTGTGACCAGCCAGCTGAACCTCTCGTACAGCACCATTATGAACCTGATCGAGCGACTCGGAGATGAGATCTACGAGGCCGAGGACAAGTCACTCGGGCGCTTCTTGACGCAGCGGAACCGCCCGGAAATTGCTGAGAAGCTGGCCCGGCGTCGGCGCAAATTGCTCGAGCGCAAGATCGCGCTGCTGGTCGAACTCGGCTATCTCGACGACGCGCAAAAGCTGACGCCGCGCGGAGTGTACGCCGCACAGATCAACGGCTATGAAATGCAGCTGACCGAGCTGTTCTTCAGCGGGGTGCTCGAGGATCTGGATTGCGAGCAACTGGCCATCGTTCTGGGCGCGCTGATCTACGAGGGCAAGAAGAAGGTCTGGTTCTCGGATGTGCACGTGGGTCAGGTCCAGCCGCTGGCCAAGCAGGTCCAGCGCCGGATCCGCCAGTTGCGCAAGGTCGAGAGCCGGGTCGGCGTCAACGAGCTGTCCAAGCAACCCGACTTCCAGATCGGCAGCGTGATGTGCGCCTGGTGTCGCGGCGCCTCGCTCGAGGAGATCAACCAGCTGACCTCGCTCTCTGACGGAGATGTGATCCGCACCATTCGGCTGTCCATTCAGTTGATCCGTCAATTGCGCCAGGCCAGCAAGGGGCACCCGGCGTTGACCGATGCGCTGCAAGAAGCGGTCGAACGAATGAAGCGGGACGAGGCAGACGCGGAGGCACAGCTGCGTGTCGAATGAGTCCAATAAACCGAGCACGGTCAGCGGCTGGCGCCGAAAGCTGAGCTTCGGCCTGCTCTCCGCGGTCGGACTGTTGCTGCTGGGGGAGCTGTCGCTGCAACTGGTCGGGCGGGATCGCCTGGCGCCGGATGGCGCGCTGCCCTTTCCGAGTCCGCGGCAGCTGTCCAGCTGGCTGCTCTATGACGGGGTGCTCGGCTGGCGGCTACGCCCCGGCTACCGCGATGAGCTGGCCAACCACAACGCGCTGGGCTTGAACAATCCGCCACTGCAGCCCGAACCGGAACCGCAGACCTTGCGCGTGCTCTGTCTGGGGGACTCTTGCACCTACGGCATCCGCGTTCGTTCGAGCGCGGCCTACCCACGTGTACTCGAAGACCTGCTGCGCGAGCGGCTCTACCGGGGCATCGAGGTGATCAACGCCGGGGTGCCGGGCTATTCGGCCTACCAGGGCTGGCTGGCCTACCGCGAGCGCGACCGGCTGCTGAAGGCCCAGATCGTGCTGATCGCGTTTGGCTGGAACGGCGTCTCGCGCTCGCGCACGGCGCGGCAGGATGACGATTACCTGCCGGGCGAAAAGCCCGGTCTGCTGGCGACGAGCCTCTCATCCAGCCTGCTCTACACGACGCTGCGCCTGCGCCTGTTTGCACCCGCGCCGGCGACCCAGGAGGCTGCGATGGCCGCGCCGCGGCTGGATGAAGCGCGCTGGAAACGATATCTGACTCGCCTGATCGAGCAAGTCCGGCGCGACGGGGGATGGCCCGTGCTGGTGACCTTGCCTGCAGGCGGTACGCACCAGCTGCACGCCGCGCGCATGGTGCTGATGCGGGACCTGGCGCGCGCGCAGGGCTGCGCCTTGCTGGACGTCGCGCAGGGGCAGTTCCGCGCGCAGGACTTCGTCAGCCCAACCGACCCGATGCACTTCTCGGCCGACGGACACCGCGAGGTGGCCAACCTGATCTCTGACCAGCTGCTGGCCCAGCTGCCCGCTCGTTTCAGGGGGGCCGGAAAATGAGCCAGGGCAGAGCAGCATGATCACGCAGGAGAAGATCTCAGTGGTCCTGCCGGTGCGGGATGAGGCACCGCTGGTAAAGTCAGGGATCATGGCCTTGACCAGCTGGCTCGAGGGCCTGAGCTGGGAGTTCGTGATCATCGACCTGGGCAGCACCGATGGCTCGGCCGAGCTGCTCGAGCCGTTTGCGGAGTCCGAGAACGTCAAGCTGGTTCTCGAGGAGGACCCGCTGGGCAAGGGCTATGCGCATCGCCTCGGCGCCCTGCTGGCGAGCGGTTCGTTCATCTTGCTGGCGGATCTTTGCCGTCCGATGAACGGGGCGCCGCTGATTTCATTCGCCGATCAGCTCGACCAGGCCGAGATCGTGCTCTTCACGCCGCTGCATCCCGAGGGCCAGGGCGGCATGTTGCGGGATCGACTGGCCGCCCGGTTCATGCGCAGGAGTTTCAACGCCCCGGCAGGGACCGCTCCGCTCGATCCCGACGGCGGCGTGATCCTGGTCAAGAAACAAACGGCCTTCAATCTTTTCCCCTTGTGCGACCAGGCAGAGCAGCTTTACACTTACGAGTTGTTGCAGCTCGCGGTGCTCGATGGGCACTCGGTTATCGAACTGCCGATCGATGCAAGGCGCTGGCCCAGGGCGGGCTGGCTGGAACTGGGGCAACGGGTCCGGGACGCCAGGCGGGTGCGGCAGGGATTCAGCGCAAGAGATCTGCCCTACGTATGAGTTATGCGTCCACACACAACAAGCAGGTGCTGGCCTGCGACGACTGCGGCAAGCGCTACGACGTGTCGCGTTTCCCAGCCGGAAAGCGCTTTCGCTGCAAGGTCTGCCGCAACATCCTGACGGTGCCGAAGGTGGACGAGGACCGTCGAGGTGAGTACGACCCTCGCAAGAAAATCCTCTTCTGCGAGCACTGCGCGCGACCGATCTGCGTGCGCAAACTCGGGCCTGGCGAGCAGGTGGACTGTCCCAAGTGCAAGGGCACGATGCAGCTGCCGCCAGATCACGAGTCTTCGGTGGCGCGGCCCATCAAGGAGACCAAACAGGAGCTCTACGACGCCGCCAGCAAGACGCTGACCTGCGGCTCCTGCGCTGCCGAGTATGACGTGGGGCGTTATGCGCCGGGTCGCGAGATCCTCTGCCTCGGCTGCGAGGCGATCCTGGTCGTGCCGAGCGACCATCAGCAGCGGCGTCACCGCGACAAGAAGAAGAAAAAGAAGAAGCGCGACAAGACGCGGACCAAGGGCCTGCCCA
>CAZMLI010000215.1:4284-7963 GCA_964566865.1 uncultured Planctomycetota bacterium
CCGGTCCCGCTCCGAGACCAAGGCGCGGCGCAAGAAGAAGCGCAGACAGAAGATCGTCCTCTGCTGTTCCAAGTGCGAGTACAAGTTCGACGTGGGCAACATCGAGCCCGGTCGGTCGGTGATGTGTCCCGAGTGCGAGCAGCTGACCGTCGTGCCGGCCAAGCCGGTCGCGGACGCGCACATGCAGAGCGCGGGAGATCTGGCGGTGATCGAGATCTCCGCGAGCGAGGAGACCGGGGCGATCGACATCGCCGCGACGCGCAACGCCTTCAGCGAGTTCTACGATCAGGAAACCGAGCTGGAGCCGGACGACAAGAAGTACATGACGCGCGATACGCGAGTCGTGGAGACGGGCGAGATCGACGAGATCCTCGAGCCGGCCCGGCGCCGCACGCTCGAGGACGTGGCGATGAACAACATCGCGATCACCCCGCGCGAGTCGCGCCGGGAGAAGCCGTTCCCGATCTTCGCCGTGGCCGGGGTTGTCGTGCTGGTGCCCTGCCTGGGCTTGATGGTCTACCTGTTGATCCAGAGCCGGCAGGATGTGGCGTCAAAGAAGTATGCCAAGCGGAGGTCGGAGATGGTGCCGGTCGCGGCACCCAAGACGGTCGATCCGCTCAAGCCCGGCGTCAGGGTGGAGGTGCGGGGTGTCATTCGCGGCGGCAAGGGCATGCTGCTGGCCAAGGGTCGCTGTGGTTTCCTGCTGATCACGCGCGGCAGCGGCGACCTCTGGATCGAGGAACCCTCCTGTGCGGGCAAGCGGTTGTTCGCCCGCTTTGCCCAGCAGCATCAGCGCAACCAGCGCATCACGATCAAGCTCGTCGGCGTCGTGCGCGCCCGGAGCGAGCTGCTGGGCATCGAGGGCCTGCCCGCCGTGCTCAAGAGCCATCGAATCTGGATCGAGGTGGATGCCTCGACCATCGAACCGATCGGCTACGGCGAGTACAAGGCGCTGTCGAACTCGTTGACGGTGCTCAAGTAGCGGACGCACTCGGCAACTCGGCCAGGATGGCCAGCCGCATGTCTGACTGGACCACGCCGAGCGATCCGCTGGCGCTGTAGGTCACGCGCTCGATCTCGCCATCGGGCCGGATGAAGTAGCGCTGGTTGGGGTCGTCGAGCACCGGAACGTACTGGCCGTGCAGGTCTTCGTAGAGATCGACGTGCATCACCAGCTCGTGCGAGGTGGTCTCATGACGTGGGATCACATCCAGGATGCCGTTCTTGTCGATCACCTGGAACTTGCCATCTGGGTTCTTGAAGCCCACGCGGTACCACTTGCCGTGTCGCACATAAATGTCGCCGGCGAGCTCGTGCTGGCGCTGCCCGACTTGCTCGTAGACCTTGCCCGCACGCACGACGAGCGTCTTGCGGAAGGCGGCCAGCGGGTACTGGCTGATGAAGTAGTCCGGCGTGTGCGTCAACAGCAGCTGGTGGAAGGCGCCCGCCAGGTTGGCGTAGTTGGTGTGTACCACGCTGTTGCGTCCGGCGGCGTCGTGGATGATCACGCCCTCGCCATAGAACTCGCGGGCGCGCTCCAGACGCGAGGCGCTCCAGGTCTGCTGGATGAAGTCGTTGATGTCGCCGACGATGCAGTGGGACGTGGCGAACGCCTCGGGACCCAGCTCGCCGAATTGCTGCGGGTGGATTTCCGAAACCAGCGACTGCCAGAGCTCCCGGCTGTAGGCCGTGTCCGAGGTGAACAGCACCCGGTTGTCGCCGGACGTGACCAGCACGGAGATCGTCGGCGGCCCATGCCAGGCGGTCGCCTTGATCGCGCTGAAGGACAGGTCGACCGATTCGTCGCGGTAGATGTTCTGCTCGGCTTCGTAGAAGGCGGTGTCGCTGAATGGGTAGAAATTCTCCGGGTCGACCCAGCGACCGGTCTGCTCGTCGCATAGCAGCATTCGCGGCCGGCTGTCGAGGTCGCCGGGATGCACCACCACCTTCGCGCGGTCCGGCGGCAGCACCTCGCCCGCCGCGTCGACGACGCGCCAGTCGGGGGTTGCAGTCTTTTGTGTCTGGCCGCGCGCCTCGATGCGATAGATCGGGCGGGGGCCGAGCAGCTGCGGATTGATGAAGGTCTGGTAGCTATGCTGGACGACGCGCTTGGAATCGTCGGAGAGGGTGCGCTCGAGGGCCGGCCGCGCCGACTGCTCGAGCTCCTCGAGGATCGGCCCATGGCTCAATACGCGCAGGGGGGAGTGCCCCGGGCCGTAGTAGCGGTACAGCGCGATGTCGGTCAGCCAGCGCTTGTGGTCGTCGTGGCAATGGGTCTCGATGATGCCCTGGATCGCCTCGACGCCGTCGGTGCCGAGGTACTTGAACACCGGCGCGCCACAGTCGATCAGGTAGGACCGCGCGCCGACGGCCACGCGATAGCAGATGCTGCGGCCGATCTCGGAAAAGGGGGCCGCGTCACCGAGAATTTCGATCTCGATGCCGTCAGGTTGAGGCACGTCGGATCTCAGCTCGGGACTTTGTCGGGGAAGGTCTCGCGCAGGTAGGCTTGCAGCGTCTGGTTAGTCGGCCCGAAACCCTTGTCGTACATGTAGTGCTCGAGGTCGTCGCCCATTTCCTTGGCGGTCTGATAGCGCCCCTGGCGGTCGCGAGCCAGCGCCCGCATCAGGATGCGTTCGATCTCGGTCGGCAGGTCGGGGCAGTGCTGGCGGATCGGTCCGACATCGGCGTTCATCACCTTGTCCAGGATGACGATCGTCTCCGCGTCGTCAAACAGCGGACCGCCGGCGAGCAGCTCGTAGAACACGATGCCCAGGCTGAACAGGTCGGAGCGCGCGTCGGTCTGCTCGAAGCTCGCCTGCTCGGGCGACATGTACTGGCTCTTGCCGAGCAGGATGTCGCCCTCCCGGTCGGTCATGAACGCGCGCGCCTTGGCGATGCCCCAGTCGGCGATCTTCACCACACCCTCCCAGGTCATCATCAGGTTCTTCGGGCTGATGTCGCGATGGACCACGCCCAGCAGGTTGCCGTCGGCGCTGGTGCTCTGGTGGGCATACTCCAGCCCGCGGCAGATCCGGCTGACGATGAAGGCGGCTGTGTCGACCGGGACCTGGCGGGTGAGGTCGGCGTGACGGTCGAGGAACTCCTGCAGGTTGACGCCGCTGATGTATTCCATCGCGATGTAGAACTGCTGCCCCGACTTGCCGAGCTGGTAGATCTGGACGATGTTCTGGTGCACCAGGTTGGCCACCAGCTTGGCCTCGCCGACGAACATGCCGACGAATTCCTCGTCGCTGCTGACCTCGCGATTGAGCGTCTTGACAGCCAGGCGCTTGGTGAAGCCGTCCGTCCCATACTGCAGGGCTTCGTAGACAGTGCCCATGCCGCCCTCGGCGATCTTGCGAGTCAGCTTGAAGCGGTAGCTGTCGACTATTTCCTGGGCTTCAAACATGGTGGCTCGAGAGGGTCACAGTTGTTCGAATATTAGCTGTGGCGCGGGGGTGGGTCAAATGGAATGTGGTGCCCGGGGCGAGACTCGAACTCGCAAGGGCTATTCGCCCACATGGCCCTCAACCATGCGTGTCTACCAATTTCACCACCCGGGCAGGGCGACGAATTATAGAACCGGGCAAGTTTCAGTCAAGTTCAATCGACCCTGGGTAGCTAGGGGGTTGCGTCGCTGCACGCGCACGCTATCTTGTCTGACATGCCCTTCTTC
>CAZMLI010000216.1:0-3315 GCA_964566865.1 uncultured Planctomycetota bacterium
CACCGATGGATAGTGCCCCCAGTCCGAGTGGTAACTCTCCATGGCTGACTCGATTACGGCTATCCGGGCTCGCGTGGAATCAACATTGCGGCTAAACATCCACGGCAGGCGGCGACCTGTTATTGGCTTGTAGAGCGACACCGCGGCAACCAGGGTGATCACCAGCAACAGCACACCGCCGAGCCCTCCGATGCGGATCGGCTGAAGTCTCTTGCTGCTCTTGACTACCTCAGAGTCCGGCACTTGAGCAGGTCTCCTGGATCCAGGTGTAACCAGCGCCTGAGAACGTCCTGTTGTCCAGGACGAAGAGAGCCTAGCACAGCCGCCCCTCCCCACGCAACACGCCCTCCGTCACCAGAAAGGACCCCCATGACTATCGATGGCCCAGGCGGCTACGTCCGCTGCTCCTGCGGATCTATCAGCATGCGATGGAGCCCGATCAGATATCGCCAAGCTGCAGCTTTCCACGACTGCTGCCGAGAGTGGCGGGGTTGACGGTCGACATGCCGGCGAAGAGCCCGAAAGAGCCGCTACTGATGCTCAATCACCCGCTCCACCCGGCTCACACAACGTCATTGCCGACCACCCTCGTGCTGTCCATGGCGCTGAACAACAAAAAAAGCCCTGCGCCAACCCCGTAAGCCGGGGTGGCACAAGGCTTCAGTGGTACGCCCTAGAGGGTTCGAACCCCTAACCTTCGGATCCGTAGTCCGACGCTCTATCCAGTTGAGCTAAGGGCGCAGCGTTTTGTCGTGCGGTGTCAACCTGTACAGCCGGGAACCTTACCCGTGGATACCGGGACTGTCAACATCGAGTAGAACCGGGTGTGCGCAATGCGGTTCGCCACGAGTTGCATCGGGCGTCAGAGCCACATCCCGGTGTACATCAGGGCGAAGATCATGTTCACCGAGAAGAAGGTGGCTGCGCAGAGCATCATGCCGCGGACGGCGTCCTCGGTGCTCCTGGCCTTGCCGACGAAGATGTGGTACTGCCAGACCAGCAGCGGCACGAAGAGGATCAGCACGGGCAGCATGCGTCTTGGGATGATCGCGTCGTTGAACGAGAGCAGCAGCGCGCCGGCGTTGCAGAGCAGCCAGGCGGTCCAGCCGACCAGGTAGGCCTTGCGCGGGCCCAGGTGGGTGGCGATCGTCAGATAGCCGGCGGCGGCGTCGGGCTCGCGGTCCCAGAGTGTGGTCGGGACGTAGATCGCGGTGGCGACGAAGAAGCCTTGCGGGAGGTAGATGTAGGGGAACTCACCGAGCGGCCTGGAGATGGACCAGCCAGCGAGCGCGGAGAGCACGCCGATGCCGACGGCGTTGACCAGAACGTCCATGCCGGGCCGGGTCTTGAGCCGCACCGGCGGCACGCTGTAGAGCCAGGCCAGCACCAGGCAGCCGAGCACCAGCAGCAGAAAGCTGGCGGAAACGAATCCGGAAACCAGCAGGCAGGCGCCGGCAAAGCCGTAGGCCGAGCGCTGCGTCAGTCCCCGGCTGACCAGGCCCTGCACCAGCGGGCTGCTGGCCTTGCGCTCGTTGAGCTTGTCGCCTTCGAGATCGTAGACGTCGTTGATCAGCAGCGTGGCGGCCCAGAGCAGCGGCCCCATCACCAGCAGGGCCAGGATCAGCGGCGCGGCCAGCGGCAACCAGGCGGTCAGTGTGGAGACGAACTCGCCGCGCGTCTGACCGGAGCGCAGGGCCCTGTCCCAGAAGTCGAGCCAGAGCTGCAGCCCCGGGAAAAGCTCACGGGTCGCGAGCAGCCAGCCGAGGTAGACCGGGAAGACCGAGACCATCCAGAACTCGGGGCGGCTCAGGCGCCAGAGGTAAACCAGGATGAAGCCGAAAGCTGGAGGCCGCGCGGTCACGATGCCGACATCCTAGCCCAGGGCCTCCACTGGATACAGTAGTAGCTTGCACCTCGCTGCCAGGCGTGAATAATCAACAGATCACTTACCGGGCCGAGTCCAGGGAGACGGCGTGCAGGCGGAACTAGACCAATGAGCACCGAATCGAAGCGCTCACGCGCGCTCTGCTCGCACTGCAAGAAGGCATTCCAGGTGCCGACGGAGCGTGCCGGCACCAATGCGAAGTGCCCCGGTTGCGGGAAGATCTTCAAGGTCGCCTTCGATGGCGAAAAGACGGCGGTGGCCGCTCCCCCGCCAGCCTCGAAGACTGCCCCCGCGCCAGTCTCGGAGGGGCCCGCCGGCAAACAACTGGGCGAATTCCAGGTCGTGCGGGAGCTCGGACGCGGGGCGATGGGCGTGGTCTACGAGGCGATCCAGCCCAAGCTCAAGCGGCGGGTGGCGCTGAAGGTGCTACCGGCCAACATCAACCTGAACCAGAAGCTGGTCGATCGATTCTTCCAGGAGGCGGCCTCGGCGGCGAAGCTGGACCACCCGGCAATCGTGCCGGTCTACGACTTCGGCGAGGCGGACGGCAACCACTTCTACGCGATGAAGTATGTCGAAGGCCGCCCCCTCGACGAGCTGATCCTGGAAGGCAACATGACGCTCGAACGCTCGGTGCGGATCGTGATCGAGCTGTCCCACGCGCTGGATCATGCGCACGGGCATGGGGTGATCCACCGCGACGTCAAGCCGGCCAACGTGCTGATCGAGAAAGGAGGCCAGCCGCTGCTGGCCGACTTCGGACTGGCCAAGGACACCTCCGACGGGGCCGGCCTGACCGCGGACGGCCAGCTGATGGGCACGCCCTGGTTCATGTCGCCCGAGCAGGCTTCGGGCGAGGTGGCCGACGGCCGCTCCGACATCTACTCGCTGGGGGTGACGTTCTACAAGCTGGTCACCCAGCAGATGCCGTTCATCAAGAAGGACATCGCCGCGGTGATCCATCTGGTCAAGTACGCGGACCCGCCGCCGCCGCGCAGGTTCACCCCCAACCTGCCGCAAGACATCGAGACGGTGATCCTCAAGACGATGGAGAAAGATCCCGCGCGGCGCTACCAGACCGGTGCTGAGCTGGCGGCCGACCTGGAACGCTGGCTGGCCGGCGAAGCGCTGCTGGCCCGGCCGATCTCGCCGATCGAGCGGCTGCTGCGCAAGGCCAAGCGCAACAAGGCGGTCACGGCGTTGAGCGTCGGACTGGCGCTGGCCGCCCTGCTGCTGACGGTGGGCACGGTCCGGCGGCAGATGCAGCGCTCCAGCGAGTTGAGCGAGCTGCGGTCGCAGGCCGAGGAGTCGCTCTACGCCAACCGCTGGGTCGAGGCGATCAAAAGATTCCAGGCCTGGGAACGACTCGCCCCGGACAACGAGGAGTTGCAGGCCGGCTTGCGTTACAGCATCGCCAAGCGGGACGAAGC
>CAZMLI010000216.1:3415-4471 GCA_964566865.1 uncultured Planctomycetota bacterium
CTGATGGACGGCCGGCTGGGCAAGAAGCTGGTCAAGAAACTGGGCGCCACGCCGATCGCGCTCGATGCACTGCCTCCGGGCAGCTACCTGCTGTTGCTGACGGCCAGCGGCCACGAGCCGGCACGCTGCCCGGTGCTGATCGAACCGGGCAAGCGGCGCGCCATCAACGTGCGACTGCTCCGGTCCGCGCAGATTCCCCAGGGCATGGTCTACGTGCCGGGCGGCGCATTCCGGCTCGGTGGCGACCCGGCAGCCAGCAATGGCTTTCCGGGCCGGGAGCTGGATGTGCCGGGCTTCCTGATCGCTCGCACCGAGGTCACCTTCGGCCAGTACTTCGAGTTTCTGTTCGCGCTGAAGGACCCGGCCGAGCAAGTTCAGCGCGCGCCCCGCTGGTATGAGCGCGGCAAGGTGGTCAAGACGCTGCGCGAAGCCAGCCGCATCCGCGCGGTCTGGAAGAAGCTGGAGCAGAAGAAGTACCGCAACCTGCCGATCTTCGGCGTGAGCTGGCACGACGCGGTGGCCTACTGCGCCTGGCGCACGCGCAAGGATGGCGTGCCTTATCGGCTGGCGAGCGAATTCGAGTGGGAGAAGGCGGCGCGTGGCGCAGCCGGACGCATTTTTCCCTGGGGCAACTTCTTCCGCCCGCGTTTCTGCAAGACGATGCACCTGAGAGTCGGCCGCAATGACAAGAAGGTACAGCTGCCGATAGCTGTGATGAGCGCTCCCGACGACAGCTCGGTCTATGGCGTGTTCGACATGGGCGGCAGCATCTGCGAGTGGACCAGCAGCGTGATGGACCGCAACAAGCCATCGCTCAAGGTCTATCGAGGCGCCTCCTGGGCCGACAACCATCTGTATGCGCGCTGCGCCTTCCGCGAAGCCCGGGAAGACACGGAGACAACGCTGCGCATCGGCTTTCGCATCGCTGCCGATGTGGGCCGTTAGCAGCGGCTCAACTTGACAATCGGTTTCAGCGCTCTAGAATTACCCTGCCTTTAGGTAGGGAGGCCCTGGGCTGTGTCTGAACGGGTGATTTGGAGGAGGATCGTGTCTTTG
>CAZMLI010000216.1:4571-7956 GCA_964566865.1 uncultured Planctomycetota bacterium
TGCAACGCGCGCTGGGCGACCCGGACCCCAGAGTTCTCGCTGCCGTGAAGTCGGCCATCGCCGCCTGCGCCCCCGCTGGCAAGTAGCAGTCGCCACGCTATAGTATCCGCAGACCATGACCACGCCCCACGACCGCTTTGACCTGATCGTCATCGGCGCCGGACACGCCGGTTGCGAGGCCGCGCTGGCCGCAGCCCGCATGGGCTGCCGCACGCTGCTGGTGACGATGAGCCTGGACACGATTGCCCAGATGTCCTGCAACCCGGCGATCGGCGGACTGGGCAAGGGTCAGATCGTGCGCGAGATCGACGCCCTCGGCGGCGAGATGGCCAAGGTGATCGACGCCACGGGGATCCAGTTCCGCATTCTCAACCGCGGCAAAGGCCCTGCGGTCCAGGCGCCGCGCGCCCAGGCGGAAAAGAAGCAGTACCAGCTGTCGATGAAGTGCCGGCTCGAGCGCCAGCCCGGACTGCTGGTGCGCCAGCACATGGTCGACGAGGTGCTCGTCACCGACGGCCGCGCCGCCGGCATGCGCACCCGCGAGGGCCTGGTCTATGAAGCCTCTCGCGTGATCATCACCGCGGGCACCTTCCTCAAGGGACTGGTGCATGTCGGACTGGCAAACTACAGCTCGGGCCGCGCCGGCGAAGGGGCATCGGATCGGCTGTCGGACAGCTTTCGCGAGCTGGGTTTCGAGGTGGCACGATTCAAGACCGGCACGCCGCCGCGCATCAACGGCCGGACGGTCGACGTCTCCCAGCTCGAGCCGCAGCGAGGGGATGCAGAGCCCCTGCCGTTCAGCCACTTCAGCAAGCGAATCGAGCGACGCCAGATCGACTGCTACCTGACCTACACCTGCCCCGAGACGCATGCGATCATCCGCGACAATCTCGACCGCTCGCCGCTCTACGCCGGCATCATCGAGGGCGTCGGTCCGCGTTACTGCCCCTCGATCGAGGACAAGGTGGTCAAGTTTCCCGACCGCGACCGGCACCAGGTATTCCTCGAGCCGGAGGGTTACGAGACGCTCGAGTGGTACGTCAACGGCATCTCGACTTCGATCCCGCCCGACGCCCAGGACCGGATGCTGCGCTCGATTCCAGGGCTCGAGCGAGCCGAGATCGTGCGCTACGGCTACGCCATCGAGTACGACTATGCGCCCCCCACCCAGCTGCACCACACGCTGGAGACCCAGCAGGTGAGCGGCCTCTATTTTGCCGGGCAGATCAACGGCACCAGCGGCTACGAAGAGGCGGCCGCGCAGGGGCTGATGGCGGGCATCAACGCGGCGCTCGCGGTCCGGCAAGAGGCCCCGCTGGTACTCGGACGCCACGAGGCCTACATCGGCGTGATGATCGACGACCTGGTGACCCGCGGCGTCGAGGAGCCCTACCGCATGTTCACCTCCAGGGCCGAGTACCGGCTGCTGCTGCGGGCCGACAACGCGGACCGGCGCCTGTTCGCCCACGGCCATCGCCTGGGTCTGATCGACGACGCCACACTCGCTGATCTGACCCGGCGCGAGACGCAAATCGGCGAGCTTCAGGCCTATCTGGAGCGCAAATTCCACGGCACCAAGTCGCTCTCGGCCTTGCTGCGACGTCCCGAAATGGGCTGGACCGACATCGAGGCGCTCGACGAGAGCCTGCGCGATCTGGATCCGCGGGTCAGTCAGCAGCTCGAGGTGGAGAGCAAGTACGCCGGCTACATCACCCGCCAGCAGCAACAGATCGATCGCATGGCGGGCCACGAGAACACGCCGATCCCCGCCGATCTGAACTACCAGCAGGTCGGCTCGCTACGCCGCGAGGCACGCGAGAAGCTCTCGCAGGTGCGCCCAGCCACCCTGGGGCAGGCAGGCCGAGTCGCCGGCGTCAATCCGGCGGATCTGTCGGTTCTGTCGATTCACCTGCATCTGCGCCGAAAACAACATATGGTATAGCGGGGTCGAAAAACCCCCCACAATCTGGGCCACTTGCTTGACAGTCCCACCCCCCCGCTATACTGTCTGTAGCTCACAGCGAGGACGGATAAGAGGAGAAATATAATGAGTTTCAACCGTGTGATCTTGATGGGAAATCTGACCCGCGACCCGGAGTTGCGGACAGTGGGCACGGGCTCGACGGTCTGCGATCTCGGCATCGCGCTGAATCGCAAGTTCAAGACCCAGAGCGGCGACATGAAGGAAGAAACCACCTTCGTCGACGTCTCCGTCTGGGGACGCCAGGGTGAGAACGTCAAGAAGTACCTGTCGAAGGGCGACCCGGTGCTGATCGAAGGCCGACTCAAGTTCGACAGCTGGCAGGCCCAGGATGGCAGCAAGCGCAGCAAGCTCTCGGTCGTGGCCGAGAACGTTCGCTTCCTGCCCCGCGGCGGACGCGGCGGCGGTCCCGAAAATGGTCAGCAACAGGGTGAGGGTGAGGGTCAGGGTGAGGGTGAGGGCGCGGATCCGTTTGCCGACCAGCGCAGCTACCAGCCGGCGGCGGCCCAGTCAAGCGGCGCCATGCCGTTCGGCGACTCGCCCATCCCCGAAGACGACGTCCCCTTCTAGTTCCTGAATCAAACAAAGGGAGGGCGAGGCTCCCGCCGAGCCGAGGCCGAACAAAGCCTTGTGCAACGCCTCGGCAACAGCCTCGCCCTCCCCCTTATTAATGTACGAATTCATCGAAGGCACCCTGGTCTCCCGCAAGCCGATCCGGGCGGTGATCGAAACCGGCGGGTTCGGCTACGAGATCTGTATCCCGCTCTCG
Organism: uncultured Planctomycetota bacterium; assembly: GCA_964566865.1. Lineage (GTDB taxonomy): Bacteria > Planctomycetota > JACQVV01 > JACQVV01 > CAZANL01 > CAZMLI01. The sequence continues at coordinate 7,322 of CAZMLI010000216.1, forward strand.
ACCTACTCGCAGCTTCCCGAACGCGGCCAGCGCGTCCGGCTGCTGACGCATTTCCAGGTTCGCGAGGATGCGCACAAGCTGTTCGGCTTCGCGACGCATGACGAGCGCGAGCTGTTCCGCAATCTGATCGGCGTCTCTGGCATCGGACCGGCGATCGCGATCCAGATCCTCTCCGGCATCAGCATCGACCGTTTCTATGATGCGATCGAGACCGGCGACGAGGGCTTCCTGACCCAGATTCGCGGCATCGGCAAAAAGACCGCGCCCAGGTTGATCGTCGAGCTGTCAGGCAAGCTGCCTGAGAAACGCCAGCTGGCCCGAACGACCGCCGACGCGCTGCCCGAGCTGGACGACGAGGCGCTGCAAGCGGCCGAAGCGCGCGCCGCGCTCGAGACACTGGGTTTCAAGCCCGACAAGGCGGAGCGCGCTGTCCAGCGGGCCATCAAGCAACTCGGCGATGAGGCCGGGTCGACCGAGACGCTGGTCCGGGAAGCGCTGCGACATTCCTGACTCACCCCACTAGCACTAGCAGGCTGCTGAGCACCCGCTCAACAGCCTGACCAGCGCTTTACTTCTTCAGCTCGAACACCTGCTGACTGCCCTTCTTCCCCATCGCGATCTTGATGTGGTTGTCG
>CAZMLI010000217.1:0-4778 GCA_964566865.1 uncultured Planctomycetota bacterium
AAGAGTTACGACGAGAACGAGGTCCTGAAAGGGGTCAACCTCGAGGTCCATGCCGGTGAGGTGGTCGGCTTGCTCGGTGCAAACGGATCGGGCAAGACCACGCTGAACAAGATCATCGCGGGGCTGATGGCGCCGGACAGCGGTCGCGTGCAGATCGGTGGAGAGCTGCTCAGCGCGGCGCCCGAGGCGGCGATGGCACGGCTGGGTTACTTGCCGGAGCAGCCCCACCTGTATCCGGATCTGAGCATCCAGGAGACGCTGCAACTGGTCTGCGACCTGCGCCAGACGGCCGACTCCGAAAACTGGATCCGGCGCACCCTCGGCGTGCTCGATCTGGCCGATGTCAACGACCGGCTGGTCAGCGCGCTCTCGCAGGGCATGACCAAGAAGCTCTCGCTGGCGGTCGCGCTGGCGGGCGATCCCACGCTGTTGCTATTCGACGAACCGACCAACGGACTGGACCCCCCCGCCGTGGTGCTGTTCAAGCAGATCCTCGCCGAGGCCAAGCGGCGGCAGCGGGCGATCCTGCTCTCGAGCCACATCCTGGCGCTTGTCGAACCGCTCTGCGACCGCGTGGCGATCCTGGAGGAAGGAACGATCCAGGCCTACGGCACGCTGGCGGAGCTGCGCGAGAAGTCCGGTCTGGGCGACGTCGACCTGGAGTCGCTCTACCTGCACTTCACCGGGCGGCAGCGCTCGGAGGTTGCGGAGCTGTTCGAAAACTAGCGCCGCATCTTGAGCAACTGCTCCTTGAGCACCTTCTCCCGCTTGAGGAACTGGATCTCCAGATAGGCCCCGTAGCCCAGCGCGGTCAGGATCGTCCCGAGCAGCAGCCCCCCCGCGAGCAGCAGATAAAATAGCACCGGGTGGCGCTGTTTCAGCGGAGGTTGCGGGGTGCGCCGCGTGGTCAGCGCCAGCCGGATCTGCTTGCCCAGCTGGTAGCGGTTGATCTCTTCCACCATGGCGATGACTGACGGAAACCGGTCCTCGATCTTCTTCTCGAGCGCCTTGAGGCAGATCAGATCCAGCGCCTCGGGCACCGGGTGTTTGCCGCGACTCGGCGGTTGCGGCAGCGTCTTCTCGATCTGCGCGAACAGCTCGCCCATCGACACACCCTGGTACAGCGGTCGACCACTGAGCAGTTCGAACAGCACCACGCCCAGCGCATATTGATCGGAGGCCTCGCTGGCTTCTTCGCCGCGAACCTGTTCGGGCGACATGAATCGAGGCGTGCCGAGGATTTCCCCGGTGTCGGTGACGCTGCCGACCCCGTCGAGCCCGACACGCTTGGCCAATCCGAAGTCGGTCAGCTTGGCGATGCCCTGGTTGTCGACCAGGATGTTCGACGGTTTGATGTCGCGGTGCAAGATGCCGCGGGCATGGGCGTAAGCCATCGCCTCGGCCACCTGGCGAAAGATCGCCAGCCGCGACTCCACGTTGGGTTGCTCATCGCTGACCCACTTGTCGAGGGTGCGGCCGGCAATGTAATCGAGGATCAGGAAGGCGGCGTGGCCCTCCTGGCCCAGCCCGTGCACACGCACGATCCCAGGATGATCGAGCGCGGCCAGGATCCGCGCCTCCCGGTGAAACCGCGTGCGCGGGCCGACCCCCAGGCTGGTGGCCAGGAACTTGATCGCCACCTCGTTGCCGGTATCGGGATCGTAGCCGCGATAGACCACGCCGGCCGCGCCCTTGCCGAGCAGCTCGAGCACCTGATACGGACCGATGCGCTCGGGATCCGACTCCGGCTCCTCGATCGTCTGCAGGTGCATGTCCGAGCGCCGATTGCGGCGCGTCGACTGCCGCTGCGCGGCCTCGACCTCCAGGTCCCGGTCACTGCCACAACGCGGACAGGCGGCGCGGCCGTCCAGCGGACGCACGATCTCCAGGTTGCCGCAGTGGTGACAGTCCAGCAACTCCCGTCCGAGCGGCTGGAGGATCTTGGCCAGCTCCCCGACCGTGATCGCACCGTCCTCGATCATGATCTCGTGAATCCGGACGGTGCGGTTGCTGCCCTCGAGCGCACGCTTGTGGTCCAGGCAACGGGTCAACCGATCCAGGGTGATCAGCCGCTGGCGCACCAGTTGCCCGAGCAGGTACAGATCCTCCTCATCGGCGCCGGATCGGTCGTCGGACTCGGTTTCGGCCAGCTCCTCGAGATTGGCGCGAATGTCGTGCGGCGCGACCAGGCCGAGCGCCATCAGCGCGGGCAGCAGGTCGTCCTGCGGCAGACCCCGATGCCTGAGCCACTCCCGGGCTTTCTTGAAATCTTCGTCATCGAGCAGCTTCTTGCTTCTGAGCAGCCCCAGCAGGTCGGCCATAACTACAATTCTATAGGGACTTAGCGGCGGATTTACTGTCACCAAAAAATATTTTTAGGTACGCTGAACCAACTCCGGACGGATCGGTTTTGACTCGGGTTGCCTTCTTTTGGAGGAGCTCCCGATGTACCTGCGCACCCCTGCCGACAACTAACAACCGCCTACGGATCGAACACCCGATCAAGGATGTCACCATCCTTCTCTCCTCTCGGTCCGGGCAGGGTTCGAACGACTCCACTCATAGTCTGCGCACGTGAGTCGTCCCTGTCCGGGCCGATTTCTTTTCCAGCACCCATTCGGCGGTTACAATAAAGCTGTATGTCCGGGCATGGCGATCTCGGCAGGCGGGACTACTTGATCCTCAAGCTGGCCGTCAAGAAAGGGTGGCTCGAACCGAGCGCTCTGCGTGCCGCGCTACAGTCGGGGCCGGACACAGCGATCGTCGACCGGCTGATCAAGGAGCAGTTCATCAGCGCCGGCCGCATCGACAAGCTCGCGGGCGCGGTCTCCAGGAAGGTCAGCGAGGACGAGCCGACGACCGTCTTCAAGCACAAGGACCGACTGTTCCGCCGACTGCTGATCGAGGGACAGGAGTGCCCGCTGGGCGCCATCTCCAGCGCAGTCTCGGAGCAGAAGCGCGGCCAGGGCGGCGTCTCGATCGGCGAGATCCTGGTTCGCAAGGGCATGCTCGACGAGCCCAAACGAGCCAGGCTGCGCGCCATGGTGGAGGATCACTTTTACCGCCATCAGGCGGCCCTGCTCTGTGTCAGCCACGAGGAGGGTGAAGCACAGATCCCCGACCTGATCGACTTCGAGGTGCTGGAGGAGATCGGCCGCGGCGGAATGGGCATCATCTACCGAGCGCGTCAGAAGGGATTGGACCGAATCGTGGCGCTCAAGGTGCTGCACACGGCGCAGTCGCACGGGACCAAGGTGGCGCGATTCAAGCGCGAAGCCAAGGCCCTGACCCGGTTGCGTCACCCCAACATCGTCTCGATTCTGCAGGTCGGAGAGGAGCAGGGGGTTCACTTCTTCTCGATGGAGCTGATCGAGGGCCGCACGCTCGAACAGGTCTTCGACCTTGGCGAGCGACCGCTCGAGCAGCGTCTCGAGCTGGTGCTGCAGGTCTGCCAGGGCCTGGCCTATGCGCACGACAAGGGGATCCTGCACCGTGACATCAAGCCGGCCAACATCATCCTCGACAGCAAGGGCGTGCCCAAGATCACCGATTTTGGCCTGGCCCGCAACCTGAACGAGGACACGCTGCTGACACGTGACGGCGCGATCCTGGGCACGCCGTTCTACATGTCCCCGGAGCAGATCAAGGGCAACCGCGCGCAGATCGGCCCGCAGACGGACCAGTTCGCGCTCGGCGTATTGCTCTACGAGGCGGCGACAGGCGAGCTGCCGTTCCATGGCAACAGCTCGGTCGAGATCTACCACAAGATCCTCAACGAGGAGCCGGTGCCGATCGAGCGCATGGCGGAGCATGCGCCGGACGGGCTCGGGCTGATCCAGCGCAAGGCCATGTCCAAGTCGACCGGCGACCGCTACGCCACGGTGACCGAGCTGGCCGACGACCTCGAGGCGCTGCTGCGCGGCGCGCCGATCTCGGTTCAGCCACCGGGCCTGACGCGTCGCGCCTACTGCCAGCTGCTCTGCCATCGGGGCAAGCTCGTGGCCGCCTGCATGGCGGCCCTCTGCTTGCTGACGGGCGCGATCTGGTGGCGGAACCTGCGATCGCAGCCCACCGATCCGGTCGTCTCGACCCCGGCGGAACAGACCCGCCCCGACCCCGGCGGCTCGACAGCCGACGACGACGAGCGCAAGGCGCAGCAGGCCGCAGAGCTGGATGCGCTGAAGACCAAGATCGAACATGCAATGGTGAGGCGGAACTACAAGTCCGTGCACCTCCTGGCGGCCCGGATCCGCCAGCTGAAGCCACGTTCGGCGAAGTCTCACATGTACGACGCGCGGGCCTATTGGCTGGTCATGCAGGGGCAGAACAGGACCGACGATGCCGGGCGGGTGATCCGCTCCACTACACAGGCGCTCGCGCTGAACGACAAGCTGGTGCAGGCCCATGCGCTGCAAGGCCGTACGTTGCGCGTGATCGGCAAGCACCGCCGCGCGCATCTGGCCTTCACATCCGCCCTGCAGGTGGACCCGAATCACGCGGAGAGCCTGCTCTATCGCGCGCTCACGCTCAACGCGCTGAGACGCAACCCGGAAGCGCTCGCCGACCTGAGCCAGCTGCTCGACCTGAACCCCGAGCATCTGGACGCCCGCTATTATCGAGGGCAGATCTACATGGGGACCGGCATGACCTCGAGGGCGATCGAGGACTTCAGCGCTTATCTGCGCAAGCAGCCAGAGGTCGGATTGGCCTGGTTCTACCGCGCCCGCTGTTATGAGCGAGAGGAGAAATTGAAGCTCGCCATCGAAGACTACCGTCGC
>CAZMLI010000217.1:4878-7930 GCA_964566865.1 uncultured Planctomycetota bacterium
CGGGACGACCCGGCGCCGGAGAAGGGCGCCGACCCGCTGCTGAACAAGCTGGCCTCCAACGCGAGCAACTATGCCAACAAGCTACACCGGGTGGGCAAGCTCTACAATGCAGGCGACTATCGCAAGGCACTGTCTCTGCTCGACCAGTACATCGCGGAGAAAAAAGATAACGCCGAAGCCTACTATCTACGAGGCCGCTGCCTGGAAGCGACAAAAAAGAACGAGCCTGCGCTGGTGGCCTACGGCCGCGCCATCGCCTGCGACGCCAAGCACATCGGCGCGCTGGGCCATCGCGCATTCCTGCTGCGAAACAGCAAGCAGTACAAGCGCTGCTTGCCTGACCTGCGGGCCTACCAGAGCCTGCTCTCCGATCCGGCAGAGCGCGCCAAGGTGGCGCGCGTGATCGCCCAGGTCGAGTCCCGGATCGCGGGCGCCAAGGATGCCGGCAACGAGAAGAAGATCTTCGACGCGCTGACCAAGGACGGCCGAAAGCTGACCAACCGTCTGCGCGATGCGGTGATGCTGACCAACCAGAAGAAGTTCCAGCAAGCGATCACGGTCCTCGACGCGCTGCTGAACGACAAACCAGGCGATCTCAACGCGCTGGTGCTGCGAACCCTCTGTCTGATCCGCCTCGGGCGCTTGAGCGATGCGCTGCAGACGGCCAACAAGGCCAACCACCTGGCCCCGTCGGACCCCCGCCCGTACTTTCAACGCGGTAAGATCTTCATCCGCCAGCAGAAGCTGCGTGCGGCGTTGCGCGAGTTCGAGAGCTATCTGAAGCACGAGAAGGACCCCAAGAGCCGGCGCAGAGTCCAGCAGCACATCGAGAAGATCCGGTCGGTGCTCGACGATGGCTGAGCTGGCCGAGATCCGGATCGGCGTGGTGGGCCTGGAACCGGAGGCGTTCTCGCGTTGCTGTCGCGCGTTTGCCGAAGACGGCAGCCACGGCATCGCGCTGACCGCGGGCGCCGACTCGCTGCGCTGGGAACTGCGAAAGCCCCCGCACGCGCTCGCACTGAACTTCGTGCCGCTCGGCCCGCTGACGCAGTTCAGCAAACAGGATCCCGCGGTGCTGGCCGAGCTGGAGGCCTTGATCGTACGCCTGACCTGCGCCGAAGAGACCGGCCCGCTGGAAGAGCTCGTGCTGCATCTGCCGTCGCCGCCCGAGGCGTTCCGCAGTCGGATCGGGCTGATCGCGTTGACGCCGGCGCTCGACGACGCGGCGGCCTGGATGGATCAGGCGCGCGCCGACACCCTGCCGCTGCTGGGACGCAAGCTGCGGTTCTATCGGATTGCGACCGACCAGGATTTCCTCGGCCCGACACTCTCCTGGGTGCTGGAGATCCGCGAGGAGCGCGACTTCGAGGCGCTGGGCGAATGGCTCGACGAGCAGCCGCGATTCAGCCGGCGCGTGCTCGAACGCATCGACGCATTCATCGACGCGCACCCCGATGGCCTGTACGCCGCGCAGCTGCGCAGCGAAAAGGAGCAGCGGCTGACGCGGCGGCGATCCAGGCTGATGCGGGTTCCGCTGGCGCTGCTCGCAACCGCGATGGTCACGCTACTCTGCTGGAGCGGTTGCGCGAGGAGCCGCGACAGCAGATTGTTCGAACATGCCCGCCAGTTCGAGGGAGACTCCCCCGCCAGGCAGTGGCTGGCCATCGACGCCTACCGGAGCTACCTGGCCGGCACCTCCTGGGTCTCGAGCGCAGAACGCACCTCACGCGCCAAGGCGCGCATCGCCGAGCTCTCCCTCGCGCTGATCGAACAGCCCCATCCGGCGCCGCAAGAGCTCGAGCGTTACCTCGCGTTGATCGAGCGGCATCCAGACGGCGCGGGTGTCAGGCTGGACCCCCACCGCCAGCGACTGCGGGAGTTGATTGCAGTTCGCGAGTTCGACCGTTATTTCGCCCAGTTCTCCCGGGAAGGCGCGAAGCTAAAACCGCTCGAGGCTGTCTGGCACAGTTATCTGGCCAGCCCGCAGGCGGATCCGCAAGCCGCCCGGATCAAGGCGCGTTATGCCGGGCTGCTGACCCGCCGCGCGCGAGAGCAAGACGCGGCGCTCTGGCGCGAGATCCAGTCAGAAGCACGTCGTTTCCAGCAACCGGCCCCGCGCATGGCGATCTACCAGCGCTACCTCGCCCGCAGCCTGCGTCACGACCACGACGCGCGGGCCAGAGCGGCGATCGTGCAGGAGCAGCTGCGCATCGACGACCAGCTCTGGCAGGCGATCAAGCTGGAACTGAGGAACAGCAAGCAGCCGGCTGCCGCTCGAATCAAGATCGTCGACCGTTTTCTGGCGGCGCATCCGAACAACAGCAACCTGACCACGGCGCGCCAGACGCGGCGCGCGCTGCTGCTGCTGTTCGACAAGCAGGACTGGACGGTCGTGCTGAGTCGCTCGAAGGCGCTGGGCAACAAGTACCCGCAACGCATCGCGCTGTTGTTCGAGCACCAGCAAGCCTTGCTCGACCACCGCTGCAGCCACGAGAAGCGCCTGATCGATCGCGTGAAGGGGCTACGCAAGAGCGCCGACCATCACCGCTACCAGCAGCTCAAGCGCTGGTATAGCCGAGAGCCCGACGCCGCCCCACGGATCGCGGCGGCCTTCGAACTCTACCTGCGCGAATTCCCCAAAGGCGCGCACGCCGGACCCGCGCGCCAGTTCATCCGCTGGTGGGAGCGGGTCAACCGGACCGCCAGCTACACGATCAAGCTGATCGGCGCGCGGATCAACAAGAAGAAGGTCAGCACCGGCGAAACAACCCCGGAGCCCTATCTGGAGCTCAGCAGCGGCGGCCAGAAGTTGACGACCAAGCCGTCCAGCAGCTACAATCCCAGCTGGAACAGGACCTTCATCCTTCGCTGGAAACCTGGGCAGGTACTGATGTTGCGGATTTACGAGAAAGACATCCGCTTCGACGACTATCTCTTCACGATCAAGCTCCATGGGCTGCTGTCCCTGGCGAAGCTGACCGGCACCCTGCGGCACGTTGACGGGCATCAGATCCAGGTCCAGTCGAACTTTCCGCTGCCAAAACTGCCTTAG
>CAZMLI010000218.1:0-7909 GCA_964566865.1 uncultured Planctomycetota bacterium
GCGCTTGCGTCGCGCCTTGTTGCGACGGATCTTCTCGATCTGCTTGTCCCGCTTGGTCTCGCCCGGCTCCAGGATCTGCTGAATCTTCTGGACCAGCTCGCGCAGCGCCAGGAAGCGGTTGACCGAGCGTCGGCGGTCCGATTGGCAACGGACTTGCAGCTGCTGCGGCGGATAGGTCAGCTGCACACAGCTGTTGGTCTTGTTGATCTTCTGGCCGCCCGCCCCCGAGCCCCTGACGAACTGCTCCTCGATCTGGCTGACGTCGATCCCGAGCCGTTCGATCTCCAGCTTGAGTGCGGCCAGTTTTTCCGGCCGCACATCGAACTTCTCGTTCAGATTCATCTCAGCCGTCGAGCAGCATGCCGATGACCCAGTCGATCACGCACAGCGCGATCAGCCCGATCAGCGCGTAGTCGGCGAGCCTGCTCAGCATCGCAGGGGCCCTGGCCTGCTTGCGCAGCATGAACAGCCGGTAGAGCAACTGCGTCAGGACGAAGAGGAAGATCGGGATGCCCAGATGGTGGAAACCGAACGACCGGGCCCACTGACCGTGCATGATCATCACGAAGGAGCGGGTCAGCCCGCAGCCGGCGCAGTCGATCCCGGCGACGTTGCGCATCGAACAGAGCGAAGGCAGGCGCATGCCGCCAATCGACACATCCTGGCCGCCCTGGACGCTGGACAGTCGGGCCACAACGAGGATCCCGACGCAGAGGGCGAGAAGCGTCAGATGCGTCTGCCTGCTGGCCGGAGCGAGCTGCTCGGTCATATCAAGAGTGTCGCCCGCCAGGCTGGACTTGACAACCCTCTGCCCCCCGCGTATCCCTGGGCGCATGACCACTCCCACGCCCGATACCACACCGGAGTTCATCGCAAATCCAACCTTCGAGGAGTGTTTCCCCGCGAGCGAGAAGCGCTTCACCGAGCTGACTCATAACGATCGCACGCTCCAGCCGCCTTTTCGGCGCGTGAGCTTGAGCGGCGGTGAGCCGGCGCTGGATCTGTACGATACCAGCGGTCCGCAAGGCCACTCGCCTCGCGAGGGGCTGCCGCTGCTGCGTGCGGAGTGGATCGCGGCGCGCGCGGACGATCCGCGTCCGACGCAACGCTTCTATGCAGGGCAGGGCATCATCACCGAGGAGATGGCCTACGTCGCGGCGCGCGAGAACTGCGATGTCGAGCTGGTTCGCTCGGAACTCGCGCGCGGTCGGGCGATCATCCCGGCCAACAAGCGGCACCCGGAGCTCGAACCGATGATCATCGGCCGCAAGTTCCTGGTCAAGATCAACGCCAACATCGGCAACTCGGCGGTGAGCAGCTCGATCGAAGAAGAGGTGCAGAAGCTGCAGTGGGCCACGCTCTGGGGCGCGGACACCGTGATGGACCTGTCCACGGGCGAGAACATTCACGAGACGCGCGAGTGGATCATGCGCAACTCGCCGGTGCCGATCGGCACGGTGCCGATCTACCAGGCGCTCGAGAAGGTCGACGGCGTGGCGGAGGCCTTGACCTGGGAGGTGTTTCGCGAGACGCTGCTCGAGCAGGCCGAGCAGGGGGTGGATTACTTCACCATTCATGCGGGCGTGCTGTTGCGCTACATCCCGACAACGGCGAAGCGCCTGACCGGCATCGTCAGCCGCGGTGGCGCGATCATGGCCAAGTGGTGCCTCTACCATCACGCGGAGAACTTCGCCTACAGCCACTGGGACGAGATCTGCGAGATCTGCGCGGCCTACGACATCTCTTTCTCGATCGGCGACGGTCTGCGGCCGGGTGCAATCGCCGACGCCAACGACGAGGCGCAGTTCGCCGAGCTGAAGACGCAAGGCGAGCTGACCCGTCGCGCCTGGCAGTACGATGTGCAGGTGATGAACGAGGGGCCGGGACACATCCCGCTGCATCTGATCCAGGAGAACATGGACAAGCAGCTCGACTGGTGCGACGAGGCGCCGTTCTACACCCTCGGCCCGCTGACGACCGACGTGGCGCCAGGTTACGACCACATCACCAGCGGCATCGGCGCGGCCAACATCGGCGCGGCCGGTTGTGCGCTGCTGTGCTACGTGACGCCCAAGGAACACCTGGGGCTGCCCAACCGCGATGACGTCAAGACCGGGGTGATCACCTACAAGATCGCGGCGCACGCCGCCGACCTGGGCAAGCAGCATCCGGGCGCCGAGGACTGGGACTACGCCATCTCGAAGGCGCGCTACGAGTTCCGCTGGGAAGATCAGTTCAACCTCTCGCTCGATCCGGTCACCGCGCGCGCGTTTCATGACGAGACCCTGCCCGCGCCCGGCGCGAAGGTGGCCCACTTCTGCTCGATGTGCGGTCCGAAGTTCTGCTCGATGAAGATCACCGAGGAGATCCGCGAGATGGCGGCCGCGGAGAACAAGGACGTGGAATTGGTGATGGCCGAGGGCATGGCGGCCAAGGCCCTGGAATACCGGGACCAACCCGCCCAGTTCTTGCCCTGAACGCAGCCCGCGACGCCGATGGCCTGGGACCGGCTGCCCGAGCCTTCTTCGAGACGTACGCCAGTGAGCTGGCGGCCTTTCGTGGGGGCGGGCCTGCGCCGACGAGCCGGCTGCTGGTCGATGGCGCGCTGCGCCGCGCCGGCCTCGAACAGGTGCTGCGCGCGGGCGGCGTCCTGCTGGACCGGCCGATCCGCACCGCGGACGACCCCCCGGCGCAGGGTGGTCGACTGCTGGCGATCGAACAGCCCTGTGCGCCGCCCTCCGACTGGCCGGCCTTCGAGACCCTGTTCGAGGAGCCGCCCGGCGACGCGAGCGGTCGGTGGCCCGAGCTCGGCCGGGCCGAGCCGCCCGATCGGCTGACGGAGGTGCGCTGGATTGGCGGCTGGATCGCCCGGGCCAGCGCCCGGGGAACCCCGCTCTCGCGCATCGCGGTGGCCAGCTCCGATCCGGCGCTGTACGGGCCGATCTTCGGCGAGGTCTTCCCGCTGTATGGGTTGCCCTTCCAGTTGCTGCCAGGGATGCCGCTGCTCGAGACGCGCGCCGCCCGGCTGGTGCTCTCACTGCTGGCGCTGCCCGAGCGGGGTTACCCATTGCCACTGCTGCTGCGCCTGCCGATCGATCTGGGTCTGCCCGAATCGGTTCGCAGGGGGCCCGGCTGGACCGAACCCGATCGCTGGCGCGCGCTGCTGAAGTCGCTCGGATCAGCCCCGGCCCTTCGGCAAGACGACGACCTCGCGAGCCTGCTCGAACAGGATCTGGGGGCTGACAAGCGTGCGCTCTCTGCATTGCTGGAGCTGGACGGCCCGCGGCCGGCGACGCGATTGCGGCGGGTGATCGAGGCGCTCGGACTGGCGCGCTTGTTCGCCCGGAGCCCGGCGCTGTACCAGGTCATCGCGCTGGCCGAGGCGCATCCGGATCACGACGCGGCCCAGTTGCGCAGCCTGCTCGCATCCCATGTCTGTCAGACAGGCCAGCCCGCTACGGGGGCCGTGCGGGTGATCGGCCTCGATCAGCTGACGCAACTGGTCGGCGCCGAGCTGGTCTGCATCTGCGGGTTGACCGAAGGCGTGGCGCGCCCGCCGCTCGACCGGATTGCCGCCCGGCGAATCGTGCTCAGCACGCCCGCCGCGGACGGAGATCGCGAGCTGCGTCCGGCGCGCTGGCTGCCGAAGGCCCGTCCCTGGTTGCCGGCAGCCGCGCTGGCGCCCGGGCCGCGGCTGGGCGCCTATGCCGCGGCCCAGCGCCGTGGACTGCGGCCGACCGCCTATGACGGCGATCTCTCGAGCATCGCCTTCATGCTGGGAACCCCGGTGCTCTCGGCGACGCGGCTGGAGCAGTACGCGCATTGCCCCTTTCGCTTCTTCGTCGACAGCACGCTGAAGATCCGGCAGCCGGAGGCGCTTTCGCGGGAGGTCTCGCCGGTCGACATCGGGCTGTTGACCCACCGTCTGCTGTTCGAGCTGAGCCTCTTCCTGCGCGAGCAGTCCGGCCAGTCGCTGGCCAGCCTGGCCGAGTCCGAGCGCGCGCGCATTCGCGCCGAGGCCAGCGAGCTGATCGATGCGCTGCTCGACGGGATGTTCGATGGACTGTCCGGCTACCCGCCGGTCTTTCGCGCGCGTGCCCGTCGCGAGTTACGGGGTGTGCTGTGCCAGTTTATCGACGCCGAGCTGAGCGAGCTGTCACGCCTGGCGCCGGCCTATTTCGAGCTGGGATTCGGCCGGCCGAACAACGAGGGAGATCAGGCGAGCGCCGAGCCGATCGAGGTCCCCGGCACCGGCGTGCGCTTCGCCGGGTCCATCGACCGGGTCGAGCTCTCCCGGCTGGGGGGGGTGCTGCAGGTGATGGTCTACGACTACAAGACCGGGCTGGTCCCATCGACCAGCTCGATCCTGGGCGGGGTGGGGTTTCAGTTGCCGCTGTACCTGATGCTGGTCGAGCAACTGCTGCGCCTGCGGGGCGAGTCGTTCGAGATGCTCTCGTTGCTGGGCGGGCGATACTACCAGGTGGCGGCAGCAGATCGCTTCGGGCGCCGCGGCGGGATCTACGATCACGAAGGTCTCGAAGCTCAGGGTGCGCCCGTTCGCACGGAGCTCGGCAGTCTGACCGGCGCCGCGCTGGACGAGCTGATCGAGCAGTATCGCGACGAGGTGATCCAGGCCGCCAGAGGCATTTCCGGCGGACAGTTCTCGACGGGCCTGCTGCGCCCGCGCTGGATGGGCTGCAGCCGATGTCCGTATCAGGGGGCCTGCCGTGTCGACCCCGCGCTCAATGCGCGGCGGGCGCTGGCGCAGGAGGGGCGGTGATCCAGCTCTCGGTGGCCCAGCAGGCCGCGCTCGACCTGGAGCGCAACATCCTGGTTCGGGCCGGCGCCGGTTCGGGCAAGACCACGCTGCTGGTCGCCCGCTACCTGGCGCTGTTCGAGCAGGACGATCCGCCCGATCCAGCCGAGGTGCTGATGCTGACCTTCACCGAGAAGGCGGCGTCCGAAATGGCGGCCCGGATCCGCGAGTCGATGGAGCGGGCGCGCCCGGAGGTCTCGACGATTCACGCCTTTGCCGCGCGCGCGCTGCAACAGGATCCGCTGCATGCGGGCTTCGAGCTGCAGGACCCAGGACAGCAGCAGCAGCGGCTCTCCGCGTTGCTCGACGGCACGCTGCTCGAGCTGGAGTGGCGGCAACCGGCGCTGCTCGAACCACTGGCCGAGTGTTTCAGTAGAGCCGCGCTGCTGCGCATGTTGAACGCGCTGTTCGGGCGGCGCACGCTGGCGCGCGAGTGGTCGGCCTCGGTCCTGACGCATGCGGATGTCGACACCTTCGAGCAGGCCCGCATCGATCAGCTGTCGCAGGCGACACGCCTGCTGGCGGCGGAGATCCGGGTCAACCCGGCCTGGGATCGGCTGGCGCGGGTCGCGCGCATCGGCTGCGACGAACCGCTGGCCGCGCACCTCGAGCGTCTGTCGACAGCGCTGTCGAGCTCCGTCTTGCTGACGTCGGGGGCACCGGAGGCGCTGCGCCGTCACCTGGACGAGCTGCGCAGCCTGATCGACCGCTCGAAGGGGGTCTGGCGTCGATCCCCCGAGATCTCGGCGGCGCTCTCTCCGGCAGTCAACGAATTTCGCGAGCTGGTCAGCCGTCGTCGACCGGCCCGGGACCTGGCGCAGACCGAGCGTCTGGCAGCCCGCATGGAATATGGGCTGGCGCAGCTCTGGCAGCGCTGCCTGGAGGCCTACCAGACGCTGCAGCGCGAGCAGCTCGGTCTGCTCGACTTCGACGATCTGGTCCCGCTCGTCGAGCCGGGGCGCTTCCGGGAGCGTTACCGCTACATCCTGGTCGACGAGTTCCAGGACACCGACCGCGAGCAGTGGGCGATGATACGTGGACTGGCGGCCGACCCCGGCGAACCGATTCCGCCCGGCAAGCTGTTCCTGGTGGGGGACGAGAAGCAATCGATCTATCGCTTTCGCGGCGCGGAAGTGTCGGTCTTCAACGCGGCGCTGTCCGAATTCGATGTCGTCGAGCTATCCGAGAACTACCGCAGTCGCGCGGCGCTGCTGACGGTGCTCAACGAGACCTTCGATCGGGTGCTGGCTCCCGAGGGTACAGACTGGGCGCCGCACGAGGCGCGGCCGCAGCCGCTGACGCCGGGTTTGCCGGCGCAGGCCGAGGGCGGGACGGTGCAGCTGCTGATCACTTCGCTGGAGCAGGCCACGCAGACGGAGGACCTCTCCGCGGCGCGCACGCTGGACGGCCCCGATGCGCGGGAGGCGGCTTCGGTCGCGGCGCTGCTGTTGCGCCTGGCGCAAGCGGGGCGGCCCTACGAACAGATGGCGGTGCTGCTGCGAACCCGGCAGCTGCTGCCCGCCCTGCGCGACGCGTTCGAGAGCGCTGGCATTCCCTACCTGGTCTGGCGCGGCGGCGGGTTCTACCAGAGCCCCGAAGTGCGCGATCTGGTCGGTTTGCTGGCCTGCCTCGACGATGCGGAAGATCGGGTCGCGCTGCTCGGGCTGCTGCGCTCACCCTTCGTCGGGCTCTCCGACGTGGGGCTGTTCCAGCTGGGGCAGCTCGGCGGGCTGGATCAGGCGGCGGGGCTGACATCGCTGGGCGAAGGCCCGCTCGGACGACGTGACGCCTGCGCCCTGGAGAACGCCCGGCAGCTGCTGCGGCGCCATCGGCGCGGCGCGCAGGTCTTGCCGGTCGCGGCGGTGCTGACCCGGATGCTGCACGAGAGCGGCGCCTGGACGGCCTATGCCGAGCAGCCGGACGGTCCGCAGGCGCTGGCCAACATCGACAAACTGCTCGGCATCTGCCGCACGCTCGACCGCGGACATGGCATTCCGGAGGTCCTCGAGGTGCTGCGTGGGCTGATCGCGACGGGCTATCCGGAGGGCATGGCACCGACGCCGCAGGCAGGTCAGGCCGGGGTTCGGCTGATGACCGTGCATGCCGCCAAGGGGCTGCAGTTTCCGGTGGTGGTGGTGCCGGGCCTGACGCGCGCCGCGCGGGCCGGTGGCGATCCGTTGCTGCTGGAGCAGCTGCCCGAACTGGGCGCGCGCGTCGCGTTCGGCCTGCCGACCGACGAACCCCCGCTGATGCGCCAGTTGATCGGGGCGCGGCTGGATGCGCTCGAGCGGGCCGAGAGCAAGCGCCTGCTCTACGTCGCCTGCACCCGCGCGCAGGAGCAGCTGATCCTTTCCGCGGCGCTACGCGAGACCGAGCAGGGTTATGTTTCGCCGAACGCCGGCGGCCGGGTCTGGCAGTGGTGGTCGCTGCTGGCGGATGCCTGGGGCTTCCCCGACGGGCTGCCGGTCGACGCCGCGCCGCCGGGAATCACGCTGGTTCGCGGCGGTCTCGAAGCGGCGCGACCGCCGCTGCCCGACCCGCGCGAGACGCCGCCGCCGCCGCTGACCCCGGTCAGGCTGACCCCGCGTATCGCCGCGACGCCAGTCATCCGGGCCGACCTGATCGAGCGCCACGCGCAGTGCCCCCTGCGCTACTACTACGCCGCCGTGCTCGAGCAGCCCCATGACGGAATTCCTGCCCCGATCGGCCTGCCGTTCGAGGTTGCGTACGCGGGACAGATCGTGACCGGTCACCTGGAACCGCCGACGCAGGCGCGGCTGGACGAGATTCTCGGCAGTCCGCTGCTCGCGCAGGTGATCGAGAGCGCGCGAAGCGGTCAGTACCCAGCGCCGGAGGATCCGCCCTGCGACCAGTGCGGGTTCCGCGACAGCGGCATCTGCACTGTGCGGCGCTGACTAATGGTGTGATTCACTCAGATTGACCCTTATCCCTAGCAGCTCTCGCGTCGCTGACATTGGTCAGAACAACGCGGGGGTCAGTCGCATTGCCCCGAAACTGCCTCTCAGGAAGGCAGGAGTGCAGGAAGGCAGGAAGCCTGTCAGCTTCGCTGCCAGGCGGAGACGGGATCCAATC
>CAZMLI010000219.1:0-4155 GCA_964566865.1 uncultured Planctomycetota bacterium
GAGGATCCGGATCTCGGACGGCATGTGGCGTTGAAGGTGCTGCACGCGGTGGGACCGACCGAGGTCAAGCGCCTGCGCCGGGAAGCGGCCCTGGCGGCGAGGCTTTCGCACCCGAACATCATCAACATCCACGAGGTCGGCGCGATCGACGAGGGCGGCGGGCAGCCGCCCACGCATTACATCGCGATGGACTATGTCGAGGGACAGACGCTGCAACAGGCACTGCCCTCCCTGGACCGCGAGGTGCGCTTACAAATCCTGCACACGGTGTCGGTCGCGATCGGTTTCGCGCACGCAGCCGGCGTGATCCACCGGGACCTCAAGCCGGCGAACATCCTGATCGGGACCGACGGCCAGCCGATCGTCAGCGATTTTGGCCTGGCCCGGACGGAGGATGAGCAGAGCCGGCTGACGATCAGCGGGACACCGATGGGAACGCCGGCCTACATGGCGCCCGAGCAAGTCAGAGGCGACACCGGCGCCTACGGACCGCCGACGGATGTCTGGGCGCTGGGGGTGCTGCTACACGAGCTGCTGCTGGATCAGTGGCCGTTTCGCGCTCCCACGCGGGCGGAACTCTACGAGCAGATCCTCGAGCAGGACCCCGTGCCGCCAACCCAGAGCAGCAGCTCGGTGCCGAAGGAGCTGCTGACGATCATCCGCAAGGCACTGGAGAAAGAGCCCGGGCGGCGCTATCAAACCGGGCATGCCTTTGCGGACGACCTGGGGAGATGGCGCGACGGCCTGCCGATCCTGGCGACGGCGCCCAGCACCCTCTCACGTGTTCGCAGCAGCTGGAACCGTCGTGGGCCGCGATTGTTGCTGGCCTGCTGGGCCCTGGTCATCCTGCTGATCGCGGCGGGCTGGGGGCTGCAGCACTTCTCGCGCACGCGTCGCTTCGAGGCGCGGCGGGCGGGCGCCCGGCAGGCCTATCAGCAGGGCGCCTGGTGGGACGCCCTGCGCCTGGCCGAACGCGGACTGATGCTGCGCGATGACGGCGAGTTGCGGGAGATCGCCAATACCTCCCGCAAACGGCTCGACGCGATCGCATTGCAGAAGCGGCAGAAGATCCTCGAAGGGCGCCGCTACCTGCAGCTGCAAGCGCAGATCAAGCCGGTGAAGCGGCTGATCCGCTCCACCTGGCCTTCGTTCTACATCAAGCAGGTCAATATCCGCGACAAGCTACTGGCGGTGGAGCGGGCGCTGGACGGGCTGGAGCAAACCACGGGCAAGCCCGAGTATGCGCAGTACGCGGAGCTCTGGCGAACGCTGGGGATCGGCCGCTACTTCGTCGGAGATACCCGGCGCGCGGAGACGGCGCTGCTGCGCTGCGAAGCGCTCGCGCCGCGAGACGGCCTGGTGAACCTCTACCTGGCCAGGATCTACCTCGAATACTCGATGCGGGCCTTGCTGATCTACGAGGGGCAGTCGAAGGCGGAGGCGAGCCGCCGGTCGCAACGCTGGGTCGGCGAGGCACTCGAGCGCTTGACCCGCCCGCAGCAGGAATCGAGCGAGACACGCGAGATCGACCGACATCTCGTGGGCACCTACCGCGCGCTGGCCCGGAAGCACAGGGCGGAGGTATTGCGGCGCTGCGACGAGGGACTCCGGCGCTTCGCCGGCGAGCTGGGGGTCGAGCAGTACTGGCAGCTTCGAGGCTGGTTCTCCAAAGGGCAGCAGTCGATCGAGGCCTACAACGAGGCGCTGGCCAGGCGGCCGCACTACGCCAGAGCCTACTTCATGCTCGGTATCAGACGACGCACGCTGGGCCAGCCGGATGCCGCGATCGCGGCATTCACGCAGGCGATCAAGATCAATCCCCGTCTCGCCGGCGCCTATTACAACCGCGGCGTCACGCGCAGGGAGCAGGGCAAAACGCGAGACGCATTGGCGGACTTCGATCAGGTGATCGAGCTGGAGCCCAGCAGCGCTGCGCCCCATGTCAACCGGGGCCGCCTGCGCGCCGGAGAGGGGAACCTGATCGGAGCGATCACCGACTTCAGCCGGGCGATCGCCCTTCGGCCCGATTATGCCAAGGCCCTGGTCAACCGGGGGGTTCTGCGTCAGACCACCGGCAACCTGAAAGGGGCGTTCGCCGACTATGCCCAGGCGATCGCGCGCGACCCGAAATACGCGCCCGCCCACTACCGGCGTGCCGTCCTGCACACCGCCCAGGGCCAGTTCGATCGCGCGATTGCCGACTTCTCGCGTTCGCTCGAGATCGATCCGCAACAGGCCGAGGCCCACTACAACCGCGGCGCCCTGCATGAAAAGAAAGGACAGCTCGAGCTCGCGCTGTCCGACTATGACGCGGCGATTCGGCTCGATGGAGGGCATGCCTCAGCGCTGCTCAACCGCGGTGTACTGCGCAAGGCGAAAGGCAATCTCAGCGGCGCACTTGCCGATTACGAGCAGGCGATCAAACACAATCCAGGCTTTGCCAAGGCCTACGTCAACCGCGCCACCCTTCGCCACCAGCAGGGAGACCGGCCCGGCGCGCTCGAGGATCTGGGGCAGGCAATCATGCTCCGCCCGCGCTTCCGGCTGGCCTTCGCCAATCGCGGCATCATCCGGATGGAGCGCGATCTGGCCGGCGCGCACCGGGATTTCTCTCGAGCGATCGCAATCGACCCGCGGGACGAGCTCTCCTACACCTATCGCGGCCTGGTCAAGGAAGCCGAGGGGGATCTGGCCGGGGCGATCCGCGACCTGCAGCAGGCGCTACGGGTCGCACCGAAGAAATGGGGCCCTCGTGGCCGGATCCAGGCCGAATTGAAGCGACTGATTCAGAAGCGCTGAGCGTCTCGCTCGGAACAGACTTTCAGCCGGAAATCGGCTTTCGGGAAAAATTTCCCTTTTCAAATTGGGCTTCGGCGCGTACTCCCCTCCCATGCTCAAAACCCTGATCATCGCTGAGAAGCCCTCCGTGGCGAGCGATCTATCCAGTGCGCTGGCCAAGGCGCCGGGCGTCGGTAAGTTCGAAAAGAAGGGCAAAGGCCGGGATCTGTACTTCGAGAACGAGACCCACGTCATCACCTCCGCCGTCGGGCATCTGGTCGAGTTGAAGATGCCCATGGGTCCCGTGGGCAAGAATGGCCAGGAAAGGAAGCTTCCCTGGAACTTCGAGGTCCTGCCGGCCATTCCCCAGACATTCCAGCTCCAGGCCATCGAGAAGTCCGAAACCCGACTCAAGCAGCTCTTCCGGCTGGCCCGCCGCAAGGACGTCGGCCTGATCGTCAATGCCTGTGACGCCGGCCGCGAGGGCGAGCTGATCTTCCGTTACATCCTCGAGCTCGGAGGCATCGACAAACCGGTCAAACGGCTCTGGATGCAGTCAATGACCCAGGGGGCCATTCTCGAGGCCTGGTCGAGCCTGCGCAGCGACGAGGAGATGAAGGACCTGGCCGACGCGGCCAAGTGCCGCTCCGAGTCGGACTGGTTGGTCGGGCTGAACTCCACCCGCGCGCTGACCTGCTTTCGCTCGCGCCACGGTGGCTTCAACATCACGCCGGCCGGACGGGTCCAGACACCCACGCTGGCGATCCTGGCCCGCCGGGAACTGGAGATCCGCGCCTTCGTCTCCGATCCCTTCAGTGAGGTCCATGCGGAGTTCTCCGTGGCCAACGGCGAATACCCGGGGCGCTGGTTCGACGAGTCCTGGAAACGCGACCCCCAGCAGCCGCACGGACGCGCAGAGCGCATCTGGGAGCAGGAGACCGCCGAGACGATCCGCGCGCGCTGTGCCGACCAGACGGGCACCGTCACCCAGGAGCAGAAACCCAGCAAGCAAGCCTGCCAGCGGCTGTTCGACTTGACCAGTCTTCAGCGGGAGGCCTCGTCGCGCTTCGGATTCTCGGCCAAGCGCACCCTGCAGATCGCCCAGGCGCTGTATGAGAAGTACAAGATGCTGACCTATCCGAGAACCGGGTCGCGCTACCTGCCGGAAGACTACCTGGACAATGTGCGCCAGACGGTCCAGTCCATTTCGGAGCACGGCGGCGAACTGGGCAAACACGCCCAGCACGCACTGACCGAGAAGATGATCGTGGCGAGCAAGCGCATCTTCGACAATTCCAAGATCTCCGATCACTTTGCCATCATCCCCACCGGACGCTTCGTCAAGATGGACGAGGCCGCGGAGAAGCTGTTCACCCT
>CAZMLI010000219.1:4255-7904 GCA_964566865.1 uncultured Planctomycetota bacterium
GCGGGCAAGCTGATCGACGACGAGGCGCTGCGCGAGGCGATGGCCGAGCGCGGACTCGGCACGCCGGCCACCCGCGCGGCCACCATCGAGGGATTGATCCGGCAGAAGTACATCGAGCGTGACGGACGTGACTTCCACGTGACGCGCCGGGGCTTGCGGCTGATCGAGATCACCGACGAGCTCGGAATCGAGGCCCTCGCTTCGCCTTCGATGACCGGCGACTGGGAGTGCAAGCTGAGCCGGATGGAGCATGGGGAGCTCTCCCGCTCCGAGTTCATGCAGGAGATCATCCGCTTCACCTCGGACATCGTCAACAAGGCCAAGGCCTACACCGAGGAGCTGAAGAACCGGGTCCTGCCCGACCTGGTCGCCACCTGCCCGAATTGCCAGGCGGACAAGCTGAAGACCACCGATGCGACCTACGATTGCTACAACCCGGAGTGCGGCTTCAGAACGAACAAGTACATCGCCTCGCGCCTGCTCAGCGCGGAGGAAGCGCGCGAGCTGTTCGAGAAAAAGAGCCTCGACTCGCTGGAGGGTTTCAAGTCTCGCTTCAACGAGCTCTTCGACGCCGGTCTCGAGCTCAAGCAAGCCGTCAGCAAGACCGGCAAGCTGGGGAAGTGGAAGGTCAGCTTCGTCTTCGACAACGGAGACAGCGAGCGAGACGAGCTGACCGAAGAGCAAGTCGTCGCCAGCGTCACCACCCCCGACGGCCTGGCGGTCAAGATCTACGAGACCAGCAAGGCCTGGTATGTGCCGGCGATCGTCACCAAGGACAACCCGGACGGCGTGCGAATTTCCCGCACGATTCTGCAGCTCGAGATCCCCAGCCAGCAGGGGATCAAGCTGATCGAACGGGGCAAGACGGACCTGCTGCCCGGATTCATCTCCAAACGGACGAAGCGGCCCTTCGTCGCCTACCTCACCTTTGACGCCACCACAGGCAAGGTTGGCTTCGAATTCGAGCCGCGCAAGAAGAAGACCGCGGCCAAGAAAAAGTAGGGAACGCGCAGACCGCAGGTACCATGAGCGTTCTCGCGGATTCGGGGAGAGCCATGAAGCAGTACCTACCAGCGGTCCTTGTAGTCTTGACGGTCATGCTGTCCGGCAGCGGATGCAGTCGTGAGGAATCACCCAAGCCTCAGAGCAGGCCCGAGCCCCCGAGCACATTCAAGACCCAGGGCAAGCCCAAGAAACCGGCGCAGACCGCCCCGCCCGTCAGTCCGCCGGTGCAAGCAAACCTGCAACTGGCCGAGATGGTGAAGCGCCTGATCAGCGGGAAGGGCGTGGCCGCGGTCAAGAAGCTCTCCCTCCGAGAGACGAAGATCACCAACGCCGGACTGCGGCATCTCGGGATCCTGACCAACCTGAGAGAGCTCGACCTGACAGCGACGAAGATCACCGACGCCGGCCTGGTGCATCTCAAGGGCCTGACCGAGCTGAACATCCTCGTCCTGAGCCGCACCCGGGTCAGCAACGGGGGCCTGCTACAGCTGCGGCGCTGCAGCAAGCTGGAACGGTTGAGCCTCGACGGCACCCGGGTGACAGACGGCGGATTGATCCACCTGCAGGACTTCACCGAGCTCAAACAGCTCAACCTGAGCGGCACCGAGGTGACCGACGCGGGCCTGTTGCAGATTGCGGGTCTCGACAAGCTGGAGCAACTCTCGCTCGAGGCGACCCTGATCAGGGGCCCCGGACTGATGCACCTGAGCGGCCTGATCAACCTCAGGCAGCTGGACCTTGGCCAGTGTTTGCTGATCGACAAGGGCCTCGAACACCTGGCCACCCACAGCAAGCTCAAACGCCTGGACCTGCCCGACTCCAGGGTCACCAACGCCGGGCTGGCACACCTGAGGGACCTGATCCAGCTCGAGCGGCTGGACCTGAGCAGCTCCCGGATCACG
Organism: uncultured Planctomycetota bacterium; assembly: GCA_964566865.1. GTDB lineage: Bacteria > Planctomycetota > JACQVV01 > JACQVV01 > CAZANL01 > CAZMLI01. The sequence continues at coordinate 6,163 of CAZMLI010000219.1, forward strand.
GACCGCGGGCTGGAGCACTTGCAAGGGCTGGACCAGCTGAAGGTGCTGCACCTGGACAAGACTCAGGTCAGCAACGCTGCAGTGGTGAGCCTGAGAGAAGTCCTGCCCGATTGCCAGATCTACGACGCGAGCGGTCAGCTGAAGTAAACGCCGGCCGGTCCGATCAATCGATGTAGTGCGCGTAGCTCCCGTTGCGCAACTTCTCGCGCACCTGATCCAGCACCTGCTGCGGGGCATTCTTGAAGGTCGGATGCGAGCTCGCCCCCTGAGGCTGGCGCAGGCTGTCCCACTCGTCCGCGACGTAGGCCTGGAGTGTCTCGCGCATCAAGCTGCCGGCGAGCACCAGGGTGCCGTGACACAGCCCCTCGTAGGTCTCGCCCCGCCTCACCGCCAGCTGCTGGCGACGCAGCACGTCCCCTTCGTCGACCCCGTGATCGCAGAGATGGGTCGTGCAGCCGATCGGGATGTCATGGATCACCGACCAGGCCGGCGAGGCTGAGCCGCGGCATTCTGGCAGCAGCCCGGGGTGGACGTTGACGACACCGGCGGGCGCCAGCTCGAGCAGCCGCCCGCGCAGGATGCGTGTCCCCCCCAGCACCAGCAGCTCGGGCTGCAGCTGCTCCAGTTGCGTCAAGCAGTGCGCGTCGTCATGCCTGGGCACCTCGCTGCGAGCCACGCCAAACTCGGCGCAGAGCGACTGGATGGTGGGCGCCAGCGGATAACCGGCGATCCGCTGGAGGAACTTCTCACGCTCCTCGTCGGCCACCGCTGAGCTCTCCTCGATCACCAGCAGCGGCACGAACCCGGCCGCGACCAGCCCGCGCAGCATTTCCCGGCCGTACGGATGTTCCTTCAGCAGGAGAAAGGCGAAGCGAAGCTCACTGGCTCGTCTGGGCATCACGATCGTAGGGCACGATGTTCTCCCATTCCGACGCATCGGACCGCGCCACCACCGCCAGTACCGGCTGGCTGTCGCTCTCGTTGAACACCTCGTGCGGAATGCCCGGCTCGATGAAGATCATGTCGCCGGCCTGATGCACCACGGTCTTGCGCAGGCCCGGACCATACTCATGCCGGACGCTCCCCTCGAGCAGGTAGATCATCACCTCGAAGTCGACATGGATGTGCGCGAGCGCCACCCCCCCCGGCGGAATGGTGGCCACATTCATCGAGAGCTTCTTGGCGTTGACGTTGTGGGCCGACAGGCCCGGACGGTACTGGATGTTGTTCCAGTCGCGCACGTTGCCCACCTTGCGCACGCTGAAGATGCCACCCTCCCCGTCCACGTATTGCTGGAGGTCCTTTTGTTCCCCGCCCGTGGCGAGCTCTTCCTGGTCTGACATATTCTCTTCCTCCGACAGTCACTGGGCCAGCGCACATCCTAACGTCAATCGGTCATGGCCTGAAACAGATCTGCATCTAGCTGGCATCATCATCCGGCCTTCCCAGATGTGCTGGGTGATTTTCAGCCCGCGCACGTTCGCGATCCTCTTCCAGCTTCGCCCAGTGGGCATCAATCTGCTCGCGACGCTCTTTGCGCTCGCGCCGCCTCCTCCGCACACCCAGCTTTCGCCCCAGCGTCAGGATCACGACCGTGATGGTCGTACTCAGGATGTAGTTCCAGGCATCCGCCTCCATTCTGAGAAGGTCACCACATCCAGCCAGGCAATGCAAGCGTTCGGGGTACCCACTCCGCTCAGGTAGCCACCACTGATAAGCTTCGCTTGCTCCAGTAGCCTTGC
>CAZMLI010000220.1:0-7878 GCA_964566865.1 uncultured Planctomycetota bacterium
AAGACGCACCCCTTCGAGTCCAATACGCTGAAGCGCTACAAGAGCAAGTTCTAGGGGCTTCTGCCCCGTAGGGCGGGGGCTTGTCCCCCGCCGCACCGCCGCACTATTCCGGCGGGGGACAAGCCCCCGCCCTACGAATAGTTGGTGACGTCGAAAGACGCCGGGAACCGCCGGGCTCGAGCACGAGTATCAGTAGTGACCGTGGTTCGCTCCATCTTAGCGTTTCTGGCTGGGTTCCTGATGTTCTGCGCGCTCTGCCTGCGGAACCATCTGGACAATTCCCTGCAAGCCGAGTACTGGCTGATGCACGACCCGCGCCTCTTTCCGCTGCTGATGATCGGGGCCTCCTCGGCCGGTATCGCTTGCCTGTGTCTGGCGCGAGAGGCCCGACGTGGGTTGTCCGCTCGACCTCAAGTCCTGCTGCTGGAATGTGTGGCGCCCCTGTTGCTCGCCGGGATTTCATCGCAGGCGCTCTGGTTGCCCCGTTTTTTCTGTAGCCAGGGGGCCTGGCAGTTCCCAACCCTCTCGATTGTCGTCCGGCTGCGCATTGGAGCAAGCCTATCCGACCTGGATCTGGCGTTGCCGATGGTCATCATCTGCGGCGCCTTGTGGCGCGTGCCACGGTTGCTTGTGCCCCTGCTAAACTTCACACCTCTGCTGCAAGCGGCCTGCAACCGTGTCTGTACCGTGCTCGCAGAGTTCTCGCTGGTCGATTGTTGCACCGTGGTCGGAGCGCTTGTTATTCTCCGACGGCTAATAATCGGGTGATTCGTAGTAGGACTCGAATTCGCCATCGACATCCGGCAGGTCGTCTTCCATGACGAACTCCGGCTCGGGCAGCTTCGCCACGTGGGAGCCCGCTGAGTCCTTTGGATCTTCCTGTCGTTCCTCGCAGAGGATACGTTCGAGGTCGAACTGAATGTCCTCGTCATCTTCCACCACCTGGGCGAACATCTCGGGCAGACGCACGACGGCTTGATCGGCGGTGATCAGGCCTTGACGAAAGAGGGCGTCGAGCAGCGAATGGTACTCGCCCTTCTCGTGAATCACCCGGGCCTGCTTGAGCAGCGCGTCGTTGACCTTGCCCAGGCTGGCGAAGCGGCGCGCGACGATCAGCCGGCCGAGCCGCACGTCGCGGCGCAGGGCGTCGAGGTGCGGCAGCTCCTGCACCAGCCGCTCCTGGCGCTGCTGGTAGAGTTCGTAGAGCTGGTTCAGCGTCGCGTGGCCCAGCTCGAGCATCGTCTTTCCCAGGTCCTTGTGTGGGAAGCTGGCGTTCTGTAGCTCATGACACTGGGCCAGCACGACGTCATCCAGCAAGCTCTGCTTGCGCATCAGCGACTCCAGCAGCCGATCGCCGACGTGCTGGGGCCAGTTGGCCACCAGCCAGGCCTCGGTGGTGAACAACCGGTCGCGTGGAAAGTCGACCTGGCAATCGGGGCAAGAGCTGGGCAGCTGGCCGTAGTCGAAGTGGATCTTTTCGCGGCAGTGGTAGCAGATCACGCGCCCCTCGCGCAGGCTCTTGCGCAGGCGCTGCAACTGATGCGCGGTGAGGAAATCTCCGTCGACCAGCGCGCTCCAGAGCGGAATGCCACGTTCGCGCCCAAGCGCGCGCGCCGCGTCCAGCTTGTCGGCCGCCAGCAACCCGAGCTCCAGCGCGCGAGAGCGCAGCAGTCGCGTTTCTTCCCGGCCGTCGAGCGGCCCGGCCTGCTTGAGCGTCTCCTCTCCACGCCGCCGCGCCTGACGGTTGATCAGCGTCTGGCGCTGCAAGTCCAGCAACTGGACCAGCTGTTCGCGGGTCAGCAGTTCACGCTCGACCAGGATCAAACCCAGCGGCCGCTGTGGGTCTTCCGCTTGCTGGATGGTGATGCTGCGTTCCAGCTCCGCCAACTCGATCCAGCCCTTCTTCAGGATGAGCTGGTTGAACAGCGTCGTCATCGGGCATCTAGCGCACAACGAAACCCGTAGCTGGCCAGGCGGCTGGTCCGGCGGTCCGGATAGCGCATGGTCACGCTCGACCGGTCCTTCGAGAAGTACCAGCATCCGCCACGCAGGACGAACTGCTTGGGCTTGCCGCGGGCCCCGGCGTAGGGCTGGTAACCGCTGGCGGTCCACTCCAGCGCGTTGCCCAGCAGATCGTGCACGCCGTAGAGCGAGGCGCCGTCGCGATAGCTGCCGACCGCGGTGGGCCCGTTCATCCCTTCCTCGAGGGTATTGCAGCGCCCCGCTTGCCAGACGCTGCCCCAGGGGTAGACGCGCTGGTCGTTTCCGCGGGCGGCCCGCTCCCACTCCAGCTCGGTCGGCAGGCGCTTGCCGACCCAGCGGGCATAGGCCAGCGCGTCATCCAGACTGACCCCGCAGACCGGATAGCGGTCCCGTCCCTGACGCGGAAATCCGTTGGGCCAGGTCGAAGGCGCACGATGGTGGGTGGCCCGGACGAACCGCGCATACTGGGCGTTGGTCAGCTCGTAGCGGTCGATGTAGAAGGCCGCCAGCGCAACCTGTCGCACGGGCTGCTCGTCCTTCGCCCGCTTGCTGCCCAGCCACAGCTTGCCTGCCGGAATGCGCACCATGTCGCGGATCGCCAGCTGGCGCCGAGCCTCTTTCAGTTGTTGCTGGTCGACTTTGGACAGCGGCCCCAGGCTCGCGGCCCTGCGGTAGGCACGATAGGCCTTGTCCCACTTCTTGGCGGCCAGCAGTCGCTTGCCGCGTTCGAGAAAGCCCCGCTGCTTGCGCAACTCGAGCTGCCTGACCAGGCGAACCCTGGCCTTGCCCAGACTGGTCTTGAGCGGTCCCGGATTGGCCGACAGCGCCAGCGCCTCCCCGTAAAGTCGCACCGCGTCGCGCAGCTTGCCGGCCGCTTCGGCGCGATGGGCTCGGGCCACGAGCGCCGCCAGCTCCTGCTGTTGCTCGCTGGCGACAGACAGTGCACGCAGCTGCATCTTGACGCGAAAGAGCTTGCGCTCGGTCTCGATCGACGGCGCCTCCTTCAGCGCCTGCTGGTATGCCAGGGCCGCAAGCTCCAGCTGCCCCTCGGCCAGCGCGCGATCTCCTCTTCGCACGCGCTGCCGGTGCCGCACCTGGGCCAGGGCAGCGAGATGCCGCCGCCCCTCGGCACGAACCAGTTTCTTGTAGAGCCGCTCCGCCCGCTCGAGCTGACCCTCATCAGCGGCCTTGCGGGCCTTGCGCTCGAGCTGACTGAGCGGCATTTCGGGCGGCTGTTTTTTGGACGGCGGTTTCTTCTTCGGCCCATCGGGAGCGGCAGGATCCGCAGTGGGTCGCGGTTGCTCAGGCTCGGAGCTCGACCGCCTGGCCAGCAACGCCTTGCCCGCCTGCTCCGACCGGCGCGCCGGCGCATTGAGCTGGATCTGCGGCTGTGGCCCGGGCGTGGTGTGCGAAACAACAATCCAGTACAACCCCAGCGCCAGGGACAGGCTGGTCAGCGTGATCAGGATCAGCTGCGCAGCGGTGTACGGACGTTCCATCGAGGCAAACTCAGGCTACCCCTCGTTGGGCACTCCATCGACCGAGAGCAGCGCTGCCTCCGCAGCCCGCGCTGCCTCTGCAATGTGCGACTCCGTGCCGCCGAGGTACAACCGGCCAAAAGCGCCGTAAGGACGCACTTCGACCAGGTTGATCGGGGATGCCTTCTCCGCCTCGTTGGCGGCCAGCACCGCGTAACCCGCCGGGTGGACTTCCATGATGAACAGCGTCTCGTCGGCCAGCAACATCTGGCCGTAGCGCATCCGGTTGATCAGCATCGACATGTACGGATCGACGCGCGTGATGATCTCCTGCGAGACGATGCGTGGCTTGAGCCGGTCCGACTGTTCCATCTCGAGGTGCCGGAGGATCTGGTTACCCGCCTCGCTCACCTCACCCTGATCGAAGGCGTGCACTTCGAGCAAGCCGAAGGCGCGCTCGACGATCTGGATCGCGGGGCGCACCGAGGTCGACTTCTGCGCGATGTCGGTGACCTTGTTGATCGCGATGCCAGGGGCAATCTCGATCCAGAGCGAGGCCTGTCCGTCGACCGGCGGAAAGCCGCGGCAGGTGGTGGCGATGTAGCTGCTCAGCTGCGGCTGCAGCGAATCCAGAAAGCAAAACGTGCGTAGCTGTATCTTCGACCTTGACTGCGACTTCAATTTGGCCATCGAAAGCCCTACGGCTCGCTCTGCATGTCGTCACGCTTCCAGGTCGGATGTTCGGGCATGATGCTCTCGACCTCGGAGTGCGGACGCGGAATGACGTGGACCGAAACCAGTTCGCCGACGCGCCGTGCGGCAGTCGCGCCCGCATCGGTCGCGGCCTTGACCGCGCCTACCTCGCCGCGGACCAGCACCGTGACGTAGCCGCCGCCGATCTTTTCCTTGCCGATCAGCGTGACCTTGGCAGCCTTGACCATTGCGTCGGCCGCCTCGACGGCACCCACGAACCCCCGGGTTTCAATCATACCCAAGGCAATTTTACTCATCGAAGCTCTCCCATCCCAGACTGCCAAAAACTCGCAAAAAGGCAGTCTAGCACAGGCTTGCGCTTACTGGTAGCGCCAGATGCGCACGTTCATCACCAGGCCGATCGCGATCATGCAGGTCAGCATCGAGGTCCCGCCGTAAGAGACGAACGGCAGCGTCAGTCCGGTGACCGGGAAGAGCTGGACGTTGATCGCCACGTGGGTCAGCAACTGGGTCGCGAGCAAGCCGACCATGCCGACGGCCAGCAGCTTACCGAACGGATCGCGGGCCGCCTCCGCGATGCCCAGGCAGGTCAGGATCAAGAATCCATAGAGCAACAGCAGCACCACCCCGCCGGCGAAACCCCACTCCTCGGCCAGGATGCTGAAGATGAAGTCGTTGTGGCGATCCGGCACGAAGCGGTAGCGATTCTGCGTGCCCTTGCGCCAGCCCTTGCCGAAGACGCCGCCGGAGCCGACAGCGATCTCGGCCTGGATCGACTGGTAGGCCTGATCCATCTTCTGCTGCTTGGTCAACTGGTCGCGCAGCAGGAAGGTCCGCACCCGCTCCTTCTGATAGGGCTTCAGGCAGAGGTAGACCAGCGGGACGGCATTGACGCCGAGAATCAGGATCAACAGCAGGTGCTTGACCCGCGCGCCGGCCGCGAAGACCAGCACCCCGGCCACCGGCAAGAGCGTCACGGCCGTGCCGAAATCCGGTTGTTTGGCGATCATCAACAGCGGCAGCGCCACCAGCGCGATGGCCGGCAGCAGCTCCGAGAATCGTTTCATCTCGCGATGCTTGAGATAGTTGGCCAGCGCGATGATCAGGAACAGCTTCATCGGCTCGCTGGTTTGCAGGTTGATGACCCCCAGCGGGATCCAGCGCTGCGCGCCTTTGGTCGCGGGCATCAGGAAGACCACCGCGAGCAGCACGATCCCCAGACCGTAGAGCACGTAGGCCCATTGCTCGAGCTTGCGGTAGGGTGCCAGCTGCACCAGGAAGAACACCCCCAGCCCCAGCGCCACCCAGCAAATCTGGCGATAGACGATGCCGCTGTATTCGCCCGTTCGCGCGCTGTAGGCGGTGCTCGCGACGTTGGCCACGCCGATCGCCAGCAGGCAGAGCAACACACCAAACAGCAGCCAGTCGAAGTGCCGCAGCCTGAGTCCCTCGCGCGGTTGCGCGCTGCGCGCCGAGTCCTGGCCCATCATCGATCAGCGCCGAGAGAAGTAGGCATCGAGGATCTTCCGCGCCACCGGTCCGCAGACCTCTCCGCCGTGTCCCGAGTGCTCGACGAGCACGACGATCGCGATTTCCGGGTTGTCGTACGGGGCGTAGCCCGCCAGCCAGGCGTGCGTCTCCAGCTTGCCCCCCATCTCGGCGGTGCCGGTCTTGGCCGCCAGCTTGAACCGCGCCAGGTCGTAGCGGCTGGCGGTGCCGCGACGGCCTTCAACCACCTTTCGCATCCCACCCTGCACCGCATCCCAGATCCAGTTCGGCAGGTCGATCTGCTTGAACTTGCCGGGCGTTCGAGCGAGCAGACGCACCCGCGCCAGCCCGCCGCGCGTGGCGACGGCAGCCATGAAACGCGCCACCTGCAGCGGCGTCGTGGACAGCATGCCCTGCCCGATCGCAGTGAAGCGTGAGTCGGCCTTGTACCACTGCCGCCCCAGTTTGTCCCACTTCCAGGCCGGCGAGGGCATGATGCCAGCGGACTCGCGCGAGAGCTCGATGCCCGTCTTGCTGCCAAAACCGAAGGCCCGGCCCCAGGCGCCGAGCTTGTCGCCGCCGAGCAGTTCGCCGACATGATAGAAGTAGACGTTGCAGGACTGCTCGATCGCTTCGGCCAGGGCCATCGGCCCGTGGCCGCGCGTATTCCAGCAGCGAAACTCCTCGGGCTTGTACAGGTAGCCCTTGCAGTTGAAGGCGGTGCTCGGGGTGATCTTGCCTTCCTCGAGTCCGGCGATCGCGGTGAGGATCTTGAATACCGACCCCGGCGGTGGCACACGATGCCCGCGGATCGCCCGGTTGATCAGCGGCCAGCGCGCCTTGTCCTGGCGTAGTTGCGCGAACAGCTCGGAGAAACGACCGGGCTCGTAGCGCGGCGCGCTGGCCAGCGCCAGCACCTCGCCGGTGCGCACGCTGAGCACCACGGCGGCAGCACCCGGTGGCGCGGCCTCGGGTCGGCCATTCGCAGCGGCGGTCTCGGCCAGCTCGCGCAGACGCCCATCGAGCGCCCGCTCGGCCGCCTGTTGCAGCGTCAGGTCGAGGGTCGTCTTCAGGTCCCGCCCGTTGACGGGCAGTTTTTGGTAGAGCAACTTCGGCGCGCCACCGCCGATCCGCCGCCCGCGGACCTGCACCCCGCGGCTACCGCGCAGCGACGGCTCGTAGCGCTTCTCCAGACCGGTCCGGCCCAGGCGGTCGTTCTGCTGGTAGCCCTGAATGCGCAGCTGGCCAAACTCCTCGGACCAGATGCGACCCATGTAGCCCAGGATGTGGCAGCAGCTGTCGCCCTGGGGGTACATCCGCCCGGGTCGAGCGCTGACAAGCAGGCCGGCGTACTGCCGCGGATTGACGAAGATCTCCTGCAGCCGATCCATGTCGCTGACATTCTCGACCAGCAGGTAGGCCCGCTTGTTGAAGTAGCGTGTCAGTGAACGGCGGGCTCTGCGTTGACGACTGGCCGAGGCGTTCTTGAACCGGCGCTTCAAATCCGACTCGACCCAGCGGCCGACCTCCTCGCAGACCCGCGCATACCGCTGGTCGATCTCCTTACGCGGCAGTTCGAGCAGCAACGCCAGGCGCTCGAGCACACCCTCATCGAGCTTGGACGGAATCAGCAGGACATCGTGACTGAGTCTGTTCCGTACCAGCAGCCGGCCGTGACGATCGAAGATCTGGCCGCGCTTCGGGTTGAGCACCTTCTCCTGCTGGATCCGCTTGAACGCCTCCTGCCGGTAGGCCTCCCCGTGCATCACCTGCATCCAGAACAGCCGGCTGATCAACAGCAGCAGCGCGAGGCAGATTGCCGCGCCCACGACCCGCAGCCGGGTCACCGCCGGGCCACCAGCTGCTCGAGCAGGAACAGCGCCGGCAGCGCGACGATCGCGGTGTAGCAGGCGCCGGCGCCGGTGGCGAGCATCACGCTACCCAGCGCCATCGAGGGATGAATCAACCAGCCCAGCGCGGCGGCGAGCAGGCCGACCTGCAACGCGACCAGGCCGGCCAGCCCGGCCTGCGGCGGGCCACTGGGCAGGCGAAGCGCGGCCTGCAGCTCACAGGCCGCCAGGCCGGCCAGCAGATAGGCCAGGGCGTAGGTCCCCGGACGGGTGGCGGACGAGACGTCGCGCAGCAGCCCGAGCAAGAAGCCGCCCGCCGCCGCGTCCTGCGGGCGACAACGCGGCGTGTAGAACAGCAGACCGAT
>CAZMLI010000221.1:0-7863 GCA_964566865.1 uncultured Planctomycetota bacterium
AACCGGCCTTGCGCACCAGGGGGACGAGCGCCGCGACACCCTCGGGGGCGCCGTCAGGCAAGTGGTGCAGCACGCCGATACTGTAGACGGTGTCGAAGACGCCGGGCTTGAACGGCGGGTTGAGGATGTCGGCCTGGATCAGATGACAGTTCGGCCGGTCGCGCAGATAATCGGCCGCGGCGAACACCGCGTCCGAGAGGTCCATGCCGATACAGGTCCCGCCGCCGTCGCTGACCAGCGCGAGCCAGCGCCCGTAGCCACAGCCCGCGTCGAGCACCAGGCCCGCGCCGACCTCGGCCGGCCGATGTGGACTGAAATAAGCCTCGCAACGCGCCCGCCACTCACCGATGTCGCGCGCGAAGGCCTGCCACTGATAGCCGAAGCTGGCGACCGTCGCCTGCTTGACCGGATCGGGCGTGCCGCAGACCAGTCGTGGCACGCCGCGCTCGATCGGGTAGGCCGCTGCGCAGGCGGTGCAGTCGAGCTGCTGATCGGTATGGGCCAGCTCCCCGCGGCAGGCGGGGCAGCAGAGCAACGGCAGCAGGATCTCGGGAGAGAATTTCATCGGCGGAATAGCGCCCTGTGCCAGAGAACCCAGGAAAGAACGATCCAGAGCCGCATCGAGTGGTCCTGGCGTCCGGCTTGATGCGCCTGCCACATCGCCCGCACCGCGGGTTCGCGCAGGTAGGGGGTCCAGCTCTCGAGTCCATGCTCGAACAGCAGACCGTGGGCATATTCGCGCAGCGAGCCGCGCAGCCACTGGGCCATCGGCAGGGTGAACCCGCGCTTGGGCAGTTCGAGGATCTCGGCCGGCACCCGCTGCCTGGCGAGATCGCGCAGGGCGACTTTCAGGCGTCCTCCCGCCAGCTTGGCCGCCAGCGGCAGGCTGTTGGCCAGCTCGGCGAAGCGGTGATCCAGCAGCGGGGCGCGACACTCGAGCGAGACGGCCATCGACGCCACGTCGACCTTGACCAGGATGTCGTCGCAGAGGTACATCCGCTGGTCGGCCTCCAGCCAGCGCTCGACGGCGCTGCCGGCTGACGACTGTTCGTAGAGCGCACGCGCACGGGAGACCGCCGACTCCTGCACGTCGTCCAGCGCCGGGCCGAACAGCCTGCGCCGCCAGTCCCCGTGAAAGAAGGCGGTCCAGTTCTCGCCCTTGTCGGCCAGACCGCCGGCGCAGAGCAGGAAGTCGGCCATCCGTCCGGGGAGAAAGCTGGCCAGGCTGCGGCGCAGCGGGCGCGGTAAACGTCCGGCCAGACCGTACCAGCGCAGGCTGGCGTAGCGCTGGTAGCCGGCGAACAGCTCGTCGCCGCCGTCGCCCGAGAGGGCCACGGTCACATGCCCGCGCGTCTCGCGGCTGACGTAGTAGGTCGGCACGCAGGAGTAGTCGGCGAACGGCTGGCCGTAATGCGTCGCCAGCATCTCCGCCACCTCGACCAGGTCGGGCTCGACCTGAAACTGATGGTGGCGCGTGCCCAGGTGATCCGCTGTCTGGCGCGCCGGGACGGATTCGTCGCACCAGGGCTCGCCGGTGGTGATGGTGAAGGTCTCGACCGGGCGCTCGGTCTGCCGCGCCATCGCCGCGACGATCAACGCCGAGTCGATCCCGCCCGAGAGAAACGCGCCGAGCGGCACGTCGGCTTGCATGCGTTGCCGGACCGACGTGTCGAGCGCGGCCTGCAAGGCGCCGGTGTCCGCGGTGCCGCCGACCCGTGGACGCCAGTATTCGCGCAGCGACAGCTGGCCCGCGCGTAAGGTGGCGTGGTGCCCGGGGGGCAGGCTGCAGACGCCCTGGTAAATCGTGCGTGGAGACGGCACGTATCCGTAGCGGAAATACTGCGCGGCGGCGACCGGATCGACTTGCTCGGCGGGGAAGTCAGGCAGTGTCCAGAGCGCTTGCAGCTCGGAGGCGAACGCCAGCAGGCCAGGGCGCTGCCAGTAATAGAGCGGTTTCTGCCCGTACCGATCTCGCGCCAGGAACAGCGTCTGATCCCGCGTATCGTAGATCGCGAAGGCGAACATGCCGACCAGCGGCTCGAGCATCTGCTCGCCGTATTCCTCCCAGAGGTGCACGAGGATCTCCGTATCGCCCTGCTCGCGCAGCCGGTGGCCCTTCGCCTCGAGATCCTGGCGCAGCGCCTGGTGGTTGTAGATCTCACCGTTGAAGGTGACCCAGACCGTGCCGTCTTCGTTGCGCAGCGGTTGTGCCGTGCCGGCCAGGTCGATGATGCTCAGACGGCGGTGGCCCAGGAAGATCTGACCGGCCCGCTCGTCCGGGGCGTCGCGCGGCGGCTGGTCCAGCGGCTGGCCGGCCGAGAGGCTGGCATATCCGTGCCCGTCCGGACCACGATGGCGCAGCGCCTGGGTCATCGCGGCCAGCTGGCCTCCCAGAGCGCGCGGTTGCGCACTGATCAGTCCGCAGATTCCACACATCAGGCCAGCAGCCGGTCCCAGGCGGCGGTCGCCCGTTCGATCGTGAACTGCGGGGCCAGTTCTTCCAGGCGGGCGCGGGCCTGACGGCCCATCTCCTCCAGCCGGCCGGGCGTCGAGAAAGCCTCGGTCAGCGCTCGGGCCATGCCCGCGGTGTCGCCGTACGGCACGACATGTCCGTCGACGCCGTCGCGCACCAGCCAGGGTAGCTCGCCGACATCGGTGACGAAGACCGGCAGCGCGTGGGACATGGCTTCGAGCACCACCATCGGCAGACCTTCCGAAGGCGAGGTCAGGATCAGCGCACGGCTGGCGCTGTAAGCGCTGGCCAGCTCCGGCTCGTCGAGCCAGCCCAGATACTCCACGCGCTGCTCGAGGCCGTACTTGCGAACCAGCGGCCCGAGTTGTTGCTCGTAGGGGCCGTCTCCGCCGAAAGCCAGCCGCAGCTCGGGCGTCTGCGCCAGCACCTCGAGCAGCCAGGGATAGCCCTTGATCTCGCCGTAGTGCGCCACGGCGATCAGGTCGCGCGTGGGGCACCCTGGCCTGGGCTCGGGCAGCCTGAACGGGTTGGGCACCACCTCGATCCGGCCCGCATATCCATGCGCCCGCAGTCGCGCCGCGGCCAGCTCGCCGCGAACCGTACAGGCTCGCGCGGCCAGCATCGCTCGGCGCAGCAGCCGCCGCCGGTGGACCCAGTCGACCTCGCTGATCACCAGCTGGATCACCGGGCGGCGCCAGAGGGCGCCGGCGATCCAGGCGAAGACGCCGTGGAATTGCTGATGGCAGCCGACGATCAGCTCGTAGCGACGGGCCAGCAGCAGCAAGCTGAACAGGCGATAGAGGTTGGAGAGAATTTTCGACCGGGCGACCCAGCCGGGAATCGGCGTCCAGTGCAGCTTGTCGCCGGCCAGGGGCCGCTCGCGAAACAGGTCGATGCGCTCCACGGCTTGCAGCTGCTGGAGCGGCGCCAGCTTCTGCTGGAGTTTCTTGTCGGATAACCGCGCGACGAAGGCAATTCTCATTCCGGCAGGGCCAAGATACCACGCGCGCTGGCAATGTCCCGGCACAACGGTAGAATAAAGGTGGATGTCGCGAACAGCCGCTGAGGTTCTCAGCTTCATCACCCCACTCATCGAGGCCAGGCAACTCGAGCTGGTCGACGTAGAATGCAAGGGGCCGTCCAAACGGCCTTTCGTACGCGTATTGCTGCATAAACCGGGCGGTGTCACGGCGGAGGACTGTCAGGGCGTGGCGAAAGCGCTGCAGCAGGCATTCGAGGATGAGGACTACTTCTTTCCCGGAACACACCGTCTGGAGGTCGCCTCTCCCGGACTCGACCGGCCGTTGACCAGCGCGCGGGACTTCGCGCGCAACCTCGGGCGGAAGGTGCGTCTGTTCCTGAGTCAGCCGTACGAAGGTCAGAAAGAGCTGGTTGCCCGAATCGAAGCCGTGGAGGAGGATCAGTTGATGCTGATACCGGAAAAGGGCGAGCAGTCGGGACTGCGGCTGCCCCTGCAACAGATCGACCGCGGAAAGCTCGTCATAGAGTTCTGAACAGGGGCACCGATGCGTATCTGTTTTCTGGCGCCCTACGCGTACCCCTTCTTCGATCCCGAGGTGGTCTACACCCTGGGTGGGGCCGAGCGGCAGCAAGTCCGACTGGCGCGCCTGCTGATCGAACGGGGGCACGAGGTCAGCTTCATCGTGGCCGACTTCGGTCAGCCCGCGCGGATGGACTGGCAGGGCATCGAGTTGATCGCGTCCTATGCGGTCGACTCCTCCTTGCCCGCGCCGCTGCGCCTGCCGATCAAGTACTGGAAGTTGCTGCGCGCCATTCATCGCACGCGGGACCGCTTGTTCTACCTGCGCAGCAATCTGACGCTGGCCGTATTGCTCTGGATGGCCAAGGGCCTGTTCGGTGTGCGCTACATCTACAACATCGCATCGGACTCGGACCTGGTGCGCACCGCGCTTGATTCCCGCCTGCTGTTCGCCCTCTTTTTTCGGGCGGCGCGGTCCGCGGACGGCCTGATCACGCAGACCTTCCGCCAGCAGACGCTGGTGCGCGATCGCCTGCGCCGCGCGTCGCAACTGGTGCGCAGCCTGCCGCCGGAGCCGCTCGAACAACAATCGGTGCTGCCCTTCGAGCAACGCCAGGGGTTGCTCTGGGTCGGGCGGCTCGAGCAGATCCAGAAGCAGCCGCTGCAGTTCGTCGCCCTGGCGCAGATGCTGCCGGAGCAGACGTTTCTGCTGATCGGCCAGCCGATGGGGGACGCCGCGCTGACGCAGGCGGTGCGTGACGCCGCCGCGAAACTACCCAACCTGACCTATCGCGACTGGGTGCCGCCGGACGAGATCTCGGACTACTTTCGTCGCGCACGGGCGCTGGTCAGCACCTCCACCTTCGAGGGTTTTCCCAACACCTATCTCGAGGCCTGGCGCTCCGGCACACCGGTGATCACGCGGCTCGACCCCGAGCGCTTGACCGATCGCTATCGGGCTGGATTCATCTACGACAACCTCGAGCAGGCGGCCGAGTGCATTCGCTCCCTGGGCCGTGACATGGCGGGCTACGCGGAGATGTCGCGCGGCTGTCTGCGCTTGATCGCGGAGGAGTTCGACGTGCGATACAGCGTGACCGAGCTGGAGGCGGCGCTCAAACGAGCGAGCAGAACGCCTCGACATACTGCTGGCTGACCTGCTCGGGGGCGTGGAAACGTTCGAGATACTCCGTGATCGCTGGCCGTAGATCCAGTGCGCTGGCATGCAGCTCCGTGACCGCGCGGGCCAGGGATCGGGCGTCGTCGCAGACCTGGCCGAGCTGCCATCTGGCCACCACGCCATCCGGGTCGAACAGGGTCGCCACCGGCAACCCGTGCGTCCAGGCCTCGAGCAGCACGTTGGGAAAGCCCTCATGTCGCGAGGTGCAGACGACCACTCGGCTGATGCCGTAGAGCCCCTCCACGACCTGCAGTGGCGCCTGCTCGACGAGTGTCAGATTCGAGATCTGTGCCGCGCGCTGGCGAATCTTTCGGGTGTAGGCCTCCGGCCCCTTGCGGTAGATCATCAGGCACGGCAAATCGGGCAGCGTTCGGGCCAGCTCGAGGAACAGTTCGGGTTGTTTCTTGACGGCGTCCAGCGTGCCGACCCAGGTCACGTAGCCCTCGCTGGCGGTCAGCCCGTAACGCTTCGCCAGCGCGACCGGCGGCATCGGCGTTGCGTCTGAAATCCGCTCGGCGATGCTGTGGATCAGCAGCGACGGTCGCTCGAAGTTGTCCTGCAGCAGCTGCTGCTGATGTGTGGTCTGCGCGATCACCAGGTCAGCGCCGCGCAGACCGGCGTGATAACTGGTCCGCGTTAACAGCGAGCTGTCGCGTGAGAAAGACCCGTCGACGTCCCGGTCGTTGGCGATCGAGAAGACGAACCGTTTGCCATGACGGCGACAGAACCGTCCGACCACACCCGTCACCGTACCGGCGCAGCGCTGGTAGTAGATGTCGGCATCGACCGCCCGCAGCGCCTTGCCGAGCTGGATTGCCCAGAGCGGAAAACGCGGCTGCGGCTGGCGCCAGAGTCGGCGTAACCAGAGTCCCTCGATCTGCTGGCGTGATTCGGGCTGGCCATGATCGAGCACCAGGAATTCCGCTTCCCAGTCAGGCCGCAGGCGTCGCAGCGCGCGCGCGATCTTGTACTGCTGGACCTCGGCGCCGCCAAAGCTGGCGCCGGAGCTGCACTTGAGCAGCGGATAGATGTCGGAAACAAAGCAGATCTTCATCGGCGCGCGTTGCGATTCTACATTGGAACCCGGCAGGCTGCGGTATCATCTCGCGCGATGATCGAAGCCCCGGGATTTTGCTTCGCGCCGGCCAGTCGTCGGACCTGGCACAGCTGGCGCTCCGGGTTCCGTGAAGTCCGAACAACCGGCTGGGGCCGGACCCCTGACGGCGGCTTCTTCGGTGGCGGCGCCCTGGCTGCGTATGTCGGAGAGGCCCTGGACCGAGGCGACGAGTTCGAGAGGCTGCTACAGGGGCTCGACGGGAATTTCGCGCTGGTCTGTCATGCGCCAGAGCAGGTCTGGCTGGCCGTCGATGGGGTCCGTAGTATCCCGTTGATCTACCGCGTCGAGGGCCAGCAGCTCACCGTCTCGGACTCGGGCATGTCCCTGGTGGGGTCGCAGGAAGCAGTCGACAGCGCCTCGCTCGTCGAGTTCTCTGCGGCCGGCTATGTCACCGGACCGTACACCCTGTACTCGCAACTTCGGGGGCTGCAGGCCGGCGAACTGCTCGGTTGGCGTGCGCAGGGGGCCAGCCTCGAGACCCGGCGATACCATCGCTTCGTCTGTCGCTACGACGCCACGGAGTCGGCCGATGCGCTGGCGGCCGAGTTCGACCAGATCATGCTGGGGGTCTTCCGCAACCTGCTCGAGGAGATCGATGGGCGGCAGGTCGTCGTGCCGTTGAGCGGCGGTCTCGACTCGCGCCTGATCGTCTCGATGCTCAAGCGCTGCGGCTACGACAACGTATTGTGCTACTCCTACGGCAAGCCCGGAAACCGGGAGTCGACGGTCAGCCGCCAGATCGCCGAGCAGCTGGGCTACCCCTGGTTCTTCTCGGAGTACACGGCGTCGCGCTGGCGTCGCGAACTGCGGTCGGAGCGGATGGGGCAGTTCTGGGACGCCACCTGGAACGCGGTGAGCTATCCGCACATCGAGGATTTTCCGGCGTTGCACGACTTGCGCAGCCACGCGGGGTTCGCCGAGGAGGTCGTTTTCTTTCCCGGCCACACCGGGGACTTCATCTCGGGCGGCCATCTGTGGACTGTTTTTACCCCGACCTATCGCTTCGAGCCGGGGCTGCTAGCTCGTTCGCTTCGCGACAAGCACTACGCACTCTGGGGGGACGCGCTTCGCGACGGCGAGGTGCAGGCGACGCTTCGGCAGCGGATGGACCAGACGCTGGACTGGCTGACCATTACCACCGAAGCCGACGTGGCAGCGGGCTACGAGTTCTGGGAGTGGCAGGAGCGGCAGGCCAAGTACATCATCAACGCCGTTCGCAGCTACGACTTCTTCGGCCACGACTGGCGGATCCCGCTCTGGGACCGCCGCGTGATGGCGTTCTGGGAGCGCGTGCCGCTACACTGGAAGCTCGACAAGTACCTCTACAAGCTGTCTCTCTCGCAGCACGACCCGTGCGGGGTGTATCGTGAGCTCGAGGTCGGATCTCCCCGCGACCTCTCGCGCCTGGTCCAGCCGCCGTCGCCGCCCTGCCGCCGCCGTGATCTTCTCGACTGGCTGGAGCGGGTACCCGGGCTGTCCGGGGTGATCCGGCGCAGCCGCCAGATGCAATACCATTACCTGGCTTACCAACGCGACCCACTCGACCTCTGCCGCGCCGGCGGCCCAGGCTACTTTCTGACCGAGATGTCCAA
>CAZMLI010000222.1:0-7839 GCA_964566865.1 uncultured Planctomycetota bacterium
ATAGATGTACAAGATCGGTGTGCTTCCCGGAGACGGAATTGGCAAAGAGATTGTCGACGAGGGGCTGAAAGTCCTGCGCGTCTGCAGTGAACAGTTTGGCTTCGAGTACACGACGATCGACTATCCGTACGGGGCCGATCACTACCTCGAGACCGGCGAGGTCCTGCCGGATTCGGCGCTGGAGGAGATGCGTGGGCTGGACGCGGTCATTCTGGGCGCGATCGGCGATCCGCGCTGCGAGGTCGGCTTCCTCGAACGCGGCATCGTGGCCGGCGTGCGCTTCGGACTCGACCTGTACATCAACCTGCGCCCGATCAAGCTCTACGCCGAGCACCTCTGTCCGCTGAAGGGCCGGGGCCCCAAGGACATCGACATGGTCGTCGTGCGCGAGAACACTGAAGGCGCCTACAGCCAGGTCTACGGCTTCCTGCGCAAGAATACGCCGAACGAGATCTCGACCCAGACGGTGATCAATACTCGCATGGGCGCCGAGCGCGCCTGCCGCTACGCCTTCGACCTGGCCCGCAAGCGCAACAAGCAGAACCGCGTCACGCTGATCGACAAGGCCAACGCGCTGCGCAGCCAGGATCTCTGGACGCGCACATTCCACGAGGTGGGCGAGGAGTATCCGGACATCGAGAAGGACCACGCCTACATCGACGCGGCCTGCATGTGGATGCTCAAGAACCCGGACTGGTTCGACGTGATGGTCACCCCGAACCTGATGGGCGACATCATCAGCGACGTCGGCGCGATGATCCAGGGCGGCCTGGGCGTCGCCGCGGGCGGCAATATCCACCCGGGCAAGGTCTCCTGCTTCGAGCCGATTCACGGATCGGCGCCCAAGTATCAGGGCAAGAACGTCGCCTGCCCGATCGCGACGATCGGGGCGGTGCAGATGATGCTCGAGACCCTGGGGCAGAAAGAGGCGGCGACCGCGATCGACAAGGCGATTGGCTCGCTGCTGATCAGCAAGCGGCTGCCCGATCTCTCCGCGCGCAGCGGTGTCTCGACGACCGAGTGCGGGGACATGGTGGCCGAGGAGCTCTTGGCTTCGGTCAGCAGCACCTGACCGAACGGTCGTCTATGGTCCCACCGCGCAGAAGAAGCAAGAAGGGCAAGTCGACGATTCGACCCGGCCGAGGGGCCGGGGCCGAGAAGAAGGTGCGCGGACGCAAGAGCAGCGACACCACGGATTCCCGCCGGACGCGTCGTAAGAAGTCGAGCGAGCGTGGCAAGACTCGGACCGAGCGGGGCCGTGGGACCCGGCTGCCGAGCAAGGCGGAGGATGACTCGGCACGCCTCAGCGAGCTGCAGGCCGATCTGAACGTGGCGACCGAGATCCAGGCCAACCTGCTGCCGAAGAAGATCCCGAAGCTGCCGGGCATGGACATCTCGGCCTACTACCGGCCGTCCAAGGATGTCGGCGGCGACTATTACGACTTCATCGAGATCGAAGAGGGCCGCCTCGGTTTGGTCGTGGCGGACGTCTCGGGCAAGGGCGTCTCGGGCTCGATGGTGATGACGATGTTCCGCAGCGTGCTGCGAATGCACGCCAAGGGCTCGCTGCGCACGTCGGATCCGCTGATCCATACCAACCGTCAGATGGCCGAGGACATCAAGCGCGGGATGTTCGTCACCTGCTACTACATCCTGCTCGAATACGACAACAATGGCGCCAGCGTGCGGGTCGCCAGCGCCGGTCACAACCCGATGATCTACTGGCGCAAGAAGACCCGTAAGTGTCACATGATCAACCCCAAGGGCATCGCCATCGGTTTCGACAAGGGGCCGGTGTTCGAGAACACGCTGCAGGAACAGCGCTTTCCGCTGGAGCCGGGCGACCGGCTGGTCGTGTTCACCGACGGCGTGGTCGAGGCGATGAACGAGGACAACGAGGAGTACGGCGACGACCGACTGCTGCGCCTGGTGCTCGAGCACGCCGAGTGCACCTCGGGCAAGTTCATCAACCTGGTGGTCCAGGACGTCGAAGCCTTCAGCGGCAACGCACCGCAGTCAGACGACATCACGATCCTGACACTGCGTTACCTCGGCCCCGAAGCCTGAGCTTGAACAGCCGGCTGCCGCTGGGGCTGGTCCTGCTGCTGCTGGTCGCGCAGCTGACCTGCTCGGCGATCTGGCTCGGAGAAGATCAGTTCCCCAGTGGCTACGAGGTGCCCGATCATCTCGTCTTCACCCGCAAGATGGCCAACGAGCTGAGCCTGGCCTGGGCCCAGCCTCGGCGAACCCAGGCGCTGGTCGACTGGGTCGCCGCGAACCGGCGAGTCGGCGGGCGCTCGACGCTGGTCCACCTGACGATGGCCGCGCCGATGGCGGCGATCGGCGGGGACTCGGTGCCGCTGGTCAGCTTCGCAATCGGTGCGCTCTCGTTGATCTGTCTGACGCTCGCGAGCTACCTGCTGGTCGAGCGCCTCGCCGGTCCCGGGCCGGCGGGTCTGGCCACGGCGATGATCCTGCTGCTGGGTCCCGTCTGGGGGCTCTCGCGAAAATGCAATGTCGATCTACCGCTGACCGCCGCCGTCTGCCTCTTTGCTGCCCTGTTATTGCGCGCCCGTCCCTGGTCCACCGCGCTGCGCGCCACCGCGCTCGGGTTGCTGGCCGGGTTGATCTGCCTGATCAAGGCGCCGTTCGTGCTCTGGGCCCCCTGCCTGGTGCTGCCCGCCCTGATCTGTGCCTGGCGCGAGGGTCTGGCGCTGCGCGAGCTGCTGCCGCGCCTGGCCGTCTTTTGCCTGGCCGCCGCGGTCGGCTCGTTGTTGTTCTGGTGGGGTGCCTGGGCGGAGCTGGCCGACTATGCGCAGTACCACGTCACCTCGCTCGACAACCCGAGCACCCGGCTCAACGAACGCTGGACCTGGAACTGGGCCCTGTTCTATGCGCGGGCCACGGGCCGCTGGCTGGGCTGGCCGCTCGGCTTGCTGACCGGCCTCGGATTGCTGGGCGGCTTGCGCGAAACCAACCGCGAGCAGTTGCTGGTCTGGAGCTGGATCCTGCTGAGCTACCTGCTGTTCACCGCCGTCTCGGTCAAGTGGGCCCGCTACTACCTGCCCGCGATGCTCTTTGTTTGCGCGCTGGGCGCGGTCGGCCTGCGCCGGCTGCCCTGGCGACTCTGCGCGAGCAGCAGCGGGGCGGCGTTGCTGCTCGCCGGCTGGATCTACCTCAGCGGGTCGTTCGGCACTCCGCCGGCCTGGAGTCTGCTCGATCGCTCGATCTGCCACGCGCCGCGCCAGGCCAACTGGCGCGAGGCGGCGATGGCCATGCGCCGGGAGCTCGGTCGCGCACGCCCGGCAGCGATCGGCATCGAGGGCCCGCCGGGCTGGGCCACCGATGACTACAGCAGGCTGGAATACTATCTGCTAGAATTCTTCCCGTTGACCGAGATCCAGCGCGCCTCGACCGAGCGCGGAACCGAAGAACTGGCTGCTTACCAGGCGGCGCTCGGTCGCTTCGAGATGCGACTGCAGATTCGGCTACAAGGAGAGCCTGTGGTCCATGAGATACCAGAGAACTGGCTGGAGATCGGTAGCTGGACCATCACCTCGACCAGCGCCCACCGACCGCCGCTGGTGGTCAGCCTGATCATCGCGCGGGCGCTGCTGGATGCGTCCCGTCAACACTGATCCGTAGACGACCCGAAAAGGAGCAACCGATGGATTCGATGTGGAAGTGGATGTTCGATTCGGAATGGATGCAGCGCGCCGACATCAACACCTTGCACCAGCGCAGCGAGGCGGCGGCCGATCGAATGCGCCGCACGGAGTTCAACCTGAAGGAGCAGGTCAGGGACCTGGAGGGCCAGGTCGCCGGCATGGGGTTGATGGTCCGTAGCCTGATGACCTGTCTGATGGAAAGCGGCGCGCTCGAATCATCCAAGTTCCGCGACAAGCTGATGGAGCTCGACCTGGAAGACGGCAAGCTCGACGGTCGTTGAACTAGCGCAAACCCGCCAGCTCTACGACGCTGCGGGCGCGGCCGTAGGTTACGTTTGGCTTGCGCTTGAGCCAGGGGCCGATGTTCTCCTTGATCTGCCAGTAGTTACACATGGAGCAGATCGGCACCGCGTCGGTGTCGTCCTCGACGTGGGCGCGGCGGATGCGGTTCATCTCCGGGCTGTTCCAGACCTCGTACATCGTCTGGTCGTTGAGGTCGCCGACGATGCCCTGGCAGGCGTAGTCGATGCAGCAGAGTGAGACCTTGCCGTCCCAGTTGATCACGCCGGTGTACCAGAGCAGGGCGCAGGGGTAGCGCTCGATCTCCTTGGCCCTCGCGTAGTCGCTGGTCTTGTCCTCGACCGAGCCGAGCCAGGTGTGGTAGGGGGTGATGTCGACCTTGTCCACCACGCCTTGCCAGATCTCGGTGAAGCGTTCGACGGCCGCCTCGTTGCCGCGTTCGTGCACCATGCGGGCCTCGATGAACGGTTTCTTGGCGCCCATCTCGCGCCGCACCTCGAGGAAGGTGTGGATGTTGTCGACCACCTTCTGGTACTCGTCGGGCCCCTTGAGCTGGGCGTAGCCCTTGGGCTCGACGGCGTCGATCGAGATCGTCAGGTCGTCGAGGCCGGCCTCGATCAGCTTGCGGCTCATCTTGCGGTTGAGCGGGATGCCGTTGGAGATCAGCGAGACCACCTTCGAGGCGCGAACTTTCTTGGCGTAGGCGATCATCTTGTCGATGTCGGGGTGGATCAGGCTCTCGCCGTCCTTCTGCAGCAGGATGCGGAAGATCGGTCCGTGCTCGGCCGCCTCGTCGCAGATCTTCTGGAAGAACTCGAGCGGCATGAAGCCGACCTTGCGTCCGCTGATGTCGCGCGGGCAGAAGCTGCAGACCAGGTTGCAGGCGTTGGTTGGCTCGATATTGAGGATGTAAGGGTACTTGAACGGCAGCTGTAGCTTGAGAAACAGCTCACGCACGAACATGTTGCGCTTGAGGCGCTCGGGGTTGCGCAGGTTGTTCCACAGCTGACGGATACCCATGGTAAAGTTGACTTTAGCACACAGCACCGGCCGAGACAAAATAAGGAGACCCAGTTGAGCGACGCCCCGCGTCGGATCCTCATCCGCTCGACCAACTGGATCGGCGACGCTGTGATGACCCTGCCCGCGATCAAAGAGGTCCGGCGGCTGTTTCCGCAGGCCCAGATCGACCTGCTTGCGCGCCCCTGGGTGGCCGAGATGTTCACCCACGCGAGCTGTGTGGACCGGGTGGTCGTATTCGATAAGGCCGGCCCGGATAAGGGGTTAGGCGGAATGCGTCGATTTGCGCGTGAGCGGTTGAAACCCGAGGGTTACGATCTAGCGTTGATCCTGCCCAACAGCTTCAGCAGCGGATTGTTGATCTGGCTGGCCGGGATCAAGCGGCGGGTCGGCTATCCGACCAGCGGCCGTGGACTGCTGCTGACCGATCGCGGAAATGATACGACTGACGGCCTGCACCAGACGCGCCGTTATCTGCATCTGCTCACAAGCACGGGGCTGTCGGAGGTCGACTACCTGGATCCTGACTACCTGCCGGATGTCTCGCTGCCGCTGGATCTGGATCTGGCGCAGGAGGCGGCGCGACTGCTCGAGCCGCACGGCGTGACGCGCGACAGCGCCCCGCTGCTGGGGATCAACCCGGGGGCCTACTTCGGCCCGGCCAAGCGCTGGTTTCCGGATCGCTACGCCGGGGTGGCCGAGCAGTTGATCGAGCGTCATGGCGCGACGGTGTTGCTGTTTGGCGCGCCTGGCGACGTGCCGCTCTCGGCCGAGATCGTGCAGAACATGCGTGGGCCGGTGATCGATTTCACCGGCAAGACCAGCCTCGTCGAGCTACTGGCCTTGATGGCGCGCTGCGATCTGCTGCTGACCAACGACTCGGGCCCGATGCACCTGGCGGCCGCGCTGCGCCGCCCACTGATCGCGCTGTTCGGCTCGACCGACGAGGTGGCGACCGGGCCAGCCAGCGAGCTGGCGGTGGTGATTCACAAGCATGTCGACTGCAGCCCCTGCCTGCAGCGCGAGTGTCCGATCGTCGATCTGCATTGTTTCACCGAGATCAGCGTGGATGAGGTGGTTGCCGCGGCAGACCGGATCCTAGTATCATCTGCGTGATGCGCCTGCTGATCCTGTTGATACTGGTCCCGCTGTGGCTCACCCCACTCCGGGCCGATGAGAAGCTGAGCGACGCCGGGCTGGCGAGGCTCGCGACGCAGGCCGCCAGCGGCGACAAGCAGTCCCGCGAGAAGGCGCTCGAAGCGCTCGGCCGTTCCAGGCATCCTGGGGTCGGGGCGATCCTGCGAGCACGCTTTCTGCTGGAGCGCGAAAAGTCGTTGCAGGAGATGGTCGGCTTCCTGCTGTCCGAGCACTTCAGCCAGGACTATTATCGCGCGCTCAAGTCGGTTGTCGACGGCGCAATGGTCGAGCGGCTGCCGTTTCTGATCAATCATGCGATGCTCGAGGACGCGCGATATCTGCGCGCGCTCGACCTCTGGGCGGCGATGCGGCTGGACAAGCAACGCACGCTCAAGGGGCTGCTGGCCAATCTGAAGTCGAAGGATACCAACGTCCTGCTGCGCGCGGCGGAGTTGCTCGGCAATCTGGGGCATGACGCGGCCGGCAAACCGCTGGTTGGCCTGCTCACGCACAAGGCGACGTATGTCCGGATCGAGGCGATCGGCGCGCTGGCCAAGCTGACACGTGCGCGCGTCGACAACGCGCTGGTTTCCGTGGCCCTGCGTGACCGTGTGTCGCATGTTCGGCGGCACGCGGTCTGGGCGCTCTACGAACGCGGCGGCGTGGTCCGGCTGCGCAACCGGTTCAGCAGACTGAAGGGTGTGCGGGCAGCGGAGGCGCTCGACCTGGCGCGAATTCGCGGCAAGAGCGAGGAGGGACCCGGCCCGCCGTTTCGCTATCGCGGGGATCCGGCCAACGTGCTGGCGCTGTTCCGCCGGGCCGAGACCAAGCGATTCGTCAAGCTCGACGTGGCCCCCGCGGACGTCAAGGCCAAGCTGCTCTTGACGATCGACCTGCTGCAACGCCGAGGGCCGAAATACGCGCTCTTCGTGCGGGCCTGCTTCAGCCGGATCACGGCTCGCGAGAACCGTCCCACCGGGACCTACGTCACCTCGCGTGTGTTCAACATCAAGGCCTCGACCGTGCGCAAGTGGAGCTACTACTACCTGTCCAAGACCCTGGTTCACGATGCGACGCATGCCTACCTGCACATGATGGGTGAGAAGTCGGGCCTGCATCGCGGCGAGGAGGAGGCGTTCCAGGAGGCCTTCTGGGTCGACCGCTACCTCAAGGGCAGCACGACGCGGTTCTATGACCGCGAGGTCGACAATTACCTCAGGCTCGCCCATTGGGTGCGCAAGCGGCGTTACTAGCTGGTGGAGAAT
Source organism: uncultured Planctomycetota bacterium (assembly GCA_964566865.1). Lineage (GTDB taxonomy): Bacteria > Planctomycetota > JACQVV01 > JACQVV01 > CAZANL01 > CAZMLI01. The sequence goes on from CAZMLI010000222.1 coordinate 7,391, forward strand.
CAGCAAAGCCCGTCTCGTCTGCGCTCGGCCCTGGTCGCCATCGGCGTGACCGGCGGCGTCTTCATCCTGATCTTGCCGCTGCTGTCCTACGCCGGCACGCACAAGCGAGACCAGCTCTGCCGCAGCAACCTGCACAAGCTGGGCGCGGCGCTCTGGATCTATCAGGAGCAGTACGGCAAGTCGCCCTACGGTGTGGGGTCCAATACCCTGATCCGGTTGTACAAGACCGGCATCGTGGTCGATCCGAAGATCTATCTCTGCCCGGCAACCGGCGATACCAACGACGGCGGCAAGGCGCTGCGCTGGGGGCAGGGTCGGATGCCGCGCAACGCAGTGAGCTACGCGAGTCCTCGAAAAGGCAGCGCGCTGGCGCTACGCGGCGCCGCAGGCGCGGCCCAGACGGCGGTGGCCAGCGACGACCAGGAGGGGCTCGGCGGGCATTTCAACCA
>CAZMLI010000223.1:0-5965 GCA_964566865.1 uncultured Planctomycetota bacterium
GCGACCCAGTCCTTCACCCGCGCGCTCCGTCGCAACCCGGCCAGTGTGGAGAGTCTGGTCAATCGCGCCGCGGCTTATGACACTCGCGGCCTGATCGAACTGGCGCTCAAGGACCTGCTTCGCGTCAGGCAACTGACCCCGAACCGGACAGGTCTGCAGGCCACAATAGATGGACTCGAGCTAAAGCTCGAGCAGCGTCGTTGAAAGACGGCGCGGTTTGTTGCAAATTCTGATTGCGCCGCCAGTTGGGTATGCGGAAAAGCCTTGACAGAAAACTGGCGTGATCGCTAAGATCCTGCCCGGGCTATGCCCATTTCTTCGTCTGGACTCACGTAGGATGGTTGCTTAATGGCGGGTGGAAGAAAACCCCTGGGACGGATTCTCCGTAGCCTGGGTGTGGTCAACAAGAAGCAGGTACACGAAGCCCTGGCTTATCAGAAGGAGGCTGGGGTCAAGATTGGCCAGGCGTTGATCGAACTCGGTTACGCCAACGAGGAGCAGGTGGCTCAGGCCCTTGCCCGGCAGTTCAGCCTGCCCTACGTCGATCTGGGCAAGGGAGAGATCCCTCGCGAAGTGGTCGATGCGGTGCCGCGAAAGGTGGTCGAAGAGCATCGCATCATGCCGATCAAGCGCAACGGCAAGGCGCTGATCGTGGCGATGACCGATCCGCTCGACCTGTTCACGCTGGACAACCTGCGCTTCATCCTCGGCACGGAAGTGGAGTGCGCGCTGACCACCGAGGAGTCGATGACGGCCGCCATCGGCCGGTACTACGGTATCGGTGACGAGATGGAAGACATGTACGAGCAGATGACCCAGGGCGACATCGACTTCGGTCCGCGCGGCGAGATCGAGGAGGACGAAGACGAGGAGGACGAAGACGCCCCGGTCATTCGCCTGGTGACCCTGATCATTGGCGAGGCCCTCAAGTCTCGGGCCAGCGATATTCACATCGAGCCGATGGAAAAGAAGCTGCGCGTGCGGTACCGCGTCGACGGCATCTGCTACGAGGTGGACAGTCCGCCCAAGCGGCTGCAGGGTTCGATCATCTCTCGCGTCAAGATCATGTCGCAGATGGACATCGCCGAGAAACGCAAGCCGCAGGACGGTCGAATCAAGATCACCTTGCAAGGCCGCGACATCGACCTGCGCGTTTCTGCGCTGCCGGCCTACCATGGTGAGTCGGTGGTCATGCGGATTCTGGACAAGGAGAACTCCCTGGTCGGCCTGGAGGAGGTGGGCTTCCACGAATCGGATTACGCCCGCTTCCGCAAGATCATCAAGAAGCCCAACGGGATCTTCCTGGTCACCGGGCCCACCGGCTCGGGCAAGACGACCACGCTGTACGCCGCGCTGAAGGAGTTGAACAAGCCCGACGTCAAGATCATCACCGCCGAAAACCCGGTCGAATACAACCTCAGCGGCATCAACCAGTGCCAGGTGCGGCACAATATCGGCCTGACCTTCGGCCGCATCCTGCGCGCGATGCTGCGCCAGGCGCCGAACATCATCCTCGTCGGTGAGATTCGCGACAAGGAGACCGCCGAGATCGCCGTTCAGGCGGCGCTGACCGGGCACCTCGTCTTCAGCACGCTGCATACGAATGATGCCCCGGGTGCTTTGACGCGCTTGATGGACATGGGGGTCAAGCCGTTCCTGGTGTCCAGTTCGGTCCAGGCCGTGATGGCACAGCGGCTGGTCCGGACGATCTGCGGGAACTGCCGGGAGGCCTACGAGCCGACCGCGATCGAGCTCGAGGCCATCGGCCTGAAGCCGGAGGACATCAAGGGCCGGACGATTTACCGCGGGGCGGGTTGCGGCGAATGCGCCAAGACCGGTTATCGCGGTCGCCTGGCGATCTTCGAGCTACTGGAGATGTCCGCCGAGATCCGCGACCTGGTGTTCCATTCCGCCTCCTCGATGAAGATCCGAGCCGAAGCGAAGCAGACAGGTGGTATGCTGACGCTTCAAGCGGACGGTTGCCGCAAGATGTTGCTGGGCAGAACGACCCCGGAAGAAGTGCTGCGCATGACACACGCGGCAAATTGAAATAGTGATTGCGGCGGGGTAGCGCGGCCAGGTCCAGAGACCCGACGAGCCCCCGCCTTACGTAGGAGAAAGACGCTTGGTAGAGATCAACCAACTGCTGCAACTGGTGGTCGAGAAGTCCGCCTCGGACCTGCATCTTGCCGTCGGCCGCCCGCCCGTGCTGCGGCTCTCGGGTCGGTTGCGTTCGATCAACTCGCCGAACCTGACCGGCGAGGACACCGCGCGGTTGATGAAGAGCATCACGTCCGATCGTTGCCAGCAGGAGTTGAACGAAGAGGGCACGACCGACTTCGGTTTTGCCTTCGGCGACAAGGCGCGTTTTCGGGTCAGTTGCTTCAAGCAGAAGGGCGAGATCGGCATCGTCTTGCGCCAGATCCCGAACAAGCTGCTGAGCTTCGAGGAGATCGGCCTGCCCTCGGGCATCAAGAACCTGCTGACCAAGCCGAGAGGGCTGGTCCTGGTGACGGGGCCGACCGGGTCGGGCAAGACGACGACCCTGGCGACGATGATCGACTTCATCAACACCGAACACGAGCGCCACATCATCACCGTCGAGGACCCGATCGAGTATTATCACGCCCACAAGAAGTCGCTGATCACCCAGCGTGAACTGGGCGTCGACATCGGCTCGTTCTCGGAGGCGCTGCGCCGTGCGCTGCGCCAGGACCCGGACGTGATCCTGGTCGGTGAAATGCGCGACCTGGACACGATCGCCGCGGCGATCACGGCGGCCGAGACCGGCCACCTCGTCTTCGGGACGCTGCACACGACCGGCGCGGCCCGCACGGTCGACCGGATCATCGATGCCTATCCGAAGGATCAGCAGGAACAGATCCGCACCCAGCTGTCGGTCTCGATCGTGGCTGCGATCAGCCAGGTGCTGTTGCCGGTTGCGGACAGCAAGGGCCGAGTGGCGGCCTTCGAGATCATGATCATGACCCCCGCGATCGAGAACCTGATCCGCGAAAACAAGACGTTCCGCATTCCTTCGGCGATCCAGACCGGACGCAAGCACGGGATGATCCTGCTCGATGACTTCCTCTTCGACCTGTTCATCCAGAAGAAGATCACCTATGCGGAGATGATGATGAAGGCCGCCGAGCCGAGCGACCTGCAGGAGAAGGTGAAGGAATATACCGACGCCCAGAATGCGGCAGCGGCCGCGGCGTCTTCGGGCAAGAAGAAGGGCATCTTCGGCTAAGCACCGCAGAGGAATAAAGCGCAAATGGCACAAGGAACACGTAAGGCGCTGGGGCAGCTCCTCAAAGAGATGGAGCTGATCAGCGAGGGGCAGATTCAGGAAGCCCTGCAGATCCAGAAGGAACGCGGCGGTGCGCTGGGGCAGATCCTGGTCGACCTGGGTTTCGTCTCGGAAGACGAGATGCTGTTCGCGCTGGGCGCGCAGGCCGGCATGGACGTGGTCAACCTGGACGACGCCGAGATTCCGTCGGATATTATCAACAAGGTCCCGCCCTCGATCGCCAACATCTACCGGATCGTGCCCGTCTCGCTCGACGACGGCATCTTGACCGTGGCGATGGCCGACCCGCTGAACGTCAACATCCTCGACGATCTGCGCTTCATGCTCAACTGCGAGGTCGCGGGGGCCGTCTCGAACGAGGACCAGATCTCGCGGGCGATCGACAAGTACTACGCCGGCCAGACCGAGTCGGTGGACGACATCATCGCCGGCCTCGACAGCCACGAGGAGATGCTCGAGCTGGCCGACACGGGCGATGGCAAGCTGGATCTCGAGAACATCGAGGCGATGTCGCAGGCGGCGCCGGTGGTCAAGCTGCTCAACTTGATCCTGCTCCAGGCGATCAAGGACCAGGCGGCCGATGTGCACCTCGAACCGTTCGAGAACGACTTCAAGATTCGCTATCGCGTGGACGGCGTCTTGCTCGAGATGATGCCGCCGCCGCCGCACCTGGCGCTGGCGCTGATCTCGCGCGTGAAGGTCATGGCGAACCTCGACATCGCCGAGACGCGAATGCCGCAGGACGGTCGCATCGAGCTGTCGATCGGCGGTAAGCCGATCGATCTGCGCGTGTCGACGCTGCCGACGATGTTCGGCGAGTCATGCGTCATGCGTATTCTCGACCGCTCCGTGATCAACCTCGACATGGAGGCGATCGGCCTGCGCGAGTCAGAGATGGTGCAGCTCAAGGGCTATCTGGAGAAGCCCAACGGCATCATGCTGGTCACCGGCCCGACCGGCTCGGGCAAGACCACAACCCTCTACAGCTGCTTGAACTACGTCAACTCGGTCGAGATCAAGATCATCACCACCGAGGATCCGGTCGAATACGACCTGCATGGCATCATCCAGTGCCAGATCAACGATGAGGTGGGCAACAGCTACTCGGCCTGCCTGCGCGCCATCCTGCGGCAGGATCCGGACAAGATCCTGGTGGGTGAGATTCGAGATGCCGAAACTGCCCAGATTGCGGTCGAGGCATCCTTGACCGGGCACCTGGTGTTGAGTACGCTGCACACCAACGACGCAGCCTCTGTCGTCGCCCGCGTGCTGGACATCGGCATCGAGCCATTCTTGCTCGCTGCGACCCTCGAGGCGATCGTCGCCCAGCGGTTGGTGCGGCGTATCTGTGCCCACTGCAAAGAAGAATACGAGCCGACGCAGGAAGAGATCATGGAAATCGGTCTCGAGCCCGAATCGGTTGTGGGAAAGAAGTTTGCGTACGGCAAGGGCTGCAACAAGTGCAACAACACCGGCTATCGTGGTCGGTGCGCGATCTTTGAGATCTTGGAGGTCTCGGACAGGATCAAGGAGTTGATCCTCGAAGAAGCCTCGACCCAGCGAATCGCCAACCAGGGGCGCGAAGAAGGAATGCGCACCCTGCGCGAGAGTGGGTTGCTAGGGATCTTTGACTGTATTACGACAATTGAAGAGGTAGTCAGGGAAACCCTGATGTCCGCTTGAGAGAGCTACGGGACCAGGCTCGGCTGCAACATAACGACGGAGGATAGGCGAGATGCCAGTTTATGTGTACGAGGCGGTTGATAGCAAGGGCAAGAAGATCAAGGACCAGATCGAAGCCCCGACCAAGCAGGATGCTGTCAATCAGATTCACGATATGGGCTACTTTCCCAGCAACATCAAGGAGAAGGGAGGGACCGCCCCCGCAGCCGTGGCGACCGCTCCCCGCAAGCGCTCCGGCAACCTGTTCGGGTCGGGCGTTAGCGCCAAGATGCTCACCGCTTTCACCAGCCAGCTCTCCACGCTGCAGGACGCCGGCTTGCCGATCGTTCGCAGCTTGAAGATTCTCGAAGGGCAGCTCAAGCCGGGCGTGTTGAAGAACACGGTTGGCGTGGTGTCTGATGACGTCGAGGGCGGTAGCACCTTCTCCGAAGCGCTGGCCAAACACCCTGCGGTATTCGACAAGCTCTACACCAACATGGTGCGCGCCGGAGAGGCCGGTGGTGTGCTCGATACCATTCTTCGCCGCCTGGCGGAATTCATGGAGAAGAGCCAGAAGCTGAGGCGCATGGTGATCGGCGCGATGGTTTATCCGGCCGTTGTCGTCTTCGTCTCGGCCGGCATTCTCTGCGGCATCATGTTGTTCGTGGTGCCCGCGTTCCAGGAGATCTTCGCCGACATCGGCGCGGACTTGCCGTTCCCGACGGTGATTCTAATCAACCTGTCGAACTTGCTGCGCAACTTCTGGTTCCTGATCCCCGGTATCCCGTTCGTCTTCATGGTGGCCTACAAGTTCATCGCCTCGAGCCCGTCCGGCCGCTACATGCTGGACTCGCTGACGCTGCGCATTCCGCTGTTCGGCGACATCATGAAGAAGTCGACGATCTCGCGCTTCACCCGGACCCTGGGCACCCTGATCACCTCCGGCGTGCCGATCCTCGAAGCGCTGGCGATCATCAAGGGCGCGATCGGCAA
>CAZMLI010000223.1:6065-7782 GCA_964566865.1 uncultured Planctomycetota bacterium
TGATCGTGTTCATGGGTGGCGCCATCGGCTTCATCGTCATCGCCTTGTTCATGCCGCTGATCTCGCTGGTCGAGAAGCTCGGTTAACGCCGCTGTGTAAGCTGAAAGACCCACTGAATTCAAAAGGCCTCCGATCCGTCGGGGGCCTTTTAATTTGATGTCGAGTCTCAAGTTCAAACTGCTGGCCTTGGTGATGACGGTCATGCTGGCGATGATGGCCCTGCTGGTCGCCAACTTGACGCTCGACGCCAAGCGCTGGAGCGAGCGCGAGCGCGAACTGCGGCGGACCTGGGTGCTGCAGATCGTCAAGACCCAGCTGGAGGGCAAGACGGCGGTTCAGAGCACGGACGAGATGCGACCGGTGATGGCCACGCTGATGCGGAGCAAGTTGATCATCGGCTGGGCGATCCTCGACCACAAGGGCAAGCTGCTCGAGAAACAAGGTCCGCTGGACCTGTCCCGGATCGAACCAGCGATGGTCGAGCGGGCGCGGCAGCGGGGCGTGGTGCAGACCGAGGGACGTTACCTCGTCGCGCCGATCATCGACGAGGGCGTGGGCACGATCGGGACTGCCCAGATGCGGATCGAGGTGCCGGTCTCGGGAAACTTGCCGGGGCAAGGCTCGGCCGTCTTCTTGCTGATGTGTCTGGGCACGCTGGTGCTGCTCGGCGTGCTCTACATCATGATGTCGATCCACGTGCTCAAGCCGCTCGAGCGGCTCGCGCGCGCGGCCGATTACCTGGCCGCCGGCAAGTTCGACTTCAGCATCGAATTCAGTGATCGGCCCGACGAGATCGGGCAGCTGTTGCGCGCGTTCCGCCACATGCGCAGCCGACTGGCGAATTACCACGAGGAACTGCAGCGCGATATCGATGCCGCCCGCGAGACGATCAAGAAGCAGGAGCGCGGCCTGATGATGGCGCAACGACTGGCCGCCACCGGCACGCTGGCCGCCGGGATCGCCCACGAGGTGAACAATCCGATCGGCGGGATGCTCAACGCGGCGATCTCGCTCAAGTACCGCCACGCCGATGACGAGCGAACCGTGCAGTATCTGGAGCTGATCATCGAAGGGCTGGGGCGGGTCAGGGATACCGTCTCGAAGGTGCTGCAGTTCACCCCGCGCGAGGTGTCGGTGGGCCCGGTCGAATTCCGGCAGGTGATCGACAGTGCCGTCGCGCTGGCCAAGCATCGCCTGTCGAAGGGGCAGACGCGGCTGACCTGCGACATCCCGGCCGATCTGCCAGCGGTCAAGGGCAACGCCACCGAGCTGCAGCAGGTGATGCTCAACCTGACGCTGAACGCGGTCGACGCGATCGAGGACGAGTCCGGTACGATCGAAATCGTCGCCGAGCAGGTGGACGACAAGGTTCAGCTGGAGATTCGAGATTCCGGTATGGGCATGACCGAGGAGCAGCTAGCCAAAGCCTTCGACCTGTTTTACACGACCAAGGAACCGGGCAAAGGGACGGGACTCGGCCTGTCGATCGTGCACGATATCGTCACTCGGCACCACGGCGAGGTGGAGTTTTTCAGCACCCCAGGACAGGGCACGACCGTGCGATTGGTGTTTCCGGCCTATCTGGACGAAATTGAGGCCCCGGCAGGTTCATCCTAGTGGCAAGCGCAGTCGGATGTTGGGGCGATCCAATAGGGCGTTTGGTGAGAGTTTTCTCCCTTGCGGCCACAAAATGCCATTGCTATAATCCGGCCGACCT
>CAZMLI010000224.1:0-1885 GCA_964566865.1 uncultured Planctomycetota bacterium
TCATGCAGCACTTCTTGTACTTGCGTCCGCTGCCACAGGGACACGGGTTGTTTCGCCCCACCTTTTTCGTCGGGGTGACGATGGGCTTGGGCGTTCCGGAGGCCGCATCGAGGAACGGCGCCTGTAACGCGCGCAGATAGAAGCCCAGTTGCCGGCCGCCCGAGAGACGGCCTTCGTCTTCCATTGCTGCGAGGAATGCTGCGCAGAGTGCGGGAACACCGTCGAGCACAGGCTTGGGAAGTTTGAGCGGTGCGACGCCGTCGAGTAGGCCGGGCTTCATGTCCGGTGCTTCGACGTCGTCGGGCTCGATGTTGCGGGCTGCACAGGCGGCTTGCAGAAACGAGACGAGCAGTTGCGGGGCATGCTCGCGCAGGACAGGGGGTTCGCTCAGGAAGGCGGTGGAACTGCAAAAGTCGCCGACCCAGTGTTCGATGATCTCACGGCGGGTATCGGTCATCTGGGCTCCGTCAATCGCTGCTCTTGGGGCCCAGGTAAAGCGTGCGGGCTGGGCGCACCCCGATCGTAGCGGTGCTCGAACCCTCCGCGCCCTTGCTGCGGTTGGCCGAGCGACCTGCCATCGCGCTGCTGCCCCAGCTGCCTCCGCGGTAGACGCGGTAGGTCACCTTTTCCGTCTGTGCGGGAGTCTTGCGTGCGCCGCGGCCGCCGCGGATCAGTCTACGGCGGTAGCTCTTGAAGATGTACTGGTCGCTGCACCACTCCCAGAGGTTGCCGACGACATCGTGCAGGCCGAACGGGTTGGGAAGGAAGCTGCCCACCGCTGCATGGATCGAGTGCCCATCGTCATACTTGGCGCCGGGCTGGTTTCTCTTGATGCCGCTGCGCAGCGACTTGTCGACCAGGTTGGCTGCGCCCTCGAGCGACGGGACGTCGTTGCCCGTCCACCAGATGGTTCGGGTGCCCGCTCTGGCGGCATACTCCCACTGGGATTCGGTCGGCAGCCGCAGTCCGATTCGCGACAGCTCGTGCTGGCAGTCGAGCCAGCTGATCGACTCGACCGGATTGCGCAGGTCGAGGGGCTGTTTGCGCAGTCGCTTGGGTGTGGCCCAGTAGCTGGGGTTCTCGCCGGTCAGGCGCTTCCACTGCCCCTGTGTCAGCTCGTACTTGGAGATGAAGAACGGACGTAGCGTGACGCGGTGGACCGGGTTCTCGTCGGACGAGGCGTTCGGGTCGCGGTTGCGCCTGCTCTTGCGCGAGGCGCCGATCCAGATCTTGGTCGCGGGCAAGAGCACCAGGACGATCGACGTTTGTTCGGTCAGCTTCAGCCGCCCCTTGGCATCTCGTACGGGCGTCTCGCCCGAGAGCACGTGGGCGAATTCCCAGAGGCCGGATTTCGGGTCGGGCCCCAGCGGCAGCAATCCGAGCTGTGGCCGGATCCGTAGACCTTTGTAGGGCCGCTCGGGCCTGCCGATCGCTGCGATCGCCTTGCGCCAGTAGGGATGACCAGCGGTCCGCGCTCGCAGCGTGACGTAGAGCGTCCGGCGAGCCTGGATCTGGGCCACCAGGCCCGTCCTGGAGCCGGTCATCGCGGACAGGCGGGCAACCAGTTCGGTCAGCACGTCATGTCGCCACTGGGCCCGGTGGTCGCGGGTCGCCCCGCTCTTGCCCAGCGCCTTCAGCGCCGCCTGGTGCTGCGGCAGCCTGCCGAGCAAGCTGCGGGTGCGGGTCAGCCAGCTGTCCATCTTTACGATAAGGCTCCGCAAGCTGGCCTCGGTTGGCTCGCTGAGCCAGAACTGTTCGGACTGCTGCTTCAGCTGCGAGAGCAGCTTGATGTCGGCCAGTCGGCCGAAGGCTTCGAGGTGGCGCTGCGCCTGTTCACGGGCGAGGCGCGCGTCGTCTCGCTGGCGCTGCGCTTGTTCCCGAGCGA
>CAZMLI010000224.1:1985-7743 GCA_964566865.1 uncultured Planctomycetota bacterium
TGTTCACGGGCGAGGCGCGCGTCGTCTCGCTGGCGCTGCGCTTGTTCCCGAGCGACGCGCGCGTCGTCTCGCTGCCGCTGGGATTCTGCGAGCGCCTGCTTGAGCTGTGCGGCATGCTGGGTCTGCAGCACCAGGTGCAGGATGCCCAGCAGGATCAGGCTGGCCACCAGCAGCGTCACCGGCAACAGCCAGCGCCAGCTCCGCCGCACGAGCCGCCAGGCACGGCGCAAGGCGAGATGGCTGGCCACGCTGACCGGCTCTCCCGCCAGGTAACGCTCCAGGTCGTCGGCCAGCAGATCCGCGGTCTGGTACCGCTGATCCGGTTGCTTCTCCAGCGCCTTGAGGCAGATCGCGTCCAGCGCGATCGGGATACCCGGCCGGCGTTCGCGGATCGACTTCGGCACCATCTGGGCGATTTCCGAATAGAGCTGCGCGCGGCTGGTGGCCCGGTAGGGGATCTGCCCGGCCAGCATCTTGTAGAGCATCACGCCCAGCGCGTAGATGTCGGTGCGCGAGTCGATCGGCTCGCCAAGCACCTGCTCGGGGGCCATGTAGAACGGCGTGCCCATCACCACCTCGGTCAGCGTCAGTCGTTCGTCGTGCAAGGAGAGCGCGATGCCGAAGTCGACCACGCGCGGCTCCATCTCCTCGTCGACGAGGATGTTGGATGGCTTGAGGTCGCGATGAATGATGCCGTGCCGGTGGGCATGGGCAATGCCGCGCGCCACCTTCGCCAGCAGCTCGACGCTCTGCCTTGTCGACAGCGGATGCTGGTTGAGCAACTCGTCCAGATCCAGACCGTCGACGTAGTCCATCGCCAGGTAGGCCACGCCGTCCTCGATGCCGTAGCCGTGGACTCGCAGGACATAGGGATGGTTCAGTCGGGCCACCAGTCGGCCCTCGCGCTCGAAGCGTTCGGCCGTTCCGCCGGCCAGGTCCAGCACCTTGATTGCCAGGTGGCGCTGCAGTCTGGGATCGAAGGCGCGGTAGACCTTTCCCATGCCGCCCTCGCCGATCAACTCCTCCAGCCGGTAGCCGCCGAGTTCCTGCGCGGCTGGCGTCTCCGGCTCGGTCTCGTCTGTCGCAGTGCAGATGAGGCAGAGCGGCGGCACCCCTTCTTCGACGATCAAGTCCCGCTTGCAGGATCCGCAGCGCTCCATTCGACGGCCCGCGCTCTCGATCGCCCAGATCAGCTCCTGGCGGGTGATCTCGCCCAGAGCGAGCACCGTCTCGATGGCCGGGCGGCCTTCCCTGCGCGCGGAGACGAGCTTCGCCAGGCTCGGTCCCTGCAGCATCCGTTCACGGACAAGCAGGCCGATCAGCCAGTGTTCCCAGGTCTCGACCTGCTTCGCAGGCATCAGCGGTTCCGAGCTGGGCTCGGGCGGTGCCGGCTGTGTCTTGGCGTCGTGGTTCATGGAGCAGAAACACCGACTAGAAAACGCGGAACGTGCGGGTGGGCAAATCGTACTGGACGAGGAAGTTACTTTATAATAGCAAATTAGACTATCAAGCCAGGATGATGCGATGAAACTGACATGGTTGATTGTGCCGTGCTTGCTGCTGATTGCGTCCTGTTCGCCCCGGACCGGCGACGTGGAATCGACGAAGCAGCGAACTTCTGAGGACCAAAAGACGATGGCTGGAAAAACGAGTCTCGCCACGTTCGGTGGCGGCTGCTTCTGGTGCGTGGAGGCGGTCTTCGAGCGGCTCGAGGGGGTTCACCAGGTGAAGTCGGGCTACGCCGGCGGACAGCAGGAAAACCCGACCTACAAGCAGATTTCGACAATGACGACCGGACACGCGGAGGTCTGCCAGATCAGTTACGACCCGTCGAAGATCGACTTCGAGACGCTGCTCGAGGTGTTCTGGAAGACGCACGACCCGACGACGAAGAACCGCCAGGGCAACGACGCGGGGCCGCAGTATCGTTCGATCATTCTGTATCACGACGACCAGCAGAAGCAGCTCGCGCTGCGCTACAAGAAGAAGCTGGATGCCTCCGGCGCCTTCAATGCGCCGATCGTGACGGAGATCCTGCCGCTGACCCGTTTCTGGGTCGCCGAGCAATACCATCAGGACTACTACGAGCTGAACAAGGACAAGAACCCCTACTGCCAGGCGGTGATCGTACCCAAGATCAAGAAGCTGGAGCAGGTGTTCAAGGACAAGCTCAAGCAGCGTTAATGCCAGCGGCGGACAACTTGACCGATCGCGCGTCCGCGCCGGCCGATCGAACCGCACTGCTCGCCAGGTTACGCGAGAGTGACAACGGTAGCGCCGGTCTGCAAGCCGGTATGCGCGCGGTCGCGGCGGGCATGGCGCGCGCCCGCGGCCTGGACCAACCACCGATCGATGGCTGGTCCATGGCCGAGGACGCAGCGCCGCTGTCGGCGCTCTCGGAGCGGCTGCCGCTGGCGGAGCTGGGCCTGCTTTACTGCGAGCTGCTGGCCGCTGATACGCGCCGTCGCGGGGGCGTGCACTACACGCCCCGGTTGCTGACCGACAGGCTGGTGGCCGCCGCGCTCGACCCGCTTTGCCAGCAGGCCTCGCCGGAGCTGCCCTATCCGCGGGAGCCGCAGGCGTTGCGCGACCTGCGGGTCTGCGATCCGGCGATGGGCTCCGGCGCCTTTCTGCTGGCGGCGCTGGACTATCTGACCGACAAGCTGGAAGACCCGAGGGCGGCACTGGACTGCCTGTACGGGATCGACAGCGATCCACTGGCGGTCGAGCTGGCGCGCCTGACGCTCTGGCTGGCGTCGGACGGAACGCTCGAGCGAGCCTGGCTCGAGTCGCATCTGCGTGTCGGCGACAGCCTGCTCGACGACCTGTTCGAGCCGTTCGACGCGATCGTCAGCAACCCGCCCTACGTCGAGAACAAGCGGATCGACAAGGCCTACAAGCAGCGGCTCGCCGCCGCGAACTACAGCTGCCTCAAGGGACTCTGGGACCTGTCGGTCCCGTTCGTCGAGCGTTGCCTGCAACTGCTTGCGCCGGCCGGGGTGATGGGGCTGGTGCTGCCCAACAAGCTGGCCACGCGCGATTTTGGCGAACCGCTGCGCCGCCTGTTAACGACCCGACACCAGCTGCTCGAGCTGAGCGATGTCTCGAGCCAGGATCTGTTCGGTGGCGCCGCGGTCTATCCGATCCTGCTGGTGGCGCGCAAGTCGCCGCCGGCGGCCGACCACCGGCTGCGCATCGAGTGTGCGGGCGGGTCGCGGCCGCTACATCCGCGTCAGGCCCGGCTGGCCGCCACCCCGCGTCACATCTGGTCACTCGCGGAGGATGCCGAGATCGTCTTCTCGATCCTCGAGGCGGCGGGCGAGAAGGCGCGCTCGCTGGGTGTCGACCTGGGTCAGCGGATCTACCGGCCGCTGGGATTTCGCTGGGCCACGATGCTGGATGCCGTGCAGCCGGAACCCAGTCCCGGCGCCTTTCGCTTCATCGGCTGCGGCAGCCTGGCGCCGCTCGAGATTGACTGGGATCGTCGGCTGAACATGCAGGGCCGCAGCTTCGAGCGCTGCTGGATCGGGCGGCCCGCCGCGGCCACCGATAAGCAGTGGGCGCGCTTCGGGCGCCCGCAGTTGCTGGTGCGCGAGCTGGCCCGCGAGCTGACCGCGGCGGTCGATGCCGAGGGCGCCTATGCCCACCTGACGGGGATCTACGCCTTCGCCGAGCTGGAGCCGGAGTTTCCGCTGTCCTACGTCGCGGGCCTGCTCAACAGCGACGTGCTGCGCACGCTGTATGACCGGCTGTTCTGGAATACGCACCTCAGCGGCGGTTATCTGGACTTCAAGGGCAGCTATCTGGCGCTGCTGCCGATCGTGCCGGCGCCCGCCTCGGTGCGGGATGCGATCAGCGAGCTGGTCGAGGCGATCGGCGACGGGGCGGACCTCTGGCGTGAGCTGAATCAGGCGATCAATCCGCTGTATGGTCTGCCCGCGAGCTGGAATGCCCCAAAGTCAGTCTAGTTTGCGCCGGGAGGTCTTCGCGCTCGCCTGGCCGGCCATCGTGCACGCGTTGCTGCACACGGTGGTCTTCATCGTCGACCGCGCGATGCTCGGACACTACGGCACGGCCGAGCTGTCGAGCATGCAGGTCTCCGGTCCGCTGATGTGGTCGGTCGTCGCGGTCTTCACCAGCTTCGTCACCGGCGTGGTGGCCGTCGTGGCGCGCGCCTGGGGTGCGAAGCAGTACGGGCGCGCCCGCAAGGCCGGCGCGACCTCCGTCTTGCTGGCGGCCGTCAGCGGTCTGCTGGTGGGCTGCGCGATGTGGTTCGGTGTTCACCTGATCCTCTCGCCGTTTCAGTTGCCCGCCGAGTCCACCGGCCACGCGCTGGTCTACCTGCGCACGATGGCCTTCGTCGTGCCGTTCCTGTTCATCGCCTTCGCCGGCACCGCCGTGATGCGCGCCACCGGAGATACGCGCACGCCGATGTGGATCGCGGTGATGGCCAACCTGGTCAACATCGTCGGCAACTACGCGTTGATCTTCGGCAATTTCGGCATGCCGCGCTGGGGCATCTTCGGCGCGGCGGTGGCGACCGGCGGCGCGTTGGCGCTCGAGGCGCTGGTGGTGCTGCTGGTGCTCAGGCTGGGGGCCTCCAGAATCCGGCTGGCGCCGCGCGATCTGTTCGGCGGCGAGTCCGGCGTGCTGCGCTCGATCGTCGGGGTCACGCTGCCGGCCACGACCGAGAAGGTGGTCTTCCATGCGGGCTTTCTGGTCTTCGCGGGCATGGTCGCCCGTCTGGGCGAGGTGGCGGCGGCGGCGAACCAGGCCTGCATCGCGCTGGAGAGCCTGTCGTTCATTCCGGCCGAGGGCTTTGGCATCGCCGCGGCGACGGTGATGGGGCAGAAGCTGGGCGCGGGACAGCCGGAGCAGGCGCGGGCGGGGGGACGGGCGGCGATCGGCATGTCGATCCTGTTTCTGGGTGTGATGGGGCTGCTCTTCCTGGCGATCCCGTCCTTTCTGGTCGGCTGGTTCACCAACGACTCCGAGGTCTCCGCGCTGGCGGTGGGTTGTCTGATGCTGGCGGCGATCGCGCAGCCGAGCATGGCGCTGGGCATCACGACGGCCAAGGGGTTGCAGGGCGCGGGCGATACGCGCAGCCCGCTGGCGGTGACGATCGTCGGCATCTGGGGCGTCCGGCTGGGTGCCTGCTGGCTGCTGGCCTTCCACTGGGACATGGGGCTGACGGGAATCTGGATTGCCACGGCGATTGACTGGTGGGTCCGGGCTGGTTTGCTGTACTGGGTTTTCAGACGGGGACGCTGGACGGAGATAGAACTGTGAGCACACCTTTTTCGGAGTGGCTGGGGATCGAGGTCGCGCGGGCCGAGGACGGCACGCCCGAGGCGACGCTGAAGGTCGGACCGCAGCACAAGAACAAGCGCGGGGTGCTGCACGGCGGGGTGGTCTCGAGCTTGCTCGACATGGCCCTCGGCGCGGCGGTGTTCGTCGCGATGAAGCCGGAGGAATGGTGCGGCACCGTCTCGCTGGACATCCAGTTCGTCCGGCCGGCCCGCGGGGATCAGATGCGCGCACGCGGCCGGCTGAGCAATCGTGGCCAGCGCATCGCGTTCGCCGACGGAGAGCTGATCGACGAGCAAGGCCAGGTCTGCGCGCGCGCCCAGGGGGTCTGGCATATCTGGCCCGGGCACCCGGATCAGTGAGAGCCGCGCATTCGGTGTGGGCACTCGTTATGATCTAGGGATGGATCGAAGTACGGTGCAAGCCGGAGATACCCTGGGCGACTTTCGCC
>CAZMLI010000225.1:0-1745 GCA_964566865.1 uncultured Planctomycetota bacterium
AGACACGCCGGAAGCAACTCGCGACGAGCGAGACTTTATCCACAGGCTGCTAGAGTACGTCTTCAAAAAACCAGGGACGTATCGACTGCGCTTGACTTGGAGAAGGACGCTGAAGACGCAGGCGATTGAATACATAGCAGACTCCGTCAGTGACGTGACTGAAATCTCGATTACTAGACCGGCCAAGGAAGACGCTCTGAAGCAACTTAGTGCCACACTGGGAAAACTGGACAGCGGATCTCTCACGGTGGCCGAAGTAGACCAGCTCATCCGAGCCCTCGGCGACCAGCGTGCCAAGACGACGTATCACTTTTTCAGGGACTTGCTATTGAATCAGGCGACCACCGACCAGGCGTCGCTTGACCGTATTCTGCTGAGAATGCAGCAGCTCGCCAAGAATGAGGATTTTCATTTGAGGCGCGCAGTACTCCTGTGGTTGAGGGCTCACTACGCAACAGCCTTGACGACCCGGCTGCCAAGGACAGATTTCGAGGAGGGGCTTCGCTACGTCGCTATGCTCAAGCGTCTCTGGCCAGAGAAGTTACCAGAGAAAAGGTAGGCCTGATGTATGGGTCCAGCGTGAACATGAACAGCTCACACAGGGGACCGGCCTTCTCATGCCCTCTCCGCGTTCCCCGCGGCTCCGCGTGAGGCTCCGCCTCCTCTCTCTACCTCTGCGGCCAATCTCGAGGCCGGTTGCGACCAACACCAGCGTCAGGGAATAAGAAACACGCGCAGACCGTACCTCTCCTGAGCGTTGCATTTCTTTTACAGGTTGTTCACTAGCGGGTGACACAAGCGGCGCAGCTCGCGCCTACACTCATCTGCCACCAATGACACAGCTCTTGCAACTCAGGATGAACCGATGAAACCACACGCCCTGCTGTCCGCTGGTCTGCTCGCACTGCTCGCCGCCCTGTCTGCGGTGGCCGAAAAGCCCCAGGTCGCCAAGGGGTTGAAGATCCTGCCCGGGGTGGCGGTGCGCAACCTGACGATCTATCCGGTGCTGCGATCCGGCCCGTCGATCGCGCCGCCGAAGGGGGGCTACATCACGCTCGACGAGGGACAGTCGGCCAAGTCGGTCGTCGTCAAGGAGATCGGCAACGTCAACCAGCTGCAGATCTCCAACAAGAGCAAGAAGACGCTGTTCATCATGGCCGGCGAGATGGTCACCGGCGGCAAGCAGGACCGGATCGTCGGGGTGAATGTGACGCTCGCGCCCGGCCAGTCGCGGCGCGTGCCGGCATTCTGCGTCGAGCGCGGCCGCTGGACGAAGCAGGGAGCGTTCAGCACGAACAAGGGGCTGGTCCACTCCAAGCTGCGCTACGTGGCGCAGAGTTCAAAGGACCAGAGCAAGGTCTGGCGCGAGGTCCAGCTGTGCAACATGGCGCTGGCCACCGGCAATCAGACCGGCAGCTATCGCTTCAACTTCAGCAACGCCAAGGTGGCCCAGGTGCTCGCCGAGTACCTGGCCCCGCTGCGCAAGGCGCTCGTGGGCAAGCCGGTCGTCGGCATCTGCGTCGCGATCAACGGCGTGGTGGTCGGTGCCGACATCTACCTGACCCCTGGCCTGTTCGACAAGTTCCGCGAGAAGCTGCTGCGGTCATACGCGATCGACGCGATCACGCGACTGCCCGAGGCCCTGCAGGCCAGCACCGCCCCGGCTTACTACGATCGCGCGCTGCTCTACCTCTCTCGCGGAGAGCGAAAGAAGGCGCTGGCCGACCTGGGGCGAGCGATCGCAC
>CAZMLI010000225.1:1845-7734 GCA_964566865.1 uncultured Planctomycetota bacterium
TTCTTCTCCAGCGGCTCACGCTCGAGCAGCTTGCTTCTCGCGAACGTCACCGTGCCGCCATTCTTCAGCCTGACGGCGAAGATCGGGCCGTCGGAGAGCAGCTTGCCAATGTAGACCTTGCCGCCCTTGAGGATGAATTTCTCCCACTTCTCCTCCGCCAGCAGCGGGACACTCGCGCTGACGAAAAGAAGCAGGACGAGCAACCAGAAGCCGCTGCGTGGTCGATGACTGGACATACCCTTACTCTACAGAGCCACGCCATCGCACGTCGAGCAAATTACGCCAGCGCTTCGCGCAGCTGACCCAGCGCCTCGGGCAGCGCTTCGACCTGGGTCGCTTTTCCCTGCAGCCGCCCTGCCCGCCCCCCACCACGGCCCTGCAGGGTGGTCATCACGATCGGCCCCGCGCGAGCGACATCCGCCTCGGGGCCGGCGAGCAGGAAGACGCCTTCACCCGTCAGCAGCATCAGACAGGCTGGCCGCAGCTGCGCCAGCTGGCTGGCCACGCGCTGCAGGAACGGCAGGTCAGCGCCCTCTCGATGCAGCCCGACCACCGACTCGGGATCGGCAGCCAGTTGCTCGGCCAGTCTGTCCGCGAGCTGTTCGGTCAGCTGCTGATTTTGCTTGTTCGCAGCCTTCAACGAATCGCGCAGCCGATCGAGTTGCTCGAGATGCGCCTCCGGCCCGCAGGTCAGCCGCTCGGTCAGCGCCTGCTCACGCAGCAGCGCGCCCTCGAGCCGGCGGCGCAGACGGTCGCCCGCCAGGTAGGACAGTCGCATCCGGCCGCGGATCTTCTCGGTCTTGACGAAGACGATCGTCTGCAGCTCGGCGGTGCTGGCGACATGCGTCCCGCCGCAGCTGTTCAGGTCGATGCTCTCGATCTCGATCAGCCGGATCTGCTCGTGCAGGCCCGCCTTCAAGCCACGGGTCCGAACCTCCAGCCGCTGCAGTTCGTCGGGCGTGACCAGCCGCTGACGCACGGGGCGCGCGGCGCGGATCTCCGCGTTGGCCTGGTCGCACAGCTCGTCCAGCGGCAGACTGGCCGCGTCCAGCTCGATCGCGGCGTAGTCCTCACCGAGGTGAAAGCTCATCGTCGGCGCCCCGAAGCGGTCCTCGGCGATCGCCGACAGCAGGTGCTGGGCCGTGTGCTGCTGCATGTAGTCATAGCGCCGCGCCCAGTCGAGCGTCACGTGAACCGTCTGCGCGTCGAGCGGTCGGGGCAAGGTGTGCACGATCCGGTCCTCGTCGTCCCGGGCCACCTCGCTCACCGGAATGCCATCGACCGCGCCACTGTCAGCGGGCTGGCCGCCGCCGCCGAGGTACAGCACGGTATCCTCCAGCACCAGCGTGCAGCCCTCGCGCGAAACCACTCGCGTGGTCAGCTCTTGCAGATAGGCATCGTGCTGACAGGCTGTCAGTGTCCGGCTAATCGATCAGCTCTTTCTTGACGAAGGCGGTGACGGCGGCGAACTGCGCCGCGATCTGTTTTGGCGTGGCGGCCATCCACTTGCGCCCTCGACCACTGAAGCGCTCGCTGTGAACCGCGACGCCCGGTCGCAGCGGAATCTGCGCCGCCGGGCCCTGCGCCAGCAGACCTTCGACCTCGAGCGAGATCAGGTACTCGATCAACAGCTTGGCGCCCCGCGGATTCGGTCCGCCCGCGATCAGGCAGACCGTGTTGGGAATCAGCAGCGTGCCGATTCCCTGCTGATCCGGATAGACCATCGCCACCGGCTTGTTCTTGCGGAAGGCGCCGTTGGCGTCGTCGGTGTCGGTCAGGCAGATCGCCATCTGACCGTCCATCACGAGGTTTCGCGCCACCGCGTTGCCCGCGACCCAGGAGACGTCGTTGGCCTTCAGCTTGCGCAGCAGATCCTTGGCCTTCTCGGGACCGAGCACCGCAAACAGCGCGGCCAGGTGGGTTGCGGTGGTACCGAACAGCGGGTTGGCGATCGCCACCTTGCCTTTCCAGCGCGGCAGGGTCAGATCCCAGAGCGACTTCGGCGCCTCGCTGGCGCGCACCAGCTTGGTATTGTAAAGAATCACCCGCGCCCGCGCGGCAAAGCCGGTCCAGTAGCCATCCGGGTCCTTGAAAGCGGGCGAGACATCGGCGCCCGATGACGGCTTGTACGGCGCCAGCACACCGGCCTGCTGCAGCAGCAAGGTTCGGCCGATCTCGTTGTTCCAGAAGACATCCGCCTCGGGGTTGCTCTTGCGAACCAGCAGACGATTGACCAGTCCCGTCGTCTTGGTCGCCTCGGTATCGGTCACGATGCGGACCTTGAGGCCGGTCTTCTTCTCGAACGCATCGAGGATCGGCTCGCTGAAGATCCGGTCGTGGGAGGTGAAGACCACCACCTCCTTGCTCGAGTCCCTGGAGCAGCCGATCGCCAGCAGCAGCAAGAGCAGCAGAATGCGTTTCACCAGCGCAGCACCTTTCTATAGAAGGTTCGGTAGGGCACCAAGAAGAGCAAACGATACTCCAGCTCGACGACGACCGACACAGCTTTCCCGGGGAGCGGCTGGACCACCCGAACCGTCTCACCCGGCTGGATCTGCGTGGTCTTGATCACCTTGCGCTTGGGACGCGGCGGGGCCTGGAAGCTGCGCCAGGTCTGCTCGACCTCCTCGCCCGCGGCATCCTGGAAGGTCAACACCAGATGAATCCGACGGTTGCTGATCTCTCCAGGGACCGCATGCCCGACCTGGTCGTTGGTCAGCGTGACGACCAGTTGCTGGCCCAGGATCTTAGCGGTGACCGACAGCGTCTGCGCCAGCAGCGCGGGATCCCGGCCGCCGAGCATCCGGTGACTGTGGCCATCGCGCGGCTGGCCCCCCTTGACCAGCGGCCGGCGCACCTTTGGCATGTGACAGCTCTGGCAGCCCTTGCCCTGCGCGGGGAACTTCGACTTCTCCCACTCGTCGAGCGTGCCATGAAAGGCATGACAGGGCCGGCAGGCCTCGACCGTCGGCATGCTCGCGGCGTAGGTCGGGTTGCAGGGCGCGGCGCGCGTCGGCCCCGAGCCGACGGTCGTCTGCCCGCGCACGTGGCAGGTGATGCAGCCGACGCCTTCCTCGTGACGCGACGCGCGGACCTTCACGCGGTTGGCCAGCCCGGTCTGATGAATCGGTTGCGGGATGTGGCAGGCAGAACACTCGGTCTTTCCCGGGTCGCTCAGCCCGAGCTGCGGATGCGGCCAGGCCCGGGCGTGTGTCGACTCCTGCCACTCCTTGCCGATGGCCTCGTGACAGCGGATGCAATCGGCGCTGCTCTTGAACGGCAGCATCGACGGTGGTTCCGGCTGGTCAACAGCCAGGCGGCGTGTGCGGGTATGAAGCAGGAAGGCGGTCAACAGGCTGACCAGAAAGAGCAGACTCACCGCGCGCAGCGGCCAGCTCACCGAGGCCCTCGGTCGGCATGCCTCGGATCGACACCACGAAACGAGAGCTGCCGCTCGACCAGGTGATCGAACGGACGCAGCAAGGCGACGGCCGCCTCGCGCTGATCCAGCAACGCGAGCACCTCGGCCACCGCCTCGATGGTGCAGACGTAGTTCGGGGCGGGTTGCTTGCGGATCCGGTAGCGCGACGGCTGCGAAGGTTCGAACGCGATGCAAGGCAGGTCGATCAGCGCGGGCGAGTTGTGGAAGATCTTCTTCGCCATCGACCAGGTGCCGTCGAGAAAGAACAGCGTGCAGTCGGGATCGACCTCGGCCGCGGGCTGTGCCTCCGGCCCGGGAAAGACGACGTAGGCCGGCCCCTCGATCAGCGGTTCGATCAGCTCCCGGCTGAAGCTGGTGCCGACGAGCAGCTGGCTCTCGGGGAGCACCAGCGGGACCAACCGCGCCGTGTTGACCGTGCGGTTTTCTTCCTTCGGGTGCTGCAGGATGACCACCCGGGGGCGCGCCGAGACGACCGTCACATGTGCACAAACGCAGACCACCTGGGGCAGGCGGCAGTCAGAACAGGTCGGGCGTCGGACGCTCATGGAGAGACGGATCATATCACCAACCCGTGTTATCATGCCGCGCGATGACCTACGAAACGATCAAATACGAGCGTGAAGACGCCCTGGCGCTGATCACGCTGAACCGCCCAGATAAGCGCAACGCGATCGATCAGTTGATGATCGACGAGATGCACAGCCTGCTCGACCTGCTCTATCGCGACATGAGTCTCGGCGCGGTGATCCTGACCGGAGCCGGCGAGAAGGCATTTGCCGCGGGCGCCGATATCGGACAGCTGCGCGACCGCAGGCAGGAGAACGCGCTCGGCGCGATCAACCAGAACATGTTCCGCCGGATGGAGGAGCTGCCGGTGCCGACGATCGCCGCGATCAAGGGCTATGCGCTCGGCGGCGGCTGCGAGCTCGCGCTGACCTGCGACATGCGGGTGGCCGGCGAAGGCGCCAAGCTCGGACAGCCGGAGGTCGGCCTGGGCATCATCCCCGGCGCCGGCGGCACGCAGCGGCTGGCGCGGCTGGTCGGCATCTCGCGGGCCAAGGAGCTGATCTTCACCGGACGGATCATCGACGCCCAGGAGGCGGAGCGCATCGGGCTGGTCAATCAGGTCGTGCCGGATGACCAGGTCGTCGCGCGCGCCAGAGCGCTGGCGCAGGAGATCCTGGCACAGAGCGCGCTGGCAGTGCGCCTGGCCAAGGCGGCGATCAATGCGCAGTTCGAGATCGGTCCGGCGCCGGGCTATCAGCTCGAGACGATCGGCCAGGCCATCCTGTTCGAGGACGAGGAGAAGCAACGCCGGATGACCGCCTTCCTCGAGCGCAAGAACAAGAAGAAGGAGAAGGGTTCGTGATTCACACCGTCACCGTGCTGGGCGCTGGAACGATGGGACACGGGATCGCGCTGGTCGCGGCCCGCGCTGGCTGCAAGACCACGCTGTTCGACATTCGGGACGACTTCGTCCAGCAAGGCCTGGCCAAGATCAGCGCCAGCCTGGCCAAGGGCGTCGAGCGTTGCAAGGTCACGCCGGAGCAGCAACAGGCGGCGCTCGATCTGCTGAGCGGCAGCACCGACCTGGAGCAGGCGGTGACCGAGGCCGACCTGGTGATCGAGGCCGTGCCCGAGAAGATCGAGCTGAAGCAGCAGATCTTCCGCGACCTGAGCCGCTTCTGCCGCGCCGATACGATCCTGGCAACCAATACCAGCTCGCTGCCGGTGAGTCAGATCGCCGAGGCCGCCGAACATCCGCAGCGGGTGATCGGCCTGCACTTCTTCAACCCGCCGCAGATCCTGCCGTTGCTCGAGATCGTCATGGGCAAAAAGACCAGCGACGCCACGCTCGCCACGGCGAAAGAGATCGGCGAGGCGTTCGGCAAACAGGTGGTGGTGGTCCAGGATTCGCCAGGTTTCGCTTCGAGCCGGCTGGGCATCACCCTCGGCATGGAAGCGATCCGGATGGTCGAGAGCGGCGTGGCCAGCGCCCAGGACATCGACCGCGCGATGGAACTGGGCTACGGGCACCCGATGGGACCGCTCAAGTTGACCGACCTGATCGGGCTGGACGTGCGCCTCTCGATCGCCCAGTACCTGCATCGCGAGCTGGGCTCGGAGGGCTTCCGGCCGCCGGCGCTGCTCGAGCGCATGGTGGCGGAGGGCAAGCTGGGCAAGAAGAGCGGGCAGGGCTTCTACGAGTGGTAACAAACTAACCGGCTCGGCAAGCAGGTTTCCGCATCGGCCTCGACACCTGGGCCACAGCGGTCGATTCGAGAGCCGTCCCGTTCGGCACGTGATTTGAGATGTAGACCTCCGAAAGGAGTTCGCCATGTTCAAACCCGTCATTACAGTTCTCACCCTTGCCCTGCTCAGCACAACCGCGCAAGCCCAGACCCTGGAGCAGTGGCTCCAGAAATACGGCAACCAGCTCCAGGACC
>CAZMLI010000226.1:0-1600 GCA_964566865.1 uncultured Planctomycetota bacterium
ACTTGCTGTGCAGCTTGACCGTGGGCAGCGACCCGGCCACCTCGCCCGTATTGCGGTCGATGAAGACCCAGATCGCCTGTGTGTCGAAGTCGACGGGGTTGAAGTAGACCGCGTAGAGCGTGTGCATCTGGTCGTTCCAGCGGGTCATCGCTGCTGACGGGGTGGCCTCGGCCTCGAGGTCCGACCAGAAGCGTCCCCATTCGATGTTCTCGACGTCGTCCTTGCCCCGGATCGTCAGTTCATCCAGGGAATAACCCTTCTCCGTCTGCAGATACAGCTTGGCGTTACGCATGCCCGAGCGATGTGTCTCGATCGGGGTTCCGGTGCTGGCGCATGCTGAAAGCAACAACGTGGCCAGCAACAGGGTGGTGACGACTCGGCAACTCATCTTTTGTCTCCTCACAAACCAGGGCGTGTGGCGGCACATCCTATAGTACAATCCGCGCACCGTCACCAGTTTGTCACAGCCCATGCTCACCGAACTCCGCTGCACGCAATGTGACGCCGGCTTCCCGCCCGCGGACCTACTGACCTGCCCCGATTGCGGCGGGATTCTCGACGTGCGTTACGATCTGTCCCGCGTGTCGATTCGCCCCGAAGAGCCGGGCATCTGGCGCTACCGGGAGCTGCTGCCGATCGCCTCCGACGCGGTCCTGCCACCACTGGCGGTGGGCTGGACGCCGATCTACGACGCCCCCCGACTGGCCGCAGCGCTGGGCGTGCGCGCGTTGTGGGTGATGGATGACGGTCAGAACCCGACCGGCTCGCTGAAGGATCGGGCCAGCGCGCTGGGCGTGGTCAAGGCGCTCGAATTCGGCGCCAGCCGAGTGGTCTGCGCCTCGACCGGCAACGCGGCCTCGAGCCTGGCCGGTTGCGCGGCCTCGGTCGGCCTGCCGGCGACGATCTTCGTGCCGCAGCGCGCGCCCGAACCCAAGCTGGCCCAGTTGATGATGTTCGGCGCCCAGGTCTTTCAGGTGCAGGCCTCTT
The DNA here is from genome assembly GCA_964566865.1 of uncultured Planctomycetota bacterium. GTDB lineage: Bacteria > Planctomycetota > JACQVV01 > JACQVV01 > CAZANL01 > CAZMLI01. The sequence continues at coordinate 988 of CAZMLI010000226.1, forward strand.
ACGACGACGCCTACGACCTGTGTACCGAGGTGGCCGCGCACTTCGGCTGGTACAACCGCAACTGCGCGATCAACTGCTATCTGGTCGAGGGCAAGAAGACCGCCGGCCTGGAGATCGGCGAGCGGCTGGCCGGCAAGCTGCCCGACTGGGTCGCGGTCTCGGTCGGTGATGGTTGCACGATCGCCGGGGTGGGCAAGGGCCTGGCGGAGATGGCCGAGATGGGCATCGCGGAGAAACAGCCGAAGCTGCTCGGCGTACAGGCGGCGGGTGCGGCACCGGTGGCCGAGGCGTTCGACAGCGGCGGCGAGCTGGTCGAGATGAAGCCCGAGACGATCGCGGATTCCATCGCCGTCGGCGTGCCGCGCAACTGGCGCAAGGCGGTCAAGGCCGTGCGCGACAGCGGCGGCGCCTTCGTCCGGGTCAGCGACGAGCAGATCCTCGAAGCGATGCGGCAGACCGCGCGGCTCTGCGGCGTCTTCGGCGAACCGGCCGGCATCACCTCGAGCGCGGGCGTCGCCGTTGCGCGCGAGCAAGGCATCATCGGCCCCGACGAGTCGGTGCTGGTGCTGGTCACCGGAAACGGGCTGAAGGACATTCGCACCGCGATCACCGC
>CAZMLI010000226.1:1700-7726 GCA_964566865.1 uncultured Planctomycetota bacterium
CGCCGCGCAATTTTTCCGAAGTCCTGGAGCATGTCTGGTGGGTGCTCGATCGCGCGCTCGACCCGGAGCTGATCCGTTATTCGGGTCTGGTCGGCGCGATGTCGGCCGCGCGCTACGGCGTGACGACACTGGTCGACCACCACGCATCGCCGTGCGCGATCGAGGGTTCGCTGGCCACGCTGCGTGGCGCACTCGACGAGGTCGGCCTGCGCGGCAAGCTGTGCTACGAGGTGACCGAGCGCGGCACTGCCAGTCAGTTCGAGGCAGGCATTGCCGAGACCCTGCGGGGCGACTACTTCGGCATTCACGCCGCATTCACCTTGAGCGATGCCGGCCTGGCTCGCTGCGGCGCGGCCGCTCGCGAGGCGGGCCTGCCCTGTCACATTCACGTCGCCGAAGACCCCTGCGACCTGCAGGGCGCCGACGCCGCCGCGCTGGTCGATCGCCTGGAGCGCGCGGGCCTGTTGACCGAGGGCACGATCGTCGCCCACCTGATCCACCTCGGCGAGGCGGAGATCGCCAGGCTGGCCGATGCCGGCTGCTGGCTGATTCACAACGCTCGTAGCAACATGAACAACCAGGTGGGCCATGCCCGCCCGAGCCGCTTCCCGGGGCCCAACCGCGCGCTGGGCACCGACGGGATAGACGGCAACCTGCTCGCCGAGGCCAAGGCCGCCTGGTACCGCGCCTGCGATGGCGGCGACCCGCTCGGCATCGACGGCGTGCTGGAAATGATCCACGGCGCTCAGCGCCTGACCGGCGGCGGTTCGTTGACGCCGGGTGCCGCCGCCGACCTCGCGTTGCTGGACTACGATCCGCCCACCCCGCTGAACACCGGCAACCTGGGCGGCCACCTGATCTATGGCCTGGACGCGTCCCAGGTCGTCGGCACGATTGTGGCTGGGGAGTGGGTCTACTGCGGTGGCTTCTATCCGCGGATCGATGCCCGGGCAATCAACGTGGGCGCCCGCGAAGCCGCAACGAGATTGTGGGCGAGGATGGCGGAACTGCGCTAGCGTGTCGTAGGTCAACCTCTCACCGACTTGCGTGTCAGTTTGCTGTAAGTCGAGTGCCTGCGGGGTATGTGAGGGCGCCTTGAGCCGAGCACTTCAACTGCTGCCGAGCACAAGCACAGCGCTAGGTACGTTGAAGTCGACCCGCACGAAGCACCAGTGCCAGGTACGTTGACGTCAACGTACCTGGCACTGGTCCTTCGGCTGGGCGCCGTCCCGTCTGAGTACCTGGCCCTCGTCCTTCGGGAGACGCAGGCTGCTGCAGAGGACTAACACAGTTGTCCATTTGGTTGCGGCCGAAGGCTGCGCGATGCTCTGTCCGATAATTCGAAGCGAGTTGACGGCAGAGCCCCCGTGAACGGGGTGTGTCGGCCTTACTCGTCTTCCTCAGCTTCGGCCCGACGGGCTCGGATGAAGTCCTCGGCCCACTTGCGATCGACGATACCCTCGAGTACGACTCGGGTGAAGCGGGCGGTCGAGTTCCAGGCGTCGAAGCCGACGCGGCCACGGTTCAAGGCGTCGTGCTCGGCCTGCATGATCAGCTTGTTATCGCGGAAAAAGAACAGCTTCTTGGGCGTCGCCTGGGCCTTGAGCTGGTACGGCTGGTTGCCCTTGATGAAGCGGCTGTTGCGGTCGAGGAAGTCGGGCAGTCGTTCGCCGTTGACCAGACCGATAAAGCCACCGAGGCGGGTGCGGTTGCGTCGGCCGCCGAACTCGAGGTTGAAGGCAAACAGGTAGCGGCTGGCGGCATTCTCGACGTGCAGCGAGATGCCGCAGGCGCGCGGGTCGGCCGCGACCATCGTGCAGCTCAACGAGACTCGCTCCTTGAACTGGATCACGTTGTAAATGCCTGTGCCGCCGCCCCCGCTGAGCCAGCCCTGCTTGATGGCCCACTTGCCCACTCGGTTGTTGCGACCGCCGCCGCCCGGCTCGATCTTCCAGTCCTTCAGCTGCGCCTGCTTGCTGAAGTTGTAGCGCAGCTTCAGGTGCAGCTTCTTGGGATCCCACTTGATGACCTTGCCGTTGAGATACTTCTTCAGCTCCTTCAAGCTGACCGGGCCGTCGTCCGGCGGGTTCCGCTTCTTCTTGGTCGGGCCGATCTTCAGCTTGCGCTTCCAGTCGGCGAGGGCCTCCTGCTCCGAGCGCGCGAACGAGGTCTGGCCGAACTCCTTCTCGAAGGTCTGGACTGCCAGCCGGAAGCCGGCGCGGTCCTCGTTGGACTGCCAGTCCATGCCGTCATCGATCTGCTTCAGCTCCTTGAACGCTTGCTCGGCGTTCGCCTCGCGCCAGGCGTCCAGCCTGGTGAGCAGTCGCTTGCGCAGTCGGCTGACGTCCACGCCCGCCGCCTGGGCCTTGTCCATCCAGCGCTTCGCCGGGCCGAACTGTTGCTCGTGGAACTGGAACACCGCCAGGACCAGCGGCCAGCGCGAATTGCGGCGGGGCTTCTGACGCTCGGCGATGCGGATGTAGCGCTCCGCGCTCGGCGCGGCCACGCTGCTGCTGCTACCCGCGGCCTCGAAGGCGGACTGCAGCAAGACCAGCAGCTCGAGGTCCCAGGTCAGGTCGTGGATCGGCTCGAACGCGACGTGTCGTGGATACTTGGCCGCCTGTGAGCCGATCGGTTCGAGCGCGGCCAGCGCCTTCTTGTAGCGCCGATCCTTGATCGCGGCAGTGAACAGGCTGCGCAGTTTGGCGAAATCGTCGGCGATCTTCTTCAGCTCGGCTCGCTCGTGATTGCTCAGGCGATCCTCGAGCAAGCGGATCTTCTCCCGTAGCTGCTGGCGCCGCGCGGCGTCGAAAGTCTCGAGCGACTTTCTGTAGAGCGCCACGGCCCTCGAGGTCTTCTTCTCGCTGAGCAGCCGGCTGGCGTCGGCCAGCAGCCTGTCCCAGAGGGTCTGGAGCTGCTTCTCGAGCGCGCCGCGCTGGGCCACCAGGTCCTTCGCCCCCTCGGTGAACTCCAGGTACTTGGGAAACGTCCGCAGCATGTCGTAGGCCGGGCCCAGCTTGTTCTGTCCCAGCAGGCGAGAGATCTCGGCGTCCAGCGACAGTCGCAGCTTGGCCACTTCCTGCTCCGCCTTGCTCTGGAGCTTCGCGATTCGTTGCTTGATTTCAATGGTGGCCACTGGCGAGTGCTTGTAGCGCTCGAGCATCGCCTGGAACTTGCCAATCGCCTCCGCGTAGGCCGTCGGTTGGGACTTTGCGAACAGGAGGATGACCGCCATCTGGCTGCGGGCGGCGCGCAGCGTTTCGCGAGCCGCGCTGCCGTCGTCGGTGCCGCCCGCTGCTTGACCGGTTTCAGTCCCGCGCTTCTTGCGCTGCTGCTCCGACGAATCCGATTCGTTGTTCGAGGAGAGTGCGATCGCCAGCAACAGCAGCAGCACCGCCCCCGCGATCACGCTACCGATGATCCGGTTTTGATTGTTCTTGTCGCGTGAGGCACGTCGTTGCACCCGGTCGGTCGGCGGGTTGGTCGGCTGACGCCGTCGTCGTCGGCTCTGCCGGTTGCCGGCCTGCTTCTTGGCCGAGGTCACCGGCTTACCCCCCGCGTGCGGTCGTGCGGCGGTCTTCCTCTGGGTGATCGGCCGCAGCGGGTTGCCGTCCAGCAGGGCCTGGATTTCCAGGATCAGTTGCGCTGGATTCGCATGGCGGTCCCCGCGGGATTTCGCCAGCATCCGCTTCAGCAGCCGGCAGATGCCGTCCGACAGGTTTGGGTTGCAGAGCAGAGGATCGGGCAGCGCCTGGTCGATATGCGCCGTCAGCACCAGGGTCGGGTTCTCCGCGCGGAACGGCACGTCCCCGATCACCGCGTGCCAGAGCGAGACGCCCAGCGAGTAGATGTCGCTGCGGATGTCGATTTCATCGCTCAGGCCCTGGGCTTGCTCCGGTGAGATGTAGTGCGGGGTGCCCATCGACGTGCCGGCCATCGTCAGGTTGGCGTCGTCGTCTTCCGGCTTGGCCAGTCCCAGGTCGCAGAGCTTGGCCACGCCCTCCTTGCTGATCAGGATGTTCTCGGGCTTGACGTCGCGGTGGACCATCCCGTGGCTGGCGGCATGCTCCAGCCCGTGGGCAATCTGCAGAATGATCTCGAGCGCTTCCTTCTCGGGCAGCGGCCCTCGCTTCTCGATGATCTCGTCCAGCTCCTGGCCCTCGACGAACTCCATCACGAAGTAGTACACGCCCTTTTCGCAGCCGGAATCGATGCCGGAGACGATGTTGACATGGTTCATCTTGCCCACCATCCGGGCTTCACGCTCGAAGCGGGCGACGAAGTTCTTGTTCTTGCCCAGCTGGCGGGAGAGGATCTTGATCGCGACCAGGCGGTTCATCGAGACCTGGCGGGCCATGTACACCGCGCCCATCGCGCCCTGGCCCAGCTTCTTCACCATCTCGTAGCCGCCGAGCATTTTCGGGGCGCGGCCGGCCAGTTTCTCTTCGAGGAAGTCGTGCTGATCACCGTCGATCAGGCCGCGATCCCGCAGGATCGCCGGCAAGGTGGGAGGCGGGCCGTTGCTTTCGGTCTGAGCGCGTTCGACAGCATCACGCTTGGTTTCAATCGCTGAACGGAACTGCGCTTCATCGATGAAACCCGACACGACGGCCAGCTGGCCGTACAGAACTTCCTCTTTGGAGATCATGCCCTTGGTGTCATGCCCTGGTAACCCCGCCCCACAGTATATAACTTTAACGCCTCGGCGGGATGATCGTTGGCCTGTTTCTGGACCTTTCCTGGGTAAAGGCCCTTGCCTCCGGGTTTTCCATTCACTACACTTTTGCTGGAGGAAAAGACCAAGGATGGTCAATGCATTCAGCATAGCTGCGTCGGGCCTGCGGGCTGCGACGACATCGACAAGGACGACGGCCAACAACCTGGCCAATATCCTGACGCCGGGCTTTCGCGCCCGACGTGTGGATCAGTCGACCCTCGGGGGCCGATCCGGCACCCAGGTCTCCGCCACCCCTTCGCCCAATATTCCAGGCAGTCCCCTGCTCACCGGGCTGGAGACCGACCTGAGCATCAGCGGCGAGGGGTTCTTCCAGGTCGAAACGCCGGAGGGCACGCGCTTCACCCGCGCGGGCAACTTCACCGTCGACGCCAAGGGCTCGCTGGTCACGCCCAGCGGCGCGAAGGTCGTGCCAGAGATCACCGTTCCGGCGACCGCGACCGGCATCTCGGTTTCAGGCGACGGGACCGTGACGGCCTTCTTCTCCAACGGGACGACGAGCGGGCTCGGTCAGCTGCAGACGGTGCGCTTTCGAAACCCGGACGGACTCACAGCGGTCGGCAATAACAACTTCGCCTCCGGTCCGGCCGCGGGCGATCCGGTCGTCGGTGCGCCAGGAGCGGGCGGGCGGGGCACGATCCTGCAGGGCGCGCTCGAGAGTTCCAACGTCAACCTGGTCTCCGAGCTGACGCGTCTGTCGCTGAACAAGTTCGTCTTCCAGGCCAACCTGGCGACGATCCGCACCGCGGACGAGATCCTCGAGGAGACGCTCGGTCTCGTCTCCTGAGCTGACCCGGCTGCTGCTCGGCACCGGAAATCTGGACAAGGTGCGTGAGATCCAGTCGGTCCTGTCAGATCTGCCGATCGAGATTTTCTCTGCCAATCAGGTTGCGTTGCCCGACGTGGAGGAGACCGAGGCGACCCTCGAAGGCAACGCCGTGCTCAAGGCCACGACGATTGCCGCCGCCACCGGGATGCTGACGATCTCGGACGATACCGGTCTCGAAGTCGATGCCCTGGACGGCGCCCCGGGCGTTTATTCGGCCAGGTACGCCGGCGAGAGCGCGACCTACGATGACAACTGCCAGAAGCTGCTGGACGAGCTGGCGGGCGTCCCGGGCCACCTGCGCGGTGCCCGCTTTCGAACGGTGGTCGCCTGCGCCACGCCGGACGGCCTGCTGTTCACCGTCGACGGCGTCTGTGAGGGCCAGATCAGCCACGCGCGCCGCGGCAGCGACGGATTTGGCTACGACCCCGTCTTCTACGTGCCCGCGCTGGACCGGACCTATGC
>CAZMLI010000227.1:0-5374 GCA_964566865.1 uncultured Planctomycetota bacterium
GACTAGACGGACAGCGCCTCAGACAGACTGCGCTTGAGTTCCTCCATGCGGAGGGGCTTCTGCAGGTAGGCGAAAGCCCCGAGCTTCAGGGCCTGCCCATATTGTTCCTGCGAAAGATCGCCGGTCATGATGATGACCGGGATACTGAGTCTGTCCATCACAACCAGCTCGAGTACTTTAAAACCAGAGCCCCCCGGCATCTTCAAGTCCAGCACCACGGCATCGAATTCTGCCATCTCGAGCCACTCGATTGCGGCCGTCGCAGATGCGGCCGTCTCCACCAGGTAGCCTGCCAGTTCCAGGCCAAACTCCAGAGAATCGCGTGCCCCTTCCTCATCGTCCACCACCAGCACGCGCCGGGCGGCTTCAGCGTTCATCGTCGTCAGCGCTCCGGCAGGGAAGCTCGATGGTCAGGGTCGTGCCCTGACCCAGTTCGCTCTTCACGCCGATGGTGCCTCCATGCCGCTCGATGATCCCGTAGGAAACCGACAGCCCCAGGCCGGTGCCGGAGCCCGGCTCTTTGGTGGTGAAGAATGGATCGAAGACACGCGCCAGATGCTCCGGCTCGATTCCCTGGCCGGTGTCGCTAATCTCGATCACGATTTCTTGGGCCCCCGCGCAGGCGTCGATGCGGATGACGCGTTCACGTTCACCCGCAGGGACCCCGTCGAGCGCCTGCTGGGCGTTGAGCAGCAGATTGATCAGGACCTGCCCCAGCTGGCCCTGGTCCACCAGGATCTCCGGCATCTTGTCGGAGACAAGGTTGTCCAGCCGGATATCCTTCAGCTCCATCTCGCGTGAAACAAGCGGCAAGACCCTCGCGACCAGCTCCCCGATGTTGCAAGCGGTACGCGCCAGAACCGTCGGCCGCGCGAAGGTCATCAAGTCATTGACGATCTGGGCGCCTCTGGCGATCTCCTGCTCGATGTGAACCGACATCTTCGCCAGTTGCGGGTGTTCCGACAGACCCAAGACCGTCTTGATGTTGTTGTGGCAGGTGCTGATGACCGATAGTCGGTTGCGAATCTCATGGGCCACACCGGCCGCGAGCTGCCCGAGCGATGCGAGCTGGCCCGAGCGAAGCAGCATCTCCTGCGCTTCTTTCAGCTTCTCGTAAGCGACCTCCAGTTCGGCCGCTCTCTTGCGCTCCGCGGCCGATGCCGCCTCGGCCGCAAGCAGCCTGCGCATCTCGGTCACGTCATCGATCACGACGAGCACCCGGGCCCGCTCGTCCTCCGCGACATGGAGTGGCGCGACGGTGATGGCCAGCGCGGACGGCGGACCGTCCTGCAGAACCCCCTCCAGCTCCAGAGAACTCTCCTCGCCCTTGATTGCCCGCTCGATTGCCCTCAGCAGCCCCGCGTCAGCCAGAAAATCGCTGAACGGGTGCTTCAGCCCTTCCCGATTGAACAGCAGCTCGAAGGCGGGGTTGGTCGAGACGATCCGGCCTTCGTCGTCGAGAACGGCCAGGCCCGAGGGCACCGTGCGGACGATGCCATGACTGAAACTCCGCGCGGCCTCGAGTTGCTTGATCAAGGTCTCGAGTTCCCCGCTGTTCATCAGGGCCAGATTCTCCCGCTCCAGCGTCCCGACTGGCAGCATACCGACGATCCAGGGCGCCGTGCCGAGATCGGAGTGAACGGTTCTCCAGATGAAGAATGACAGCAGCAGCGCGAACGCAATCGTCGCGAGCAGCAGCGGGATCCAGCGCTCGTAGAGCAGGATCTGCTGCTTCTCCGTCTGCGCCAGACGCACGTGCGCAGCGACGGAGTCGCCCGGGAACTGATTCGAATAGCTATTGCGCGGGTGTATCTCCTTGCCCGTTTTCGGATCGGTGTAGATGTTCTCGCCGCTATCGAGCAACTTGACGATGTGTCCACTGACCGGCTCGACCCAGAGATCCGCTTTCACCGAATTGCGCACGCGGCGTTTTTCGGGAACTCCCTCATCGATCCCGATCAGTACACTCGACGCATCCCTGGAGCTCTCGCCGCGCAGGTGATAGACCAGCAAGCCGAGGATCTTTTCTTCTCCGACATAATCCAGGGTGACCGGGTCGACCCGGATGAAATAGGGGGTCCTGTAGCTGATCTTCTTCATGTGCCGCGGGAAGATGATCGTGACATCCGCGCCCAGCTGCTCGGATGCGTTTTTGCCCGTCCCCGAAAAATACGAGAACTGCTTGTTGTTCTGATAAATGCTGCGGCCTTCGAGCGTCTGGACGCTGAAGGACGAGTCGAGTACGCAGACCTGGCCCTTCTCGGAGTGTGGCCGGACCTTCAGCACCGCATTTCTGATCCCGCGGTCCTCGTACTCCCCTCTTGCTGGATTGTAATGCCGCCCCAAGGACAGCAAATCCACGGTCAGAGAGAAGTTCCGCGGGACACCGACGAGCTTGGGAACGATCAGCAGGCGCCAGATGGGAATCGCAAGCAGCGCTGCGCCGGCCAGTGCCAGTATGCCCAGCGGCACCCGTGACGGTCGGCTCGCATCCGACTTCACGACGCCCCCGGGACCAGGCACTACACCACCCGCTTCATCATCTGCCACTTGGCGCCTGCGACAAAACTGAAGCCCAGCAGTGTCAAGGCGCCGGACGCCGGCCAGAAGACCGTCGGATGCAACAGATCGAACTGCCCGGTAATGGCCCCCGTGTAAAGCAGGAACACATTGATTGCCAGGATGATCAAACCCAGGGCTTCGAGCATCGATGCCGTCGCCAGTCGTCCGCCCCGCAAGGCAGAGAGCAGGAAGAAACCCAGCATGGCTGCCAGGAAGGCCATCATGATTCCAGCCAGAAACAGCACATGACCTAGCATCTCCATCGCGTTTCTCCCTTCGCGGTCATCGCGCGCCTCAGAGGCCCCAGTCGCGTTTGATCAAGGACACATCTGCGGGCGTCATCGCCTTCTTGAAGCGCGCGCCCTTGACCCCCTTGACCCGCGCCTCGCACTCGGGCCAGCTGGCGTGCTGCTCGAGCGCCCCGCTGACCAGGCTGAGGTAACAGTGGGGTTTCTGTTTCTTGCCTCCGCGGCTCGCGCTGGACTTGGACTCGGGCAGCGAGGTGTCGTCGGGCAGGTCGTGAATCGAGATCCCATAATCGGCGAGCGCACCGCGATAGAGCCTGGGCGACCGACCCGCGGCATGGCCCGAGGCGATCGCGTCACAGCGCTCGTTGCCAGGCGTTCCGACGTGACCGCGGATGTAGTGCCAGCTGATGGCCCCCATCCCTTTGCGGTCCTGGACCAGCCCGTTGAGCCGTTTCCAGTAGCCGATGTTGGCCACCTCGCCGCCCGAGGCGGTCTTCCAGCCACGACGCATCCAGCCGAAGATCCAGCCGCTGATGCCCTGCAGGACATAGGTCGAGTCGCTCAGCACCGAGACCTCCCCCGCGATCCCTTCGAGGAACTTCAGCCCCTCGATCACGCCGGCCAGCTCCATCTGGTTGTTGGTCGCCTTGCGTGCGCCGCCACCGAGCTCGGTGACCTCGCCTTCCGGCGTGGCGATCACCACGCCCCAGCCCGCAGGACCGGGGTTGCCTTTGGCCGCGCCATCAGAGAAGAGCAGTATCTTGTTGTAGATATCAGACATATCAGAAACGCCTCCAGCCGCTTGCGGCTGAAGGCGTGATTGTACCGGTCGAACGGGCAGCTTCTAGTAGAACTCCGCCGCATCTCGCTGGTGGTGACGCTTCCCGCGCTTCTTGCTCCTGCGCCCACGCTGTCCGCGACGGTCATGTCCGCGATCACGATTGCGATCCCGCCCCATGCGATCTCCGCGGCGATCGTGACGCCGGCGGCTCTGATGGCGACGGTCACCGTCGCGACCATGGCTCGGGCCGTGCATCCGGGCCATCCGGTCCAGCCTGTCGGCCATCTTGCGCAGCTCTGCGGCCATCTTGCGCAGTTCCCCGATACCCCGTGCATGTGCGCGATCACCGCGGTCACTCCGGCGGTCACTCCGGCGGTCACTCCGATGGTCCCGGCCACGGCGCTGGCGCGATCGACGCGCATCACTGCCCCGACGACCTGAAAACCGCTTGCGCAACTGCTCGAACCAGCGGCCGCGCATGTCCTTGTCCTGCGGACGCCGGTCGCGTCCCCCGCGGCGCTGCATCCGACGCTCCAGCTCCTCCATCATCTGGCGACGGAAGTCGTCGCCACCGCCGCGGCGGTCACCGTCCCGCATCCGCCGCCCACGCTTGCCCTGCCGGCGACGCAACTGCTCGAGCAGCCGCTTGCGCAGCGTCTCGCGGCGATCGTCGTCGTCATCATCGAGCAGCAGGTTCGGCGCGCCCACTTCCGAGAGGAACAAGAACGGCTTGGACTTCTTCTTGCCCTTCTTTCCCCGCTGACCAAACCGCTTGCGCAGCTGCTTGATCGCCTGCTCGAGCGCCTTGCGACGCTGCTCGGGCGTCAGCTTGCGCAGCGCCTCGAGCTGCTGGCGAGCCTTCTCGGCACGCTCGGTGAGCTTCTTGGCGCGCTCCTTCAGCTCGGGGGTGATGTTCTGCTCGAGGAACATCTTGCCGGTCTCGAGCAGATCCTCGAGCACCTGCTTGCGCTCGTCCTCGGGCATGTTCTGAAAGGTCTCGAGATACTCACGCGCGATCTTGCTGTAGTTCTCGAGCTCCTTGAGCTGCTCGCTGAAGGGACCCATCCTGTCCTTCAGCTCGGGCAGCACGTTCTCCTCGAGGAACACCTTGGCGCCATCGGTCAGCTCCTTGATCAGCTGCTTGCGCTGCTCTTCGGGCATGTTGCGGTAGATCTCGAGGAACTCCTTGGCCTGCTCGAGGTACTTCTCGAACTCGGCCTGACGTTTCTTCCAATCACCGGGAGCCTGCTTCTTGGACTTCTTGGACTGGCCCTTCTTGTCGTCGTCCCGTCTCTTTGCGCCCCGCTTCTTGGCGCGACCGGCGAGCAGTCGCATCGCGTCCTTCTGCAGGTTCGGGTAGCGCTTGAGCATCTTCTTGCGCTGCTCCGGCGGCAAGCTGAGATACATCTTCAGCAGGTCGGACATCATCTTCCGCCGCTGTTCCTTCGGCAGGCTGTTGTACAGCTTGAGCAGCTGCTCCTGGCTCGGCGTCTTGAACCGACGGCCAAGCTTGCTCCGGTTCGCCTTGACGAAGCCACGCAGGAAGGCCTCGCGCTGCGCCTGTGGCGTGCTGGCGAACCTCTTCTTGAAGGCGTCTTGCTGGGCCTTTGTCAGCTGTCCAAGCAGCTGAGCCGCTTGCCTGGTCAGATTTTCCTGGCTCGGGTCGTCGGCCCGCAACAGACCGCTGCTGCCGAGCGCCAGGGCCAGTACGAGGATTCCGTTCAAACAGGTGCGCATCCACCTCTCCTTTCAAGTGAAGCAACCAGAGCCGGCAAGTTAGCAG
>CAZMLI010000227.1:5474-7714 GCA_964566865.1 uncultured Planctomycetota bacterium
CCTTGGCAAACCGCGCATGCTTCTCGCGCAGGATTCGCTTGATCAGCGCTCTTCGCTTGCGGGGCGGAAGATCGAACAACCGGCGGCGATCCTCCGGACGCAACTCCTTGACGATATCGCCCAACGCGCGCAGCATCCTGCGCCGTCGCTGGCGGGGCATCTGCGCCCCCGCCCGCAGCTGTCCTTCGCCATCGGCGGCGTGCAAGAACCAGCCCACCGCCTGGACCTGATGGCGCCGGCGGCGATTGAGCTGGCTCATGCGCTGCATGCGCTTGCGGAGCTGCCGCAGCCACGGGCCCTTGATCCGGTGGAAATTCTTGCGGTGGGACTGGATCAGGCTCTCGCGCTGATCGGCGTCATACGTCTCGAAGCGCTGGTAGTTCTCTCGCACCTGCTTGCGGTCGCCCGCACTCATCTTCTTCCAGCTCTTGTAGCGCTCGCGCACGGTCGTCTGCTCGCTCTGGCTCATCGCCGTCCAGCGGGCATGGTTGGCCTCGAACAGGTTGTCGGCCGGCTTGCGGGTCGCGGGGCTCGGCGCCGCGAGGGAGCCCAGCATCACCAGCACCACCATCCACAGGCCCGATGGCTTCGAGTGTCGTCTGGCCAGCATTAGAGCGCTTCGAAGTCGTTCTCGGTGAGGTTGGAAATCACCGGATAGTTCTCGACCAGCTTCAGGTTGCGCAGCAGGTTGTACTCCTTGCTGGAGAGGATCGGCAGGTCTCGCACGATCGCCTGCTCTTCCTGCGTCAGCTCTGCGAGCGGCCCTGTCCCTGGTGGATTGCTCGGAGGACCCAATCTGTATTTGCCGAGAAAGAACACCACGCCGATCAGCGCGGCGGCAGCGAGATAGGGCGCTGCCCGGCGCACCCAGGAGATTCGGATCACCGGAGCTTGCTCATCTTCGCTGGCCAGACGCTGCAGGAAGCTCTCCATCAATCCGGCGGGCGGGGCAATCTCCTGGTAGCTCTCCAGGACCTGCCAGGTGCGCGCAAAAACACGCACTTCCTCGGCACAGCGCGCGCATGTCGTCAGATGCGCATCCACGCGCGCCCTGACTTCGGGCGACACCTCATCATCGAGGTATGCGACCAGATCTTCCCGCAACGACTGGCAATCCATCTCGTCTTTCTCCTGTCTGGCGACGAGGCCCAAACAACCCGAACCGCTATCAAACTGCGAGATTCAACCCCTGCGGCCCATAGAAGTCGCGGCTCGTTTCTGTTTTCTCGACCGATTCAGCAGAGATTACGACTCAAACCACACCCGACACGGAACTTATGTCTTGGTTCTCCATTCCGGCCCACCCCGGTACAATGTCTCTCAGATGCTCCGCACCGCCGCCTGGATCTGTCTGGTAACCGGCGTGCTGGCCGCCGCCGCGGTGGCCGGCTGGCCCGGGTCGGGTCTGCTGCTGATCACCCTGCTGACCAGCGCGCTACTCTACTCGGGCGCTGCCGCCTGGCGGCTCGGCACTGTCGGGCTGCGAATCACTCCCCAGCCCGCGCGCCCTGGACACCCGCTCGACATCGCCGTCGAGCTCACCCCGACGCGGCGGCTCAGCGTCAGCCGCATCCTGCTCGGGCTGAAAGCCCACAGCACCAGCGCCGGCACGGTCACCACCTTGCTCAACCGCACCTACGAGCTGTGCAACGAGACGACGATCGAACGCGGATCGAGCTGGAAACGCGCGATGCAGCTGGAACTGCCCGAGACCATCCCGCCCAGTGGACCCGGTGCGGACGGTCAGATCGTCTGGCTGGTCGAGCTGGAAGTCTCGGTCCCCGGTTGGCCCACCTTCTTCGAGGTCCAGCCGCTGCGTGTGGCGCCTGCCGGCAGCTCGCCGGGCCCCGAGCGAACCAGCACGCATAGTACGGTGACCGTGCGCAAGCTGCTGCCGGCGCCCGGTTGCCTGCTGCTGATCCACCTGCCGCTGATGTGCCTGTTCCTGTTGCTGGCTGCGGGATCTCCGTCCACGATCTGGAGCGCCGTCAGCGGGAACCCGCCCAGCGCGACAGCGACGATTGCGCCCGATGCCCCGGTGGCCCATGGCGCCTATGTCAGACTCCGCCTGCACGACCATCCCGGCGCGACGGAGCCGATCACCGTCACGGGCAGCGCGGCCGGAAAACCATTCGAAAAGAGGCTCGAGGCCAGCTACCCCGAGACGGGACAGCCGCGCGCGGTCGGCCGGGTGGCCCGCCTGAGCGCCCAGAGCTCCGGAGCGCGCACGGTCACCCTTG
>CAZMLI010000228.1:0-7703 GCA_964566865.1 uncultured Planctomycetota bacterium
GGAAACATCGAATTTGGACTCGCACATGCCGCACTTGATGATCGCGACGGCCATCTGACCTCCCAGGTACCTGCCTCTAGAACCGAAAAGCCATATTAGAGGAGGCGCGGTCGCCCTGCAAGGGTTCTTGCCAGCCGCGGGCTAGCGGAGCCGCTAGCCGGCGCTAGTGGTCGCTGCGGTTGACCGGGCGCTGAATCTTGAAAGCCATGTGGCTGTTGATCACACCGGCCTTACCGATGAACTTGGGCTTGTTCTCGACCAGCATCACGGCGGGGCTATCGGCGGCGCGAGAGGTCTGCAGGATATCCCCCACCTCGAGATCCATCATGTCGCGCAGCTTGATCTTGGTATCCGCCAGCAGGCAGACGACATCCAGCGGAGCGCCGGAAAGCGTCGTGGTCAGCTTTCTCCGTTCCTCTTCAGGCTGTACCGCACGCACGTAGGCAAACCAGGCCTGCTGACTGAAGTCGGCCATGATCGGCTCGATCACCATGAAGGGGATGCAGATGTTGACCATGCCCGAGTTTTCGCCCATCGTCAGCTCGAAGCAGATCAGCACCACCGGCTCATTGGGCGCGACGATCTGCATCAGCTGCGGGTTGCTCTCGTTACTGGCGACCTTGAAGGTGATGCCCGTCTTGATCGGATCCCAGATCTCCGACAGCTGTTCCAGCGCACGCTCGAGGATTCCGCCCACGATGCTCCACTCGATATCGGTCAGCGGGCGGTCGATGACGGCGCCGGCAAGCTCCTTGCCGCCGCCGAGCAGTCGGTCGATGATCGGGAAGATGATCGAGTGGTTCAGCTCCATCACCAGCTCGCCTTCGAGCGGCGGTGCGCTGAGCAGGTTGAAACAGGTCGGATTGGGCAGCGAGAGGATGAATTCGGAGTAGGTCAGCTGCTCGACAGAGACCAGCTTGAGCTCGACGATCGTGCGCATGTAGGCCGAGAGGCTGGCCGAGAAGTTGCGCGCGAACACCTCGTGCAGCGTCTCGATCGCCCGCAGTTGCTCCTTGCTGACGCGCTCGGGGCGTTTGAAGTCATAGAGATAGACTTCCTCAGTCGGCGTGGGTTCCTCGTCGGCGACGTCGAATTCGATCTCTCCACCCTCGACTGCCTCGAGAAGCGCATTGACCTCATCCTGATCCAGTACGTCCGACATCGAAACCTCTTCTTGCAGCCAGATTCAATCCGCGAGCTCGCCGGGCCCTCGGTAGCGCAGCCGCGTCCTCAGCAGATATTCGACATAATAAGGATCTGACTTGAGCGCTTGTATCTCCTGGCTCAGTTTACTGTTCTGCAGGTGCAGCTGTCCAATCTCTTCCTGAAGACGTTGAGCATCCCTGCGCATCCGTTGATTGCGCTCGCGAGCGGGCAAGATGACGAACTGCACCAGCGCCACGCAGGCCAGGATCAGATAACAGATTTGTCGCGTGCTGCGCATCAGGCACAGCGCCAGGGGAATGCGCCCTCGCAGCCGGCATAGATCGCCCGCTCCGCGAGCGTCTCCTCGATCCGCAACAGCTGGTTGTACTTGGCCACTCGATCGGAGCGACAGCCGGAGCCGGTCTTGATCTGCCCGACCCGCGTCGCGACCGCCAGGTCGGCAATCGTCACGTCCTCGGTCTCGCCGCTGCGATGGGACATCACGCAGTTGAAGCCGGCCTTGCGAGCCAACGAGATGCAGTCGAGCGTTTCGGTCAAGGTGCCGATCTGATTGACCTTGATCAGGATCGCGTTGGCCGCCGATTCGTCGATCCCGCGCTGCAGCCGCTCGGTATTGGTGACGAACAGATCGTCGCCGACGAGCTGAATCCGCTCCCCGAGCGTCTCGACCAGACCACACCAACCCTGCCAGTCATCCTCGTCGAGCGCATCCTCGATGGAGCAGATCGGGTACTGCCCGACCAGCTCGGCGTACCAGTCGATCATCTCCGCCGAGCTGAGGCTGCGGCCCTCCGCTTCGAGATGGTAGGCCCCGTCGCGATAGATCTCCGACGCGGCCACGTCGAGCGTCAAGACGATGTCCGACCCCGGCTTGTAGCCCGCGCGATCGATCGCCTCCATGATCAACTCGAGCGCCTCGGCGTTGGAAGACAGATCGGGCGCGAACCCGCCCTCGTCCCCCACGTTGGTGGCCAGCGAGCGTTCGGTCAGCACATTCTTGAGCTGGTGAAAGGTCTCCATGCCCATGCGCAGCGCCTCGGCGAAGGTCGCGCCGCCGATGGGCGCCACCATGAACTCCTGGATGTCGACGTTGTTCGCCGCGTGCATCCCGCCGTTGAGGATGTTCATCATCGGCACGGGCAGGATGCGGGCCTCGTCCCCACCCAGGTAAGCGAACAGCGGCTGCTGTGTGTGCGCGGCGGCCGCATGGGCGGTCGCCAGCGAGATCCCGAGCAACGCGTTGGCGCCAAGGGTCTGCTTGTTTGGCGAGCCGTCGATCGCGATCAGCTCGCGGTCGATCTGCGCCTGGTCGATTGCCGACATGCCGATCAGCTTCGGGCCGAGCCGGTCATTGACATTCGAGACCGCCTGGCGCACGCCGCGCCCCAGATACCGAGGTCCCCCATCGCGCAACTCGACCGCTTCGTACTTCCCGGTCGACGCGCCCGAGGGCACGATCGCACGGCCGGTCGCACCGCTCTCGAGCGCGACGTCCACCTCCACCGTCGGGTTGCCGCGCGAATCCAGTACCTCTCGGCCCTTGATCGACCGAATGGCCGCACTCATTTCTGAGCCTCTTCCAGCATCTCTTCCCACTCATCGAGCGTGACCATGATCTCCCGCGCCTTGGAACCCTTGTGCGGCCCCAGGATACCCTGTTCTTCCATGATGTCGATCAACCGCGAAGCGCGGGTATAGCCGATCGACAGCGCCCGCTGCAGCAAGGAGGCCGACCCCCGGCTCTGATCGAGCACGATCTTGACCGCCTCGCAGAACAGCGGATCCTCCTCCTTGGAGCCCATGTTGAGCGTCGGCCGCAGCAGCTCCTGGTGAAAATTGGGCTTGGCCTGCGACGCCACGTACTTGACCACCCGCGCCACCTCGCGCTCGGAAAGAAAGGCGCCCTGCGCCCGGATCAGCCCCTCGATTTCGGGAAAGCGAACCAGCATGTCGCCCTTGCCGAGCAGCTTGTCCGCGCCGGTGCAGTCCAGGATCACCTTCGAATCGTGGCTCGAGTTGACCCGGAACGACAGCCTGCAGGGCATGTTGGCCTTGATCAAGCCCGTGGCGACATCGACCGAGGGACGCTGCGTCGCCAGGATCAGGTGCAGGCCGGCGGCGCGCGACTTCTGCGCCAGGCGCACGATCAGACTCTCGATCGCCTTGCCCACGGTGAACATCAGATCGGCCAGCTCGTCGACGATCAGCACCACGTAGGGCATCTCCCCCGGGTAGGACTCCTCCTCCTCTCCCGACTCGACCCAGCGCTCGATGCGCTCCTTCTCCTTGATGCTCGAGTAGGACTTGATGTCGCGGCAACCGATCTGGCGGAAGATGTTGTAGCGCTTCTCCATCTCGTTGACGGCCCATTCGAGCACGCCAACCGCCTTCTCGGCATCGGTCACGGTCGGGCAGATCAGGTGCGGGATGTTGGAGAACGGCGCCAGCTCCACCTGCTTGGGATCGACCAGGATGAACTTCAACTGGTCCGGCGTGAGATGGTAGAGCAGCGAGATGATGATCGAGTTGACGCAGATCGACTTGCCGGAGCCGGTCGTACCGGCGATCAGCAGGTGCGGCATCGCCGACAGGTCGGCGCACATCGTGCCGCCGTCGATCTCCTGCCCCAGCACCAGCGGCAGGGGCATCGTCTTGCCATTGTTCTCTTCCATCAACTCGCGGAAGCCGACCAGCTGACGTGCATCGTTGGGGATCTCGACGCCGAAGGTGCCCTTGCCCGGCAAGGGCGCGACGATCCGCACGCTGGTGGCCTGCAGCGCCATCGCCAGGTCGTTGGCCAGGGCGGTGACCTTGGAGAGCTTGATTCCGGAGCCCAGCTGGCACTCGAACTGGGCAATCGTGGGTCCTTCGCGGATGTTGACCACGCTGGCCTGGATGCCGAACTGCTCGAAGGAAGATTCCAGCAGGTCGGCCTTCTCCTCCAGCGCCAGCTTGCGTGAGCCCGTCTTCTTACTGGTATTCTGGTCCAGCAGGTCCAGCGGCGGCAGCTGGTACGGTCCGTCCGTCGGGATCTCGACCTTCGGCTCCTTCTGGCGCTTCTTCTCTCGCTGCTGTTGCTGCTTCTTCTCCTGCTTGGTCTTCGCTTTCTTGTCCGCCTCGGCATCCTTGCGCGCCTGGTCCTCGAACTGGGCGATACGCTTCAGCTCCTTCTGCTGTTTCTTGCGCGCCTCCTCGGCCTCACGCTCGACCTGCGCCTCGGCCTCGCGCGCCTTGCGTTCGCCCTCCTGTGCCGACCGACGCTGGGCGCGATCGGCCTTCTCGAGCTCCATCCGCTCGCGATCGATCTTGAGTTTTTCCTCCCGCGTCTTGCTCTGTTCCTCCAGCTTGTCGCGTAGCTGCCCCATCCGCTCCTTGCGCTGGACCTCCCACTGACCGAGCCCCTCGCGCGCGACGCCGAAGACACGGCGCGCGCCTTGCACCAGCAAGGTCTCGGTGGCCAGCACGATCGAGATGCCCGAGACCACGCCGGCCATCAAGTAGGTTCCAACCCGGCCGAACTTGGCATTCAGGTAAAGCGCCGTCGCCTCACCGATCACCCCGCCGTAGCCGGGCATCGCGCTGCTCTCGGGGATCGGACCGTGCAGGCTGATCATCACCGCGGCGCTGAGCAGGATCAGCGTCGATCCGGCCAGCCGGGCCCAGAGGTCCGGTAGCGGGGTCCCGGTGCAGGCGAAGAGGACCGCCCAGCCCAGCAACATCAGCACCAGGCAGTATGAGCCATAGCCGAGGGTGAACAGCAGACGGTCGGAGAGAAACGCGCCGACACGTCCACACAGATTCGACACCTGTTCGGAGGCCGGATAAACGAGCTGCCCGGAGTCCGCGGGGTGGTTGCTCCAGAGCGAGATCAGCAGGAAAAGTGCCAGCCCCACGAAGATCAGGGCCAGGATTGGGCGGGTCTTATCTGCTTGGTCGGTTTGGTTTTTTGGGTCCATGCTCACCAGAGACGGGTAGCGTAAAAGCATCCCCGATGAGCTACGGAACTATATAGTACGCCGGCGGCAAAGGCAAACCACGTGTTCGCGGCCTGACGGGCAGCGCACACGTGGTTTGACACGCCACAAACCGCACGCCCGCCTGCCACTCGCAAGTGGGCGCGCGGCGCGCAGTCTGCGCCTGATCGGCTTACCTGCCGCCGAGCTTGGCCTTGACCGTCAACGTCTCGCCGTCGCGCAGGATCTTGATCACGACCGCATCGCCCTTTTTCTTGGAGCGGATCACACGGATCAGTGCCTGGATGTCGGCGGTACGCTTGCCGTCGAAGTGGGTGATCACGTCACCGGCCTTCAGCCCGGCCTTCGCCGCAGCCGTGCCCGGTGTGACGCTACCGATCAGGAAGCCCTTGTCGGATCCCCCACCCTGCCCGGCCTGCACACCGAGGAACGCGCCACCACCACCCGCGGGACGACGACGGCTCGCACGCGGGGTGCTGGTGAACTTCGGCCGCTCATTCAGCACGTCGGCCACGTAGTACAGCGTGGCGAAGGCGTAGCGGGCGACCAGCTCGATCTGATCCTTGTTGATGTGCTGCACGTCGTCGCTGGGACGGTGATAGTTCTCGTGCATGCCGGTGAAGAAGAACAGCACCGGGATGCCCTTCTCGAAGAAGCTGGTATTGTCCGAAGGCGCATAACCGGACTGACCGAAGGTGACCTTCGTGCCCAGCCGGGTATTGACCGCCCGCACCAGGTCGGACCAGACCGGGCTGGTGCCGAGGCCGGAGACCTGGAACTCACCCGTCTTGCCGCGACCGATCATGTCCATGTTGAGCATCGCGACGGTATTCTTCAGCGGGTGGATCGGATTGTTGACGTAGTACTTGCTGCCGATCAGGCCGCGCTCTTCACCGGTGAAGCCCATGAAGAGGATGCTGCGACGCGGCCGGATACCGGCGACGTGGAACGCCTGTGCGATCTCGAGTACGCCCGAGGTGCCGGAGGCATTGTCGTCGGCGCCGTTGTGGATCTGATTGCGCGCGCGTGCGCCGCCCAGGCTGCCGAAGTTACCGTAGCCGAGGTGGTCGTAGTGACCGCCGATGACGACGATCTCCTTCTTCAGCTCCGGGTCGCTGCCCTCGAGCAGGCCCAGCACGTTGCGGGCGATGATGCTCTTGGTCTGCAGCTGGCTGGTGAGCTTGACCTGGATGCCCGTGCTGAACGAGTTGGGCGCGAGGTTCTTGTCGATGCCCTGCTGGACCTTCGTCAGATCCTTGCCGGCGGCCTTGAAGATCGCGCGGGCAATGCGCTGCTTGATGTGCAGGACCGGCAGGCTGATCGACTTGTCGCCCTGGCCGCGGAAACCGAACAGCGGATCCTTCTGATGGTTGGCCGGATCGGTGACGATCAGCAGTGCGATCGCGCCGCGATCCTGCGCGAGCTTGGCCTTGGTGGCGAAGAAGGCATGACGCGTATTGCGCTTGCCCAGGAACGCCTCGCCCGCTACGGTCTCGCGCGGCTCGTGCCGGTAGATCAGCACGATCTTGCCCTTGACGTCGATGCCGGCATAGTCGTCGTACTTATGTTCGGGAGCGACGATCCCGTAACCCGCGAAGACCACCTCGCCGGAGGCCGACTTGTTGGCCGAGAACGGGAACGGCGTGAAGTCGCGCTTCACGCTGGTAGTCACCCACTGCCCGTCGATCTTCACCGACAGCGAGTTGTTCTTGCCCAACCCCGCGGAGGAGCCCATCGGCACGTTCTGGAAGTACGTGCCGTCGGTGCCGCCACCCTTCAAGCCATATGACTTGAACTGCTTGGCAATGTAGTCGCCAGCCAGGTAGCAGCCCTTGCTGCCAGCCGCCCGCCCTTCCAGCTCATCCGATGCCAGATAGCTGATGTGCTTGAGCAGGTCCTTCTTGGTGATCGACTCGAATGCCGTCTTGGTCGCCGACGTGTCGCCGATGACAGCAGGCGCCGCGACAATGGCGGCAGCCAGGGTGAGGGTGATCCAACGCATGGCCCGGTTCTCCTGATGTTGTGGTTGCAACTCACAATAAGGGAGTGATACGGGTGGCTGAGGGTCAGCGTTTGCTGATTATCGGACGTTCAGGAGCTTTGATTGCGATGCACTCCTGGTGGCCTTTGGTTGCGCACGCACTTTTGTTTCTCATTGCCACAGAGGTCACAGAGCGCACAGAGGCCGGCTTCGCCGGCGCTGGTTGCGACGCGCTCTTGCGGGCCGTTCAGTGAGGCGTCGCAGCCAAACGCCGGCGCAGCCGGCCTCTGTGCGCTCTGTACTACTAACGTCTCAAGTCTTCTCGAAACAGGAAGATTTGGTCACGCAGCCATTGCGGTCAAACGAGTTACATCAGCGAGCCGTGAAGCGAAAAGGTGGTGATTATTCGTTGAACTATTGGCGCAAGGGTTGCGTGCCAGCAGAGAAACTGAGAGACCGCGGAGCCTCACGCGGAGCCGCGGAGATCGCGGAGCCGCGGAGGATCTTGAACTCCAAGGCCACGGCGCGTTCCGCGACAGATAGTCGTCGAACGCCTGGGCTACGACCGCAGTCGGCTCGTT
>CAZMLI010000229.1:0-7623 GCA_964566865.1 uncultured Planctomycetota bacterium
CGCTAGAGCTGTTCAAGAAATACCGAGGGCTGTCGGTCACACTCGCGATCGTCGCCCTGCCGGGGGTGATCATCATCCCCTTTCCGTCGTTCGTCATCGACTTCCTGTTGGCGTTCATGTTTGCGACGTCGATCATGGTCCTGCTGACCACGATCTACATCGACAGCCCGCTCAAGTTCAGCGTCTTTCCCTCGCTGCTGCTGGTGGTCACGCTGTTTCGCCTGGTACTCAACATCGCGACCACCCGGCTGATCCTGGTCAATGCGCCGACCAAGGGGGAAGATGCGGCCGGGGGTGTGATCAAGGCCTTTGGTACCTTCGTCGCCGGCGATGATCCGCTGATCGGCGTGATCATGTTCTTGATCCTGATCATCGTGCAGTTCGTCGTGATCACCAAGGGCGCCACCCGCATCTCCGAGGTGGCGGCCCGCTTCACCCTCGACGCCATGCCCGGCAAGCAGATGGCGATCGACGCCGACCTCAACAGCGGTCTGATCGAGGAGGTCGAGGCGCGTCAGCGACGCGAGGACATCTCACGCGAGGCGGACTTCTATGGCGCGATGGACGGCGCCAGCAAGTTCGTCCGGGGCGATGCCGTGGCTGGATTGATCATCACCGCGATCAACATCCTCGGCGGCTTCCTGATCGGCTGGCTGCGCTACGGGATGGACGCGGCGACGGCGCTGGAGACCTTCACCAAGCTGACGATCGGTGACGGGCTGGTCAGCCAGATCCCGGCCTTCATCATCGCCATCGCGGCCGGCCTGATCGTCACCCGCGCCGCCTCGACCGAGGAGCTCGGCGAGGAATTCCTCTCGCAGCTGCTGACCCGCCCAGGGCCGCTGGCCGTCGCCTCGGGCTTCCTGATGGTGATGGCGATCACCGGCCTGCCGGCGGTTCCGATGGTCGGCCTGTCGGTGGCCGCCGGCGGCCTGGCCTGGCTGATGCGTGACATACAGTCCGAGGAGGAGAAGGCCAAGGCAGTCGAGGCCAGCGAGGAAAAGCGCGAGCCGGAGAAGGTCGAGGGGCTGCTCAAGGTCGATCCGATGGAGATCGAGATCGGCTACGGACTGATCCGGCTGGTCGATCAGAACCAGGGCGGCGACCTGCTGGACCGCGTGACGATGATCCGGCGCCAGATGGCGCTCGAGCTCGGCCTGGTCGTGCCGCCGATCCGAATTCGCGACAACATGCAGCTGGAGCCGAACCAGTACGTCTTCAAGATGCACGGCGTGGAGGTCGACCGCAACTTCTGCATGGCTGACCATCACCTGGCGATGGACGCCGGCCTGGCCACCGGCCGGCTGGAAGGCACCGAGGCGACCGAGCCCGCCTTCGGCTTGCCGGCGGTCTGGATCAGCGAGGGGCAGCGGCAGAAGGCCGAGGCGATGGGCTACACCGTCGTCGATGCGCCGACCGTGATGGCGACCCACCTGACCGAGACGATCAAGAAGAACGCCTCGGAGTTACTCACCCGCGAGGACGTCAACAAGCTGCTGGAGAACCTCAAGGAGAGCAGCCCGACCGTGGTCAACGAGCTGGTGCCGGAGGTGCTCAAGCCAGGCGAGGTGCAAAAGGTGCTGCAGTTGCTGCTGGCCGAGCGCGTGTCGATTCGCAACCTGTCCAAGATCCTCGAGGTGCTCTCCGAATACGCGCCCAAGACCAAGGAGCCGCAGATTCTCAGCGAGTACGTGCGCAATGCGCTGGCGCCGATCATCTGCAAGGACGCGCTCGAGGAAGACGGCAAGATCTACTGCATCACGCTGGATCCGAAGCTCGAGGACGCCATCGCCGCCGGCATCCAGCACACCGAGCAGGGCAGCTACCTCTCGCTGCCGCCCGTAACGCTGAACAAGATCGTCGACGTGATCACCGAGGCGCTCGAGGTCCTGCTCAATTCCGGCCACAACCCGGTGGTGTTGACCTCGCCGCAGATCCGCTTCCACGTGAACAAGATCTGCGAAGGCATCCAGCACGGCATCAGCGTGCTGTCCTACAACGAGATCGTGCGCGGCACCGAAGTCGAGTCGATGGGCACCGCCTCGATGGCGGATTAGCCAGGCCAGCGGGCCTTTGTGTTGTCAACCGTCCTGGTTGATTGGCATCGCCCGTAGGGCGGGGGCTTGTCCCCCGCCGCTCCGACCGTATTGTTCCGGCGGGGGACAAGCCCCCGCCCTACATTGGGAAAGAGGCCATCCCCCAATGAGGCTCAGGCCAGCGCTTCTTCGCGTTCCCAGCTACCGCTGATGCCCAATTTTTCGGCGTAGCAGCTGTAACAGGCTGGCTGGTAGAGCTCCTCCGCGCCGAGCTCGACCGACTGGCCCTCGCGCACGGGCACGCCGTCGACCTGCTTGAGGTTGAGCACGCCCTTGTGGTTGCAGAAGGCGCAGGTGACCTTTATCTCCTCGATCGAGTCAGCCAGCTCCATCAGTCGGCGGGAGGCCGGGAACAAGCATGACTTGAAGTCGGTGCGCAGTCCGTAGCAGATCACCGGCACGCGAATGCTGCGGGTCAGGTCGCGCAGCTGTTCGATCAGCTGCTCGCTGAGGAACTGCGCCTCGTCGACCAGGATGCAGTG
The DNA here is from genome assembly GCA_964566865.1 of uncultured Planctomycetota bacterium. Lineage (GTDB taxonomy): Bacteria > Planctomycetota > JACQVV01 > JACQVV01 > CAZANL01 > CAZMLI01. Next base: position 2,579 of record CAZMLI010000229.1, read on the forward strand.
CACGCCGCTGAAATCCTGCGGATCGAGCTTGGTATCTTGCTCGAGCAACAGGTCGGCCTTCTGGGACAGGCCCGCGCGGGAGGTGATTCTCTCCTGGCCGAAGCGGGTGTCGAGGGCCGGTTTGAGCAGGCGGACCTGCTTGCCTTGCTGGCGGTAATTGTGCGCGACGGCGAGCAGGTTGAGCGTCTTGGCCGAGCCGACCGTGCCATGTCGAAAGTAGAGCTTGGGCATACCGGCATTGTAGAGCCGCGCCGCAGGAGCACGCCCCAAAATCGCCCCGGGCCGAAGAATCTTGCAAACTGCTGAAAACCGCTATGATGTGACACGTGAGCAGAGGCTATATCATCCCGATTGGAGGCGCCGAGGAGAAGGTCCGTGACCCCTCGATCTTGCGCCGTTTCGCCGGTTTATGCGGCGGTTCGCGTGCACGGATCGCGGTGATCCCGACAGCTTCAATGCTGGAGGACACCGGCGCACGCTACGAAGAGATCTTGCTCGGCCTTGGCGTCGAGCAGGTGCGCAGCCTGCCGTTCAATGAACGCGCGGACTGTGAAAAGGAGGAGTGGCTCGACGTGTTGCGGGACGCCACCGGCGTCTTCCTGACCGGAGGCAACCAGTTGCGCCTGTCGACCACGATCGGCGGCACGTCCGTCGCCTCGCTGTTGCGGGAGCGCAACGAGCAAGATGGGCTGCACGTCGCCGGGACCTCGGCCGGCGCAGCGTTTCTCTGCGAGCACATGATCGCCTACGGCGACGGCGGTGCCACGCCGAGCAGCGACATGGTCACGCTGGCCCCAGGGCTCGGCCTGACGCAACTGGCGATCATCGACCAGCATTTTCGTCAGCGCGGCCGGCTCGGCCGGTTGTTGACGGCGCTGGCCTACAACCCGCGTCCGATCGGCATCGGCCTCGACGAGGACACCGCGGCCTTCATCGCGCCGGACGATACGCTCGACGTGGCCGGCACCGGGGCGATCACGATCGTCGATCCCTCGGAGATCGAGTATTCCTCGATGGACTCGGCCCGCCGCCACGATCCGGTCTGCATCATCGGCGTGCGCTTGCACGTGCTGATCGACGGTGCGCACTACAACATCGCCACGCGTAAGGCCCGCCCGGGGGCGGTGGTCGGCGGCCCGCGGTGAAAACGCTCGCCCGTTCGGTCTTCCTCGGCCCGAACCTCTACGCCAACTTCCGTGTCATCCGACTGACCGTCGACCTGGGCGAGCTGGAGCACTGGCCGAGCGTACGCCTCGGCGGCGACTTCAGCGACAAGCTGCTGGCGCAATTGCCGGGGCTGGCCGAGCACGGTTGCTCCTACGGCGAGCCGGGCGGGTTCGTCCGTCGGCTGACCGAGGACCCGGGCACCTGGCTGGGCCATGTGCTGGAGCACGTCGCGATCGAGCTGCAGAACGTCGCCGGCGCGCAGGTCACCTTCGGCCGGACGCGCGGGACGGGCGAAACGGGCCACTACGACGTGGTCTACGAGTATGAGCAGGAGGAAGTCGGGCTGGATGCCGGTCGGCTGGGCATGCGGGTGCTGGGTGCGCTGCTGCCCGAACATCTGCAGCAGGAGCGGGATGCCGAGTTCGACTGGGATACCGAGCGCGACGCGTTCATCCGCAGCTCCCAAAGGCGGGCCTTCGGACCGAGTACCGCCTCGCTGGTGCGGGCCGCCGAAGCGCGTGACATCCCCTGGCTGCGCTTGAACAAGTACAGCCTGGTCCAGTTCGGCCACGGCCGTCATGCCCGCCGGATCCAGGCCACGATCACCAGCGAGACACGCCACATCGCGGTCGAGATTTCCTGCGACAAGGACGAGACCAACCGGATCCTGGCCGACCTCGGCTTGCCGGTGCCGACCCAGTCGCTGGTCTACTCGGCCGACGAGGCGGTCAAGGCGGCAGGCCGGCTCGGCGCGCCGGCGGTGATCAAGCCGTTCAACGGCAACCATGGCCGCGGGGTGTCGACTAACCTGACCGATGAGGCGGCGATTCGCGTCGCCTTCGAACAGGCGCGGGAGCACAGCCGGACGGTGCTGCTGGAACGCTTCATCGAGGGGCTCGACCACCGGATGCTGGTCGTCAACGGCGAGCTGGTGGCCGTCGCCCAGCGTGTTCCCGGGCATGTCACCGGTGACGGACAGCACAGCGTTGCGGAGCTGATCGAGATCGTCAACAGCGATCCTCGGCGCGGTATCGGCCACGAGAAGGTGCTGACCAACCTGGATCTGGACCATCAAGCTCTGCGCTTGCTCGCTGCGCGCGGCTTCGACGAGTCCAGCGTGCCGCCCGCCGGCGACGAGGTCTATCTGCGGTCGACCGGCAACCTCTCGACTGGCGGCACGGCGGTCGACGTCACCGATCTGGTCCATCCGGACAACCGCGACATGGCCGTGCGCGCGGTGCGCGCCATCGGCCTGGACATCGGCGGCGTCGACTTCCTGACCCACGATATCAGCCGCTCCCACCGCGAGACGGGCGGTGCGATCTGCGAGGTCAACGCGGCCCCCGGTTTCCGGATGCATGTGGCGCCCAGCGAGGGCACACCGCGCGACGTGGCTGGCCCCGTGATGGACATGCTGTTTCCGCCGGGTGCGCCAACGCGCATCCCGATCGCCGCGATCACCGGGACCAACGGCAAGACCACCACCACGCGCATGACCGCCCACATCTTCAAGCTGGCCGGACATTGCGTCGGCACGACCACCTCGGACGGCGTCTACATCGACGGCCGCATGACCGTCGAGGGCGACATGACCGGGCCGGTCAGCGCGCGCATGGTGCTGCGCGACCCGGCCGTCGAAGTCGCCATTCTGGAAGTCGCGCGGGGCGGCCTGCTGCGACGCGGGATGGGCTGCCAGCGCTGCAATGTCGGCGCGGTGCTCAACGTGCAGTCCGATCACCTCGGCCTGCGCGGGATCGATACGCTCGAGGAACTCGCGCGGGTCAAGCGCACGATCATCGAGGTCGCGCGCGACACCGCCGTGCTGAATGCCGACGACGCGCTCTGCCTGAAGATGGCCGACCACACCGACGCCGCGAATCTGTGCTACGTCACGCTCAACCCGCGCCACGCGCTGATGCGCGAGCACATCCGCGCGGGCGGTCGCGCGGTCGTGCTCGAAGAGGGCGCGGGCGGCTACATGATCACGATCTACGACAACGGGGCGCACATTCCGCTGCTCTGGACGCACCTGGTCCCCGCGACCCTCGAAGGCCGCGCGGTGCACAACGTGCAGAACGCGATGTTCGCCGCCGCGATCGCCTTCAGCATGGATGTCAGCCTGGAGGATATCCGCCACGGGCTGCGCACCTTCGACACCACCTTCTTCCAGGCGCCGGGCCGGATGAACATCTTCGATGCGCACCCGTTCAAGGTCATCCTGGATTACGGCCACAACCCCGCAGCCATCGCGGCGATGGTGCAGGTGGTGAAGAACCTGGAGACCAAGGGCCGGCGGATCGTGGTGATCGCCGCCCCGGGAGACCGCCGGGACACCGACATCGACGAGGTCGCGCGGCTGATCGCCGGCGAGTTCGACCATTATATCTGTCGGCGCGACGACAACCTGCGCGGCCGCGCCTCGGACGAGGTGCCGATGCGTCAACGCCAGGTATTGCTCGACGCAGGCGTGCCGGGCGAGCAGGTCGAGATGATCCCGGATGAGCAGCGCGCCGTGCATGCCGCACTGTCGATGGCGAAGGCCGACGATCTGCTGCTGATCTTCGGCGATTCGATCACGCGGACCTGGAAGCAGATCACGGAGTTCTCTCCCGAGTGCGATGCGCCGACGACCCGCAAGGCAGCACCCTCGGTTCGCATCCCCGCGCCGCAGATGAACCTGGCCGAGGGCGAGGAGCTGATCACCGACGAACGCGGCGTGCGGCTTGCCAGTCGGGACGAGCACGGCGATTGAGTGCGTTGCGGGTTCTGTGACACTCACTGTTCGTGACTCGCGTCGACTGACCGGTCCCAACATTCTCTGGGATCATCCGGGCGCGGTGCTGGATCTCGACCGTGATCCGGCCTTCGACCCGCAGCCCGCGATCGACGCCTGGCGCGGTCAGGTGCGGCGCATGCTCGATGCCGTGGGCTGGCAGGCGCAGCAGGTCACCTCGCGCGTCTTGCCCGACGGCGTCAGTCTGGCGATCTCGGCGCCGATCGATGCGCTCTACGCCGCGACCGAGATCACCGAGTGGGCCTGGCGGTCTACCCGCGAGATGCTCGCTGGCGAGGTCGAGCCGGAACTGGAGCAGGACGCGGACAAGCTGCGTGAGCTGATCGCTGCCGAGGTCAACCCGGCGCTGCTCGCGTTGCGCGACGCCGCCCGTGCGCACGGGGTCAGCTTTCTCTCGGACGACGACTTTGCCTCGGTCGGATTGGGTGCGGGGTCGCGCTGCTGGCCCGTCGACGCGCTGCCGGATGAGGTCGACTGGTCGGAGATTTATGACATTCCCGTCGCGCTGGTCACCGGCACCAACGGCAAGACCACCACGGTCCGACTGCTGGCGGCGATGGTCAGCGCGGCCGGCAAGTTGCCCGGTCTGAGCTCGACCGACTGGCTCAAGGTCGGCGACGACGTGCTCGATACCGGCGACTACTCCGGGCCAGGCGGCGCGCGCACGATCCTGCGCGACCGGCGCGTCGAGGTGGCGATTCTCGAGACCGCACGCGGCGGGATTCAGCGCCGCGGGCTGGCAGTCGGCCGCGCCGACGTGGCGCTGGTGACCAACGTGGCCGAGGACCACCTGGGCGATTTTGGCGTTCATGACCTGCGCATGCTGGCACAGACCAAGATGGTCGTGCAGCGCGCGGCGCAACAGCTCGTGCTCAACGCCGACGACGCGTTGCTGGTCGAGCTCGCCGCCGGACTGGACCTGCCGATCGACTGGTTTTCGCAGCAGGACCTGGTCGATGGTCAACTGACCCGCGCCGGCCAGGCGATCGCCCACGTGGACCAGGCGCCGTTCACCCTCGGCGGCGCCGCGCTGCACAACGTGGCCAACGCGCTGGGCGCGATCGGCGTGGCGCACTGCCTCGGA
>CAZMLI010000230.1:0-7614 GCA_964566865.1 uncultured Planctomycetota bacterium
ACCAGTCCGGGAAGCGGTAGATGTAGAGCGCGCCGATCGGGGTGGCGCCATAGACCCGCGTGGTGCGCAGCGTGTCGAAGCGCTCGATGCGCTCGCAGGCGACGATCACGGGATTGAGCTGCACCAGCAGATCGATCCGCGCGCTACGGGACTGCTCGCTCTGCACCTGCTCGACGGCGCGCGCGCCGATGAAGACCGAGCCGATCATCAGCAACCCGCAAAGGCTGGGGATCAGTTGCCCCACTCCGGCCGAGAACAGCCGTGTCAGATCCGAGAGCGCGGCCAGCAGCAGACCGTAGCCCGTCAGCAGCAGCGCGACATGCCACGCGTGTCCCGAACCGCCGACCCACGCGGCGCAGAGGCCGAAGACCAGCGGAGCCCAGAAAACCGCGAGGTAGCCGCGCCAGGTCGGCGCGCGGCGTGTCTCCTCGGGGCAGAGTAACCGGAACAGGTAGGGCACCGCGAGGGTCGCCAGCGGGTAAATCAGATAGACCAGCGCCCGCAACTGCCGCAGTGCCCGCAGCTCTGCCCGTGCGGGGGCGGCGCGCGAGAGCCACCAGCAGATCGCCAGCACCAGCCCGAGCGTCAGCGCGAGAAAACCGGACCAGACGAAGCGCCGAGACAGGGGCCTCAAGGGAGCCCGGGCGGGGTCTGGCAGTCTGGCTGAATCACTCCGCTGCTGGCGTGATCGGAAAGCCACAGCGGATGCAGAACCGCCAGTGCTGCTCGATCGAGGCGGCGCAAGCGCCGCAGGACAGCAGCCCCGCCTTTTCCGCAGCGGGCAGGATCGCCGGGCTGAGCACCGGCACTCCCGCCTGCGGCATGTCACGCAGAATCTCCTCGACCGATGCGTAGCGCTGCTCGATGCGAACCACGCAGCGGCGAAAGACCGTGTCCAGCTGGGGCGGGATGTCGGGCACCAGCCGCGAGGGCAGGTCGCCGAAGTCGGGGCGCTCGCCGCAGAGCAGCTCGAAGAGGATGATGCCCAGCGCGTAGATATCCGCGCGTTGATCCAGCAGGCCGCCCTCGCGCTGTTCCTTCGACATGTAGGCCAGCGTGCCGGAGAGCGTATCGGCGCCGACCGAAGCCATGCTCATCTGCACGCTGTGTGTGGCCGCGTCACGTGCCTTGCCCAGGCCGAAGTCGGTCAGCTTGATCGCGCCATCCGGCTCGACGAGCACGTTCTCCGGCTTGAGATCCAGATGCAGCACACCCTCGCGGTGGGCGTAGGCCATGATCTCCAGCAGCGTGCGGAACATCTGCTGCGCCTCGTCGACGGCCAATCGGCCGCGCTCGCGCAGTACATTGCGCAGGTTGGTGCCCTCGACGTAGTCCATCACCAGCACCGGCGGATCGGAATCCAGATCGAAGTGGCGCACCATGACGATGCCGGGATGACGCAGCTTGAACTGCAGCACGCCCTCTTTCTTGAGGAAGCGCGCGAACTCCGGCTCGTTGGCCAGCTTGAGCGCGACCACCACCTCACTGGAGTCCTTGTGCTCCGCCTTCCAGACCTCGCCAAAAGCACCGCTGCCCAGATGGCTGAGCAGACGGTACTCCTCGATCAGGTCGCCGGCATTCCAGCGGGTGGTGCTCGTCATTGCAGGCTACTTCTTCTTGCCCGACTTGGCGGGCGCGCTCTTCTTCTTGTAGCTGCGATAGCAGTATTCCAGCGAGAGCAGCGCGTAGGTCGTCGCCAGCACCTTGTTGCCCTCCATCCAGCGCGGGTTCTTGTTCTTCCAGGCGCCATCCGCCGCCTGGCGGCTGATCAACTCCTGCGCCAGGTCGTAGCGCCAGTCATGCTTGCGGCCGCTCTTGTCGCGCAGATCCTTGACGCCGTAGACCGTCAGGGCCTTGGCGAAGGTGTGGTAGTAGTAGTACAGGCCCTGGTTGCCGACCTCGGGGTTCTCCTTGACCGTGTAGTGCGCTTCGATCCACTCGAAAGCGCCCTTCACTCGGGGGTCGTCCTTGCTCAGGCCCGCGTGGATGAAGCTCTTCAAACCGGCGTAGGTCATGCTGCCATAGGAGCGCAGTCCCTTGCCGCCGCCCGGTTTCTTGTAGGTCCCGGCGTAGGTCTTGCCTGGATAGTAGATGAAACCCTTGTCGTTGCCGGCCCACTTCTGATCGTTGCTCTCGCTGCGGTTCTGGCAGCGCTCGAGGAACTTCATCGCCTTCTTGAAGAACTTGTCATCGGTCGACAGGCCGGCCTTCTTCACCGCCTCGACCGCCAGCTGCGTATTCGACAGATCCGGACGCAGGTCGCCGCCGTAGCCGACACCGCCATACAGTCGATCCTTGATCGTGTAGCCCTCGTCCTCATCGGCCTGCAGCTTGATCAGAAACTTCTTTGCTTTCTCGATCGCCGTGACGATGCGCGCCTTGAGCTTGGCATCCTTGATCCGATCTCGCGCGTGCACCAGCGCGATCAGGCTGATCGAGGTGATGTAGTTGGGCACCATCTCGACGTAGATCCCACCGCTCTTCTTCTGGATCGAGAGCAGGTACTCGATCGGCTTGCGGATGAACGGGTCGTCGTCATAACCATCCGGCGAGCGCAGCAGCGCCAGCAGGACCAGCGCGGTGATGCCGGGATGCTCCCATGTGCCCTTCTTGCCATCCCAGGCGGCGAACAGGAACTTCTGCGCCTTGCGGATCGACTTCTTGATCTCACCGTCCAGCTTCTTGATCTCGTCCTTGGTCGGCAGCTGCGCCTGCGCCTGGCTCGGCGCAAGGCCCAGCAAGAGGCCGGCGATCAACAGACTCACCATCATCGACGTACGATTCATCTCGCGTATCCTCATTGGTTGTGTGCTGGATAATACGTTCCCCATCGAGGGCGGTTCACGCGAATCTCGCGCCCAACGGGGAAATGGCACTATATCCTCGCCATGGCCGTTTTGAAGCCATTTCCCCCCATCCGCTGGACAGCGCCAAACCAGCACTGATCAGTTCTTGACCGCTCCCCATCGGGGGACTACCCTCCCGGTCGACCTCAATCAAGGAGCCAACCCCATGCCACGCCGACTCGCCCTCTGTCTCGCATTCTGCCTGTTCGCTTTACTCGGCGGTCTCGCAGGCAACCGTCTGTTCCAGTCGCCCGCCATGGCCCAGCAGGCGCCGAAGCTGGCGCCGCGGAAGATCGGAGTGGTCAACCTGCGCAAGGTGTTCATGGGCTACAACAAGACCAACGCCCGCCAGAAAGAGATTCAGGTCAAGTACCGGAAGATTCAAATCGAGCTGAAGAAGACATTCAGCTTGCTCGAGCGCAGGAAGGTCCGCCTGGCCAACTACAAGAAGGATGACCCGATCTACCGCAAGAAGCTCGCCAAGCTGGCGGAGGAGTATGACGGGGTGAAGGCCCAGATGGCCTGGAGCAAGGAAGGGCTGACGGCCGAGATGCAGCGCTACACCGAGGAGATCTTTCGCGAGATTCTCGCGGCCGTGACGGCCTATGGCAAGGCGCAGAACTACCGGCTGATCCTCAAGTACGACGATCAGGACATCGCCTCGACCAGCAGCGATCAGCTAAAAGCCAAGCTGGCCCAGAAGCAGGTATTGTACTTCCACCCGCCGACCGACTTGTCCGCCGAGATCACCAAGCAGCTCAACGATCAATATCGTTAGCGTCGAGTTGGCTGCGCCAGTGGGTCAGCGCCTCGGCCTGGTCACTGGCGGCGGCCTCGACCAGGCCTAGCACCGAGCGCCAGCAGGAGAGTCTGCGCACCGTCGCAACCTCATCGGCCGACCGGCCCTCGAGCAGCGCCTCGCCGTAGCTGTCGAACAGGCCCGCCAGGTCGAACAGCGGATCGGTCAGCAAGATGCCCGAGAACTCGACCACGCCGCAGATCCAGCTGGAAGCCGCATCGTAGAGGATGTGATCGGGCACCAGCGCGCCGTGGACCAGCCCCAGCTTTACCGCCTCGGCCTGCGCGATCAACGCCTCCTTGACCCGGGCGCAGCGCGCGAGCTGGTCGTCGTCCAGCAGGCCATGCCCGCGCAGGGCCGCCAGGTCCTCCGCATACAACGCGGCCGGATTTCCCCGTCGCAGGCCCGCCTCGGTCCGCGCGAAGGGATAAGCGCAGCGCGTCACGCCCAGCTTGGCGGCGCGCTCGGTATCGGTGGCCCGCAGTTGTTCGGTGAATTCGCCCAGCATCTGGACGCAGCGCTCACGCGACTCCGCATCCATCGCCTCGAAGCGCGCACGGGTCAGCGGCTCGCCGTGGATCCTCTCGTAGGTCACGCCGCGCTCGGTCACCAGAGAAAAACAGGGCACCGCCAGGTCCACCATCCCGCCGATCAGCGGCAAGACCGCGTTCTCGACCGCCAGCGTGCGCACTGCTTCGTCGTTGCGGGCCAGGCGATAGATCCGGTGTCCGTTGACCAGGAAGTCGCTGAAGAGTTCGCCTTCCCGCGCCGGCGCAATCCGCTCGACCTCCAGGTCAGGATCCAGCTTGGCGATTGCCGCGGCTGCTTGGGTCTCGTTCATGCGGTCTCGTCTTCGGCCCAGACGCCATCCTGCGCGCGCCGAAAAAAGCAGCTCGCCGCGCCGGTGTGACAGGCCGGTCCCGTCTGCGTCACGCGGTACAGCAGCGTGTCGGCGTCGCAATCCAGCCGGACCTCGAGGATCCGCTGCAGGTTGCCCGAGCTGCTGCCCTTCTTCCAGAGGCGCTTGCGAGAACGGCTCCAGTAGTGGGCATAGCCCGAGGCGAAGGTGGCCTCCAGCGCGGGCCGATTGACATAGGCCAGCATCAGCACCTGCCCCGTCTCGGCGTCCTGCGCCACAGCCGGCACGAGCCCGTTGTCAGGCCACGCGACCTGATCCAGTATCGATTCGGTCATCCCTTTCCCTCCCGTGACTGTTTCAATCCACGCGCGACCTGGCGCTTGTGTTCCGGCGTGACGGCGTCCCGTGCCATCCCATCGAAGTGGCGGCGCGCCTTGCCATACTGCTTGCGACGGATCCAGCACCAGCCAATCGACAGTCGCGCCGCCCAGAGCTTGCCCGGCTTGCGACTGACCGACAATACCTTACGGTAGGCCCGCTGCGCAGCCTTGTACCGACCGGCCTTGACCTCGAGATCTCCCAGCCCCAACCAGGCGTCAGCCTCGTGCCGCCCGCGCGGATAACGCCGCAGCAGCTCCAGGAACGCCACCCGCGCCTGCCGCAGCGCGCCGCGCTCCCGCGACATCAGCCGCGCCCAGCGATACATCGCGGTCTCGACCGCCGGATGGGCCGAGGACTTGCTGCGTAGCTGATTGTACAGTCGCGCGGCGTCGGTGGTCTCCCCCAGCGCCGCCAGGTTGTCCGCCCGAGCCAGCTGAACTTCCGGGCGCAGCGCACCGATCTGCGCGGCGCGAGCCCAGACCTGCTCTGCCCCACGACGCTCGCCCAGGAGCAGATGGGCGCGGGCCAGCAAGAGTCGATCCTCGACCGTTGCCGGCGGCCGGACCGAAGCCTCGAGTATGCGCAGATGGGCCACCGCCCGCCGCGCCATCCGCCCACGCAGCCCTGGCTGCGCGGTGGCGAATGCGTCCCGCGCCGCCTGCGGCTGGCCGGACGCCCGGAGTAATACGGCCTGGCGGTAGCGCGAGCGGGCTGCTGTGGCGGTCAGCGTTGGATGGGCCAGCGCCGCGCGATAGAGCTGGATCGCCTGATCCGGATCACCGGCCTTGACCGCCAGTTGCGCCGCCGTCGCCAGCATGGCATGGGACTGCCCCGACGACCTCGGCTCCCCGGCCATACGCGTCAGATACTGGATGCCCAGGTCGGGGCGTCCGCCGAGCGCCAGGTCCCCGCCGAGGGCCAGTTGCTGACGATAGACCTGCCAGCTCTCGGGAAACTGCTGGAGAAACTGCTGCCGCAGTACCGGCGCGTCCGCTCGCTTGCCGGCCCGATCCAGCGCGGCAATTCGCTGCAGTAGCTGCCGGCCCTCTGCATCGGCCTCCGGCGTCGTCGATCCCCCCGTGTGGACCCGCACGCCGCGACGGGCCAGCCGACGCTGCGCCAGCGCGCCGGAGACCGCGCCCAGGCTCAGCAGTCCGAGGCACGCGCCAACCCGGACCCATCGCAGTTTGCTGCTCTCCATCTGGCCCACTATATCTCGCTCACGCGCGCCTGGCCACCTTGACAACCTCTCAGGGGAAAGGTACGACCACGGCCATGACACAATACATCCTCGCCATCGACCAGGGCACGACCGGGTCGACCGTGTTGTTGATCGATCACGAGGGACGGCTGGCGGGCAAGGCCTACAGCGAATTCACCCAGCACTACCCACAGCCCGGCTGGGTCGAACATGACGCCAACGAAATCTGGCGCATCACCGAGGCGCTGATCGAGCAGATCACCCGCCCGCTGACCGCCGGCGCGGTGGTCGCGGTCGGCATCACCAACCAGCGCGAGACGACCGTCGTCTGGGATCGGCAGACCGGCGAACCGATCCATCGCGCGATCGTCTGGCAGTGCCGTCGCACCGCCGACCGCTGCAACGAGCTACGGGAGGCCGGACATGCCGAGCTGTTTCGCAGCAAGACCGGGCTGGTGCTCGACGCCTACTTCTCGGGCACCAAGATCGCCTGGATCCTGGATCAGGTGGAGGGCGCCCGCGCGCGCGCCGAGAAGGGCGAGCTGGCCTTCGGCACGATCGACAGCTGGCTGATCTGGAAGCTCACCGGCGGCGCAGCCCACGTGACCGACTATACGAACGCCTCGCGCACCCTGCTCTACAACATCTTCGAGCGCAAGTGGGATGACACCCTGCTCGAGACGCTGCGCGTGCCCGCGCAGGTGCTGCCCGAGGTCCGTCCCTCCAGCGGCAAGCTCGCGACCACCCGGATCCTCGGCCAGCCGGTGCCGATCTCCGGCGTCGCCGGCGACCAGCAGTCCGCCCTCTTCGGACAGCTTTGCCACGCGCCGGGACAGATCAAGAACACCTACGGCACCGGCTGCTTCATGCTGATGCCGACCGCGGGCGAGACCCTGTCGCAGAGCGGCCTGCTGACCACGCTGGCGGTTGGCGCCGAGGGCCAGCCGACCTACGCCCTCGAGGGCTCGGTCTTCATCGCCGGCGCCGCGATCCAGTGGCTGCGCGACGAGCTGGGCCTGATCAAGGACGCGCCGGAGTCGGAGCCGATCGCGGCCGCGCTCGAGGACAGCCAGGGCGTCTACCTGGTGCCGGCCTTCACCGGTCTCGGCGCGCCCTACTGGGACATGGATGCCCGCGGCGCGATCGTCGGGCTGACCCGCGGCAGCGGGCGCGCGCAGATCGTACGCGCGGCGCTGGAGTCGATCGCCTATCAGAGCCGCGATCTGGCCGAGGCCTTCGCCAGCGACGCCGGCGCCGCGCTCGACGTGCTGCGCGTCGACGGCGGCGCCTGCGCCAACAACTTCCTGATGCAGTTCCAGGCCGACCTGCTCGGCCTGCCGGTCGACCGCCCCGTGATCACCGAGACGACCGCCCTCGGCGCCGCCCTGCTCGCCGGCCTCGGTGTCGGCTTCTGGAGCGACGCCAGCGAACTGAGCCAGGCCCGCCAGACCGACCGCATCTTCGAACCACAGATGTCGGCCGACCGGCGCGACGCGCTGTACGCGGGCTGGCTCAAGGCGGTCTCGCG
>CAZMLI010000231.1:0-7605 GCA_964566865.1 uncultured Planctomycetota bacterium
CTTCACGGCTCGCCGATGTAACTCGTTTGGCCGCAATGGCTGCGTGATTAAATCTCCCTGTTTCGAGAAGACTTGAGACGTTAGTAGTACAGAGGACACAGAGGCGGCCTACGGCCGCTATCGACCTCCGGCTGATCCACCAAACGCCGGCGAAGCCGGCCTCTGTGAACTCTGTGGCAAAGAGAGGGCTCGCAAATGTGCGTCGCAACCAACCTGATCAGTGCGTTGTGCAGGGGGGGGCTGGTCCCCCACCAGGAAGGTACAGCCGGTGCGGCGGGATAGTGAAGCTAGGTCCTCAGACCCGCCAAGCCCCGCCCTACGGCCGATTGATGAAACTTAGCGGAGGTACTTGGTCAACGTGATCACGTTGCCCTTGTCGTTGTACTCCAGCTTATCCACGCACTTGAGCATCAGCATGATACCCAGACCACCCAGCTTGCCGGCCTGGTGGCTGCGGCGAGCCTGCGACAGTGCGTCGCCTTCTTCGCCCTGGTTGACATACTGCCGATGCTCGAAGCCGGCACCCTGGTCGGTGACCGCCACGGTGATCTTCTCGTGGTCCAGCAGATAGAGCACTTCGAGCGCCTTGTCGCGCCGGTGCTTGTTGCCGTGCTGCGCCGCGTTTCCGAGTGCTTCGCGGAATGCTGCGCAGAGCGCGACCTGCCCCTCGTCCGAGAGGCCGCTGGCGTCGAATAGTTCCGAACCGAGGCTGTTGGCCTGGTCGATCGCATCGTCCTGGGTGGGCAGCCGGAAGGTGACTTCCTGCGCGAAGATGGCTTCTTCTTCTGACGACCGGGCCAGCTCCGTTTCAGCCAGCGTCAGCAGGTTCTTGACCTCGAACGGCTGAATCACCTGCTCGTCGCCGCAGACGACGAAGCCGGCGACGCGCTTCATGTCGTGACCCTTGCCGTACATCACGATCAGCGGAATCAGGCTGGTATCCTTGCTACACTTGATCTGCGAACAGAGTTCGGACGCGCCTTCGAGGCCATCGTCGAGCAGCGTCAGGTGGGTTTCGTCCTTGTTCAAATAGCCCATCGCGTCTTCGAGGCTGGTCGCGGTCCTGACCTGCCAGCCGGACCGCTCGAAGTGATACTCGATGGTCTCGACGAAGAAGTCACGCTCGGGCACCACCAGCAAGATGGCGGACACCTTGAGGTTTGCGATCTCCTCCTGCAGCGTGACGTCCGGGATGAACGAGACGACCGCGCCACCGAGTGAGGACTCGAGCGCCGGATCCGCGGTGAAGCCGAGGACCTTCTTGGCCGGCGAGATCATCTTCTGTCCCGTGCGAGAGTCCTTGATGATCTTGGCCTTCTTCTCGCTGACCTTGAAGGTGGCGAAATCGCGAATCGAGACCTCGTGTCCTTCGAGCAGCTTGGCCTTGATCGTGTCGAGGGCGCCGGACAGCATCTGGAACGCCTGCTGCGCGTCCACGCCGACCTCGGACGCAACCGCGGCCCCCAGCGCTTCGGCGTTGATCTCACCGGCGCCGTTGCCGTTGCCGTTGCCCGGCGAAAACGTCGCGAAGCTGGGCAACGCAACGGTCGAGCCGCCCTTGAGGTGCTCCACTACTTGAGCAAACGCTTTTTCGATCAGCGATTCGGCGGTGGCGTTGTCACAGCCGAACTGACTGGTCAATGCGTCGCCGAGGTCCTTGTTGACGATGATCTCCATGCCGATTAACCCTGCGGGGTCTCCTGCGCTGCGGACTCGAGCTCGAGCGCTTTCGCCTGCAGCTCTCCCTCAGTGATGATTCCCTTTTCGATCAGCAGCGGGATCAGTGCGGCCTTCAGCTGCCAATCCGAGAGCAACGGCGCCTCTGTGGCCAGGCCGATCTCCCCTTCTTCACTCACCAGCGGGGCGCCTGCTTCCTCGCCCTGCTCGGCGGCGCCTTCCGTGCTGTCTGCGGTGTAGAAGAACTGCGTGATCGCCTTGCGGATCGACTCCTTGGTCGCCATGACGGGCTCGAGTTTCATTCCGGTCAGGAACTGAATCTCGTTGATCGCATCGAAGTCCTCGGGGTCGGTCATGGCCAGGGTGATGCGGTTTCCTTCCTTGGCGATCGGAATGACCAGGTGCTTCTCGATCAGGTCACGCGGGATCGACTTGACCAGGACTTCCGGCAGGATCATGTCCTGCAGATCCTTGACCGTCTTGACCCCCTCCAGCACGGACAGGTACTCGGTCACGTCAGCGTCGCTGACGAAACCCATCTTGACCAGTATCCGGGCCAGATCCCCCCCCGTCGCCGCCATTAACTGCGTGGCCTGGCTGAGCTGGGATTCGTTGATCTTGCCGTCTGCTAGAAGCTGCTGCGAGAGCTTCTGATCCTGCATTTTCTTCCCCAGAAATGCCACGCCACACGGGCCTGTATACCGATACCCACCCCTGACACCAACCGGATCCAGGACCGCCAAGAATAACCGCAACTCGTTACGGGCTTACAAGTTACAATATATACTCCTGAAGGGGAGCAGGCTATCAGACGACCCATGGCTTGTCAAGAGTTTTCAGCCGTCTGGGCCACTCCCCCATCTGTCGCCTCGCCCTCGGGTTGCGGCGACTCGCTCTCCGCCGCGGAGGCCTCCTCCAGGTCCAGCAAGGCGCCCAGCTCGGACTGGATCTCGTCCATCTCCGCCTCGCTAAAATCGAACTCTCGCACCCGCCAGACCTTCCGGCGACCACCGCGCTTGAACAACAGGTAACCGTCCTCGGTGCCGGCGAAGCGAATCACCTTCCGGCGCATCAACAGCAGCGCCATCAGATAGGCCAGTTTCTGCCGGGGATCGTCCGGATCGGTCGCGCTGAAGGTCTCGACCAGCTCGAACGCGTTGACCGGATCGATTACCAGCTTGGGGATCTTCTGCGCCACGCGATTGACGGTGCGCCAGGAGGATACGCGACCTTCGCGCTGCGCCTCGACCGCTTCCCGGCAGTCCGCGCAATAGTCCCGCCGACTATATCCATCCTCGGCTTCGCGGATCTCGGACCAGTAGGTTTCATCCGGACCGAACTTCCGTTCGCACGCCTGGCAGACCCGGCTGCCAGGGGCAATCTCCCACTGCTTCATTGACCGACCTTGCGCTTCCTGGCACGTATCCGCTTGGCCTGCAAGCGGGCGGTTCGGGCCGCGAGCTGGCGGATGATCTGCTGCGGATCCTCGAGGCCATGGGCGAGCAGATCCTTCGACTCCTGGCTGTTCAGATAGCCGACAGTCCCTAGCAATCGCCCACGCGGCTCCCACTCGGGACCCGCCAGTTCCTCGTAGAATGCCTGCAAACCGAGATCGTCCTGGGATGCGCGCATCGCGGCGATCGCCCGCAGCAACGCCATGCAGTACTCCGGTGAGGCGCCCTTCTCCCGCGCGTCGTCATAAATCCGCCGGATCAACAGGTGCCCTGGCACATCCTCCGGCTCCTGCCCCTCTTCGGCGACATGCACCACACCATCTCGACAGCGCTCGAGTACCCGAGTCGCCCACAGTCTCGCCACTGTGTCGCCGGTCCTCAGCGTGCCGAGCAGGACGATGAACCCACGGTTCTTGGTCTTGCCCATCACCGTGACGAACTCGTCTCGCGCCCAGCTCAACAGCACGTCTGAAACCACGCGCCGCTGATGCCGGAAAATCGCGATGAGGTAGCCATAGAGCAAGCGCTCGCCCTGCCCGCCGACCGCGAGAATTTGATCCCGGAGTGGGGGTCGGGCGGAGAGTTTCGAGGCGTGGTAGGCATTGAGCAGCCGTACCAGCTTTGCCTTTTTCTCCCTATCCTCCTCGTTCAATTCTGGTCTGGTGCTGCAGCCGGCCAGGGCCACCACAAACACAACCAGCAGGAGCTGGATGAGTCGTGTCCTCTGCATCTGATACCTCACGGATTCATTCCGCTGAAAAGAAACGATTGGGCTTGCCCTCGGTGCCGATCTTGACCTCCACCTTGGACATGCACTTCGGGCACCAGCCCACGTAGGCGGTTTCCGTCTTGTTGCGATAGACCCGCTGATACATTCGGCAACATTTGAAGTGAACGCTGATCCAGGGACGGGCCTCCCCGGACTGACCGGCAGGCATACCGCCAGGATAAAACAGGCCCCCCGTAAATGCAACCGCGGCTTGCCTGAAAACACCACCCCTGGTAGGGTGCGCTTCTCTACTACCCCACATTTGATTTCCGCTGCAGATGTCCCAGCCATGGGGATAATGTCGGGTGGGGCGATTACATTCTGTTGCATCAGCGATTGAGGGACGGCAGCCGTGACCGAGTTCGTACACCTTCATTGTCATAGCCACTACAGCCTGCTCGATGGCGCCGGGCGAATCGGAGATCTGCTCGACACCGTGCAGGGGCACGGCATGGAAGCGCTCGCGTTGACCGACCACGGCAACCTGTTCGGCGCGGTCGAATTCTACAAGGAAGCCAAGAAGCGCGAGATCCGGCCGATCCTCGGTTACGAGGCCTACATGGCGCCGAGCGGAATGACCGATACCTCCCGCAACCAGCGCGCCAACGGCTACTACCACATGACCCTGCTCGCGGAGAACCGCACCGGCTTCCAGAACCTGATGAAGCTGGCCTCGGCTGCCTATCTCCAGGGCTTCTACCGCAAGCCGCGCATCGACCGGGCCATGCTGGCCGATCACAAGGAAGGCATCATCGCCCTCTCCGGCTGCCTGCGCTCCGAGATCTGCTACGCCCTGATGCGCGAAGAGCAAGAGCTGGCGATGACCGCGCTGGACGAGTACCTGCAGATCTTCGGCGAGGAGCATTTCTTCATCGAGCTGCAGTACAACGGCATCCGCGAGCAGAAGCTGGTCTCCGAAGCGCTGATCGAGGTGGCGGACCGCAAGGGCCTGCAGACGGTGGTGACCAACGACGTGCACTACCCCACCCCGGAATCGGCCCGCGTGCACGAGGTGCTGCTCTGCATCCAGACCGCCAAGACGCTGTCCGACGAGAACCGCTTCAAGTTCCAGACCGACGAGTTCTATCTCAAGAGCGCCGAGGAGATGGCGCAGGTCTTTCCGGGCCGCCCCGAGGCGATGACCAATACGCTCGAGATCGCGCGGCGCTGCGATGTGCAACTGGACTTCGAGGGCTACCATCTGCCTCCGTACATCCCGCCCGCTGAGCAGACGGTCGAAGAGCACTTCCGCGAGTTGTGCGAGATCGGCCTGCACGAACGTTACGGAGAGACCCTGTCGCAGGAGGTCAGCGATCGTTTCGAGCGCGAATACAAGCTGATCAGCGAGATGGGTTTTCCGACCTACTTCCTGATCGTGCAGGATTTCATCCGCCATGCGCGCTCCCAGGGCATCGCCGTCGGCCCGGGCCGTGGCTCGGCCGCCGGCAGCATCATTGCCTATGCGCTGCGCATCACCAACATCGACCCGCTGAAGTACGACCTGATCTTCGAGCGTTTCCTCAACGAAGGCCGCAGCGAGCTGCCGGACATCGACATCGACTTCGACGCGGAACGGCGCGGCGAGGTGATCGACTACGTCATCGAGAAGTACGGACGCGACAACGTCTGCCAGATCGTCACCTTCGGCAAGATCGCCGCCAAGAGCGGCATCCGCGACGTCGGCCGCGTACTCGGCATGCCGTTGATGCGCGTCGACCGCATCGCCAAGATGATCCCCGAGACGCCAGGTATCACGCTGCGGGAGGCGCTCGACCAGGTGCCCGACCTGCTCTCGCTCTACGAGAGCGACGCAGAGATCACCGAGCTGATCGACATCGCGCGCGGGCTCGAGGGCATCGTACGCCAGACGGGCGTGCATGCCGCAGCCGTGATCATCGCCGACAAGGCGGTCAGCACCTACTGCCCGCTGCTGAAGACGCGCGACGACGTGGTCACGCAGTTTCCGATGGAGCAGTGCGACGCGATCGGCCTGCTGAAGATGGACTTCCTCGGCCTGAAGAACCTGACGATCATCGAACATGCCAGGAACCAGGTCGCGCGAAACACGGGAACCCGACCGGACATCGACGCGCTGCCGCTGGATGACGCCGAGACCTACGCGCTGCTCTCCCGTGGCGAGACACGCGGCATCTTTCAGCTCGAGAGCTCCGGGATGCGCGAGATCCTGGTCAAGCTCAAGCCCGACTGCTTCGAGGACATCATCGCGCTGGTGGCGCTCTATCGACCGGGGCCGCTGGGCTCGGGCATGGTCGACAAGTACATCGAGTGCAAGCACGGCACCGCACAGGCCGAGTACCTGCACCCGATGCTGAAGGACCTGCTGGCCGAGACGCACGGCGTGATCCTCTATCAGGAACAGGTGATGCGCATCGCCAACCTGATGGGCGGCTTTTCACTGTCCGACGCGGACCGGCTGCGCAAGGCGATGGGCAAGAAGAAGATCGACCTGATGGCGACCTACCACAAGCAGTTCGTCGAAGGCGCGAAGAAACACGACATCGCCCCCAAGCTCGCGGCCCAGATCTTCGATCTGATGGCCGAGTTCGCCAAGTACGGCTTCAACAAGTCGCACTCCGCAGCCTACGCCCTGCTGGCCTACCAGACCGCCTACCTCAAGACCCACCATCGCAACGAGTTCATGGCCGCGCTGCTGACCAGCCACTCGGGCGACACCGACAAGGTCGCGGAATACATCGAGGAGTGCTTGCACGAGGGCATTCCGATCCTGCCGCCCGACATCAACCACTGCCTGGTGCCCTTCATCGGCAACGAAGATGGGATCCGCTACGGACTGGGCGCGATCAAGAAGTGCGGCAAGAAGGCGCTCGAGGCGATCACCGAGGTGCGCCAGGCGGGCGGGACGTTTCATGACTTCGCCGACCTCTGCGAGCGGGTCGACACGCGCAGAGTGAACAAGGCCGTGATGGGCAGCTTGATCCGCGCGGGCGCCTGCGACCTGTTCGGGCACCACCGTGCGCAGATGCTGGAGGCGCTCGAGACCTTCTTGCGTCGGGACGATCAGGAGAAGGGCCGGGCCGCGGCACAGCTCGGACTGTTCGACGACCTGTCCGAGGACGAAATCCCCGAACGCCGGATGCCCGAGGTCGACCGCTGGCCCGACCGCGAGCGCCTGCGCGAGGAGAAGGAGGCGCTGGGCTTTTACTACTCGGGTCACCCGCTGACACCCTTCAAGGCCACGCTGCAACAGTACTCCAGCGCCAGCACTGGCTCACTGGGCAACGGCGCCGATCGCCGCGAGGTCCGACTCGGCGGGCTGATCACCCGCCTCAAGAGCGGCGTGGTCAAGCGAGG
The DNA here is from genome assembly GCA_964566865.1 of uncultured Planctomycetota bacterium. Taxonomy (GTDB): domain Bacteria; phylum Planctomycetota; class JACQVV01; order JACQVV01; family CAZANL01; genus CAZMLI01. Next base: position 7,234 of record CAZMLI010000231.1, read on the forward strand.
CAAGACAGCCGGGCGCACCTTCGTGCGCTTCCAGCTCGAGGACCTGGACGGCACCTGCAGCGCCGTCTGCTTTCCCGAGACCTACGAGAAGTACATCGAGCTGGTGGTCGACGACCGGATGGTCTTCATCAACGGCCAGGTCGACCTGACCGGCACCGAGCCCGGCATCCTGGTGACCAAGGTGGTGCCGCTGGAGTCGGTCGAGTCGGTCTATGCCACCAGCGTGCTGATCCAGTTCGACGCCCGCCATCATGAGACGTCGACGCTCGAGAAGGTCAAGAAAGCGCTGTGCGATTCGCCGGGCGAAGTGCCGGTCTATCTGGAACTGACCACCGCCAGCCGCGAGATGGTCTACCTCTCGACCGCCCGCAC
>CAZMLI010000232.1:0-7599 GCA_964566865.1 uncultured Planctomycetota bacterium
TGCTTCAACTTCTTGGCGATGACCTCAGCAGCCTGCTTGACCTTCAATCGTCCGAGCGCGTCGATGCAGGCCGTCGCGACCCGCGGATCCTTGGTCTTGACGCCCGCCATCAGCGGCGGGATCACGTCATCGCCGCCGACACTACCGAGCGCCTTGGCAACGCCCGCGCGCAGGCGCCAGGGGCCCCTCGTCAGACCCGTCGACAGCAGCCACTTCTTGGCCTCGGTGCTGGTCATCTTGCCCAGCGTCTCCAGGGCCGCGTCGCCGACCTTTTCCAGTCCGGCCCACTGCGCATTCTGCTCCGAGAGCTTGCTGTCCAGCCGCCGTTTCGCCGTCATCTGGTCCTGGGTGAAGGAGGTCTTGCCGACGAAGGGTTCCATCCGCTTCTTGGTCTTGGCCACCTCCTGAATCACCCGGCCGATCTGGCCTTCGGTATTGCTGATGATGCCGGCGAGCATCACGCAGGCCGCTCGGTTATTGCCCTCGGACAGAATCCGCACAGCGGCGGATTTTTGCCCCCAGTCGCTGCTGGCATACTTGGCGACAAATTCCTTGCGGATCTCACTCCAGCTACGCGCGTTGGCGAGCGAGGGGATCAACGCTAGACCGAGGAACAGGGTGATCAGGCGAGTGCGGGACATCTGTGTCATCCTTCCGTTAAAACCAATTGCAACAATACAGCAGGAGAAGGTGAACAGGCCCGCCACAGGCAATCGATATTGATAACACACGACCCGATCAGGACAAAGCGCTTTTGCCCTCGAGCGATTGCATCCGCGCATCGAGTTGCCGGAGTTTCTCCTGCAGTTCTTCGACCGTTTGGCGCAGCTTGATCGATGCCTCGTGCGGGTCGGCCCCCTTGCGGATCGTCGCGATGTGGCGGTCCAATCGGGGCTGCTCTTGCGCCGCCACGCCACCGGTCATCGCCTCGATTGCGGCCACGCCTTCGGGCAAGGCCAACCGCGCCAGCCCCGCGGCGGCGGACAGCCGAACGACCTCGCTGGCATCCTGCGTCAGTTCGATCAGCCGCGCAGCGGCCTGTTGCTGCTCCGGGCGGGCCTGCCACGACGCCGCCTCGGCCAGCGCCGCCAGCGCCGCCGGCCGTGCGGCCTCGGGCAGGGCGCCATAGACCACAGCCGAGAGCAGCTGATCGTAGGCTGCGCGCGTGCGTGTGCGACCCAGGCCGGAGAGCGCGCCGGCCTGCACCATCGCGCGCCAGCCGTTATCGGTCGCAGCGAGATCCAGCGCGCCCGAGCGTGTGGGATCGCGTTGCTCTCCCAGCGCGACGAGCGCCGCGGCGTGGGCCATGTATGGCAGCGCCGGACGCTTCAAGAAAGTCTCGAGTGCCTCGGCCAGCCGGGCGTGCCGCATCTCGCCACAGGCGCTGGCCACGGCCAGCATCACCCGCGGATCCTGTTCGAGATCCAGCATCTCGGCCAGCGGGCCAATCGCCTCGGCCGCGCCGCTGGCGGCCAGGTTCCTGGCCAGCTCGACGCGCACGCCCCAGACCGGCTCGGCCGCGTAGGCCCGACCCACCGCCTCGCAGTTGGCTCGCTTGCCCGTCTTGGCCAGCTCGCGCCCCGCGAGAATGCGGCTGCTGACGGTCGGCCCCTCGGTCAGCGCGCAGCGCAGCAGGTCGTCGCCCGGGTTCATCTCGAGCTCGAACAGCAGCTGGTTGTCCGGGTCGATGCAGATCTGGCGCGGCTGGTCGACCGGCAGCGTCAGCTGATGCTGCGCGCGATCCAGCGCGACGCTGGCCCGTTCCCAGCTTCCGTCGGCCTGCTCGACGGCGATCACCAGATCGAAGCTGAACAGCCCGATGCCGGCCGCCTCATCGACCTGTGTCTGCTCGATCTGAAAGGTGCCCTCGCCATGGGCTTGATCCTGCGTGAAGGAAATCTTCAGTCGTGGGTAGCCGGGCCGGTAGATCCACTGGTCGAAGAACTGCCCCAGGTTTTCGCCCGAGTGCGCCTCGAGCTTGCGCACGAAGTCGCTGGTCTCGACCAGGCCGCGGCTGAAGGTCTCGACGTAGTCGGTGACGGCGGCCCAGAACACCTCTTCACCCAGGCGCTTGCGTAGCATGTGAATCCGCCAGGCCCCGCCTGGATACAGATGGCGGTCGTACATGTCCCAGCTGCTGTTGAAGTGCCGGGTGACGATCGGCCGAGCATACTTCTTCTTGACCTCCTCGAAGTACAGCTCGGCCTTGCGGTAGAGCTCGTAGGCCATCTCATCCGCACCATATTCGGCTTCGAGCCAGCAGCATTCGATATAGGTCGCCCAGGACTCCTTGAGCCAGGCGCTGGCAAAGTCGCGGATCACGATCGCGTCGCCGAAGAAGCTGTGGGCCATCTCGTGGATGTTGATCTGATCGACGGTGTGCCCGTACTCGGCCGACAGCCGCTGGTCGAGCACGAAGCGCTGATCCCAGGTCACCAGCGAGATGTTCTCCATCGCGCCGCAGACATCGGGCAGCGCGATCTGATAGTACTTGGGGAACGGGAAGGCTGCGCCCAGCCGCTCCGTCAACCAGCGCATCATCTTCGGCGTGCGGCCGAACGAGCGCAGCAGATCTTCGGGCTGCTCGCGCGTAGCGCTGAAATAGGCGATCTCGGTGCCGTCGACCGACTCGTCGTCCGCGCGCACGAACTCGCCGACCGCGAAGCAATAGAGGTAGCTGGGGCACGGATAATCGAGCACCCAGTGTGCCGTCTTGCTCCCGTCGTCGCCGGCGGTCTCTTCCTGCAGCAGGCCGCCGGCGAGGATCGTCAGCTCGGCCGGCGCGGTGATGCGGGCGTCGAAGGTGGTGCGGCTGTTGGGATGGTCGACACACGGCAGCCAGTAGCGCGCCCGTTCCGTCTCGTGATCGGTGATCGCAAAGCGCGGGCGATCGGGATAGTCCGCATCCGGTAGCGAGAAGTAGAGGCCGGTCACCGGTTGATCGACGCGGTAGCGCACCGACAGCTCGCGGATCTCGTCCGCGGCGAACGGCTCGTCCCAGCAGACGCTCAGCTGCCGCCCGTCATAACGCCAGACGAGCTGCTTGCCGGCGCTGTCGCTGACCTCCAGCTCGCTGAAGTCGCAGGCGTCGAGGCACAGCGTTCGGCAGTCAAGGCCGGTCGCGCGCAGTTGTGTGCGCACCTCCCCCGCCAGGCTGCGTGCCTCGAGGTCGATGCACAGCTCGAGTGCGATCGCGAGCGGCTCGAGCCGCAAGTCAGGCGCATAGTGGTCGCGGGCCCCGGGCAGCGTAAACTGCCCCTGCTTGTGTGGTAGACATCCGTGGTCAGGCATGCCGCGGATGGTACCATGGCAGTATGTTCCTCGAAATCATGCAGTGGATGACCGGCATCTTCGTGGTGGTCTATGACGGCCAGCACGCACTCAAGTTCAACCTCGGCCGTGCCCGCGAGGTCGTTGGCCCCGGCGTGCATTTCAAATGGCCGGTGATCCAGAAGTTCCAGGTTGAGGACACCCGGCACACCACCCTCGACCTCGAGCCGCAGGTGATCCAGCTCCAGGACGACCTGGTCTACGAGGTCGACGCCAAGGTGATCTACCAGATCACCGACCTGCGCAAGGCGTTGATCGAGATCGACGATGTGGTCCAGGGCCTGCAGAACGTGGTGGTGATGGCGATCCAGCAGGTGATCCAGGCGCAGAACCGCGAGTCGATTCGAGAGACGCCCCGCATGACTCGGGAGATAGAAGAGACGTTGCGCACCGCGCAGGATCAGTGGGGCCTGTCGATCCTGAAGATCGGCTTCTCCAACATCTCGCCCTCCCCGGCCTCGCTCGAGATCACCCAGCTCGAGCTGCTGGCCCGCGAGCGACTGATGCACTTCAAGCAGATGCGCGGCGACAGCATGTCTGAAGAAGCGGCCGTGGCCCTGGTCACCGGCGCGGTCGTCGCGACGCACGCCGCGGAACCGGTCGTCAGCGGCCGGCACGACGCCGCCCTGCTCGCGGAAAGGGTCGAGGCGCTGGCCGACGAGAAGGCAGAGGATGAACTGGGCGATATCATCGGCGATGACGAAACAGACGGCGCGCCGGACGAAGGCCCGGCGCCCGATGACGCGTGAGCCCCTGGGCCCGATTCCAGAGCGGGTCGCGTGCGCTCGGCCAGTGGAGCTGGTTTTACCTCAAGCAGTTCTACGAGCACAACGAGGGCGCGGTCTGGGCCGGCCTGGGCACGCTCGTCTGGTACACCATTCGCGCGGCGGCGGCCCTCGTCGAGACCGGCAACCGTGGCTTGCTGTTCAGCTTTGGCCGGGCCCGGCGCGTGCTGGAGCCGGGCCTGAAGTTCTTGCTGCCCTTCCTGCAGGTGGTCCGGATGATGCCCGTGCGCTCGCGCACGCTCAACCTGGCGGCGCAACAGGTGACGACGCTCGACGGGTTGGTCTACGATGTAGATTCCATCCTGGTCTATCGCGTCGACGACGTGCGCAAGGCCTTGATCGAGATCGACGACCTGGTCGAGGCGATGAACCAGACGCTCGGGCTGTCGGTGCAGGAGCTGCTCTGTACGCGCAAGCGTGAGCAGCTGAAGGTCAGCGATGATCTCAATGCCCGCCTCGAAGCGTTGATGACACCCGCTCTGGCGCCGTGGGGCGTGGTCGTGGAACAGGTCGGCTTCAACAGCATCACCCCCAACGCGGTCACCGCGCGATTGACCCAGTTGAGCCAGCGCATCAGTCAGAAGCGACAGGCGCTGCGCATGCTCGAACAGGCGGGCATCGATCGCCGGCTGGCCCTGCCGTTGCTCGGCGGCTCGCCGATGCTGGTGCGCCGGATGCTGCCCGCGATTGAGCGCGAGCGGATCCAGCGTCGCCGCAACCGTCTGCGACGGGCCGCCACCCAGCTCGCGCGTAGTCATCGGCTGGTCAGCCAGCGTGAGGCACTGGAACTGGCGGAGCAGGTGCTCTGCTCTCCGACGCCAATCCGCTCTCGCGACGAATCAGATAAACCAGCGGACCGATCGAACCTGCAAAAACCGAAAGCAGCAGGAACGGCCAGCTCGCCACGCGCCGACGACGAGCGTCTAGCACGATCCAGACGTCGATCAGCGAAATCGCGATCACCAGGTCGACACTGACCTGCTTCATCGCCCAGTGGCTGAGGAATAGCTCGAAGAACGACATCACGCCGGCGCGATAGAAGCAGTAGCCACTGAAGGCGACGAAATCAGCCAGCACGAGCAGCAATACAATTCTCTTCCAGTTCATTCTTGTCTCCTGTGTGTGAGTTGATGGTTGCTGACAGGCGAGGTTGCACGCAGCGTGCCAGTCTAGCGAAGCCCCAGATCCGCTCCCCAGGCACCCGCGGCGTTGCGCCGCTGCAACGTTCGGTTGCGTGGATGCACCGCGGCAGGCCCTTTTCGGACTTCTGTGGCCTGGCACGAGTCGTGCTACTATTTGCTCTCGATGCCGCTGGTGACTCCAGAATCCAAGCCCGCCCTGCTCGGCCTTGCCGCGGGAATCTCGCTGGGCCTGTTCGACTACCTGGCGATCCTGTTCATGGGACTTCGAATGCAGGTTGGCGACTGGGATGTGACCGAGCTCACCTCGCTGATCTTCGCGGTCTCCTACGGCGTGCTGGGCTTCGTCATCGGGCGCCTGTTCGCCACCCGCCGCGCACTGGCCGCCACCGAACTGCGAGCTGCCGAGAACGCCCGCCTGGCCGTGATCGGCCGGCTCTCCGCCGGTGTGGCGCACGAGGTCCGCAATCCGCTCGGCGTGATCCGCTCGGCCGCGTCGATGCTGCTCGAGGGCCTCGATCCAGAGGACGAGCGCTTCAAGGCCGGCGAGTTCATCTGCTGTGAAGTGGATCGGCTGAACCGCTTTGTCACCAGCTTGCTCGATTTCTCCCGGCCCCTGACGCCACGGCAAGAATCGGTCGACCTGGCCTGGCTGGTCGATACGCTGCGTCCCGAGGGCGCCACCTGCTCCGGCAGCGGCGTGGTGACGGGCGACCCCGACATGCTGACCCAGGTCGTGCGTGGCCTGCTGACCAATGCCGCCGAAGCCCGCGGCGGCGGCTCGCTGAAACTGCGCATCGAGAGGCTGGGCAACGAGGTGCAGCTCGATGTGGCCGATGACGGTCCGGGCATCCCGACCGCGCAGGCCACGCAGGTATTCGAACCCTTCTTCACCACCAAGCCCACGGGCTCGGGCCTGGGGCTGGCGGTGGCGGCCAGGATCATCGAGGCGCACGGCGGCCGCATCGCAGCAATCGCCGGCGCCGGCGCTGCGGCAGATGGCAGCGGAGCCTGCATCCGCCTCTGGTTACCCGCCGCGGAGGCGCCAGGCGCATGACCCCGCACATCGCAGTCCTCGACGACGAGCCGCGCATGGCAGAGGTGCTCTCGATCCTGCTTCGCCGGGCGGGCTTTCGAGTCCAGAGCTTTCATCACCCGGTCGCCTTTCTGCAGGCCTTCGAGGTCGAGGGTTTCGACCTGCTGTTGACCGACCTCAAACTGCCCGAGATGGATGGCGTCGCCGTGTTGAAGGAAGTCCGCGCGCGCGACCCGCAGCTGCCGGTGATCCTGATCACCGCCCACGCCACGCTGCGAACCGCGATCGAGGCGATCCGGCAGGGCGCGTTCGATTACGTCGAGAAGCCGTTCGACAACGAGCTCTGTCTGCGGTTGGTCCGGCGCGCTCTGGAGCTGACCAAGCTCTCGCGCGAGAACCGTTATCTGCGACAGCAGCTGCGCAGCCAGTACGCGCTGGACCAGTTGATCGCGGTCAGCCCGGCGATGCAGCGCGTCGTCGAGATGACCCAGCGCGCGGCCCGCGCACCTTCGACGGTGCTGATCAGCGGACCCAGCGGCACGGGCAAGGAACTGATAGCCCGGGCGATTCATGCCTACAGCGACCGCGTCGGCAAACCGTTCGTCGCGGTCAACTGCCCCGCGTTCGCCAGTGGCGTGCTCGAATCAGAGCTGTTCGGACATGAAAAGGGGGCCTTCACCGGTGCGGACCGCACACGACGCGGCCTGTTCGAACAGGCTGACGGCGGGACGCTGTTGCTGGACGAGATCGGCGAGATCTCTCCGGACTTTCAGGGCAAGCTGCTGCGCGTCCTGCAAGAACGAGAGGTCCAACGCGTCGGCGGCGATCAGCAGCGCCCGGTGGATGTGCGTGTCGTCGCCTGCACCAATCGCGATCTACAGCAAGAGGTGGCCGCTGGAAACTTCCGCGAGGATCTCTACTTTCGCATCGCGGTCATCCCGATCGAGATCCCGCCGCTGCGGGATCGACGGGAGGATATCATCCCGCTCGCGCGCCACTTTCTGCTGCAGACCCGCGCCGAGGTGGGCAGTCGAGTCAGCGGCTGGACAGCCGAGGCCGAGGCATATCTGACCGGTCATGATTGGCCCGGAAACGTGCGCGAACTGGAAAACAGCATCGAACGGGCCGTCGTCTTGACGCGCACCGAGCAGATCACCGCCAGCGACCTGGCGCCAGCGCGCCTCGGGGAAGCGTTACCTGACGCGACCGAGCTGACCTTGCACGAGCATCTCGATCGCGCCGCGGCCGCGCGTATCCGCACCGCACTCAGCGAGAGCAACGGCGTGCGTATCGATGCGGCGCGTCGGCT
>CAZMLI010000233.1:0-2915 GCA_964566865.1 uncultured Planctomycetota bacterium
CCGAGCAGGCTGCGAAACAGTTGAAGCTCGCCGCTGCATAATCCCTGACACTCGGTGGCGGCGGCGCAGATCGGGCAGTGGTTCTCGATCAGGCTGTAGGCGCCGTCCGAATCCTGGGTCCATTCGGCCATGTAGCCCTCGTCGCAGCGGAGCTCGGCCAGCGCCTCGAGCTTCTGCTCGATCGGCGCGGACGCGGCGGGCATCCGTTTCTGGTAGGCGGCCAGCTGAGTCTTTTGCCGCTGCTCGAGCAGGGCGGTCATGCCCTGTTCGCCGAAGGTGGCGCGCACCGCCTGGATGATGCCGAGCGACAGCTCCGCGTGACTGTCGGGAAAACGGCTCGATCCGGCCTCGGTCAGGCGCCAGTGGCGGGCTGGCCGGCCGACTTTTCGACGCTCGTCGAAGTGGTCGATCAGCCCCTGCTGCTCGAGCGCATACAGGTGCTGGCGCACGGCCATCGCGGTGACGTCGAGCCGCTCGCCCAGCCTCGCAGCCATCTGGGGCCCCTTGGTCTTGAGGTAGAAGAGGATCTTGTGCCGTGTCGGGCTGTCGTCTTGGGGCTTCACAAGGCTCAGGATACCCAGTGCCAGATATTTAGCAATAAAGTTCTTTACATAATAGGTAAAGCGATTGATTTACGTACTGACCGCAACCGATCACTGGAGGAAATAGGATGGAGAACCTGACCCTGGATGCCGGTACCCGCACTGTCGTGGATCGCATGGAGCACATTCATCTGAGCGTCGCGGACATCGAACGCAGCCTCGTCTTCTACAAGGCGGTGCTGGGCTTCGAGAAACGGTACGAGGAGGCGGGAGCGGATGGGGGCCGCTGCGCGCATGTCGGAACCGACCAGTTCTACATCGCGCTGAGTGAGCGGCCCGGCCTGGCGCCATCGACCGATTCCGACTGCGCGACGATCTACCATGTCGGCTTCACCAGCGCCCTCCCGCTCGAGACCTTTCAGGCACGGCTGGCGGCTGCGGGGTACGAGGGGCTGGATGTCTGGGAACGCAAGGAGGGCTGGGCGATCTACATTTACGATCCCGACGGGCACGAGCTGGAAGTCATCGGCTACAAGGGCTCCTACAGCTACAAGTAGCTTGATAAGGTCAGATCTCTGGGGGAGAATGAGGCGGCACGCCCCGCATTCTCCCTCAACACAGGAACACGGCTTTGCAGATCGAGCGCGACACCCTGCCCAAGAAGTACCATCAGGCCGTTGAGGCCTGGCAGAAGCAGTACTTCCCCGACTACGACATCCTGATGAAGTACTGGGACAAGTTCTTTCCGACTCAGGAGAAGTTCTGTCTCTGCGCCAAGCACGATCTGGACACCCCGCGCACGATTCCCGTCGGCAATCGCAAGGGCGAGGAGAAGGTCGAGCGCTGCGCCGAGATGGTCCCGGAAGAGGCGGAGCGCCTGCTGGCGATCATCAAGGCCCAGGCCAGCACCGAGTTCGGCTCGATCCAGCAGCATCAGGGCAGCATCGACCGGGCCCAGGACGACGAGGAGAAGTTCGCGGTGATGCGGGTGATGGCCGAGGAGTTGCGCCATGGTTATCAGATGTTCCACCTGCTGACCAGCGACGACTGGGGCAAGATCGCCGGGCAGAACAAGGACGAGTTCATCGAGGAAGTGCTCTCGATGACCACCGGCAAGCATGTGCTCGGCGCGTTCAACATCGAGTACGATTCCTTCGCCGACAACATCGTCTTCGCCGCGATCATCGATCGCGTCGGCAAGTTCCAGCTGACGATGCAGAAGGTCTGCGCCTACCGGCCGATGGGCTCCAGCATGGTGCCGATGCTCGAGGAGGAGGCCTTCCACCTGGCCGCCGGCGTCTTTCCGCTGCGCAAGTGGGTGCGCAAGGCGGCCAACGGCGAGATCGCCATCTCGATGAATACGATCCAGCGCTACCTGAACAAGTGGGTCCCGCGCGGCTACGAGATGTTCGGCCACGAGAAGGGCGGCCAGACCAACATCGACGTCGGCTTCAAGGACCTGACCAACGAGCAGGCGCTGAAGATGTACAAGGCCGAGATCACGCGCATGGTCGCCGATCTCAACCGGACCTATGTGCGGGCCAAGCTGCCCGACAAGAGCGCCCCGGAGGTCAAGGAACTGGTCAACTTCCTGATCGAGCAGCAGGAGTGCAAGCACGGCATCTCCTACGAGGATCTGCTGATGATCCCGCAGATGGAGTATTTCCGCCGCCGCGGCATGTTCTCCTTCGGTCAGTTCGACGTGCACGGCAACGAGATCAGCGATCACAAGACCTACCTGACCTACCTGCAAGAGAGCTTGCCCGAACCGTACCTGCAGCATCGCGACTTCGGCTTCTACCTGGAGCAGCTCGCGCTGGTCGTCTCCGGCGAGAAGAGCGCGAAGGAAGCGCAGATGATGATGCCGCGGCTGACCCGCACCAGCTACTGCCCCTGCTCCAAGTCGGTGCGTTGGATCACCGAGGATCCGGCGAACGGCAACGGGAACGGGAACGGGAATGGCAACGGCAATGGCAATGGCAATGGCAGTGGGGAGGTGAGCTGATGTCGACCAGCACGATCACCATTCGTCCCGTCTCGGAACTCGACGCCAGCGCCATCGAGGGCATCGACGAGAAGATTACCAAGCAGTATCGGCCGGACCACTGGGAAAATCAGGTGCGTTACTACCTGACCCGCGACCCCGAATCGGCGCTGATCGCCGAGTGCGAGGGCGAGGTCGTCGGCTTCATGTTCGGCGACATTCGCGGCTGGGAGTTTGGCTTCGAGAAACCGACCGGCTGGATCGAGGTGGTCGGCATCGACCCCGATCAGCAGGGCAAGAAGATCGGCAAGGAGCTGGCCGCCGCGCTCTTCGCGCACTGGCGCGAGAAGAAGGTGGAGTCGGTGCGCACGCTGGTGGACAACAAGGAC
>CAZMLI010000233.1:3015-5207 GCA_964566865.1 uncultured Planctomycetota bacterium
CTTGCCGACCTTGGACTCGGTCTCGAGCCGCGCCGCGACGTTGACGGTGTCGCCGAGCACCGTGTACTCCAGTCGCTGCGGGGTGCCGACGTTGCCGGCCACCACGTCGCCGGTGGCGATGCCGACGCCGATCGAGATCGGCGGCCGGCCCTGGGCAATGCTGAGCTCGTTGAAGGTCGCGACCTGGCGCTGCATCTCGACCGCACAGGTCACCGCCTTGACCGCGCCTGACGACTCGTCGTCGTTGCGGAAGACGACCATGATTGCGTCGCCGATGAACTTGTCGATGTCGCCGCCGTGGTCGGCGATCACCTGCCCGGCGACGGCGAAATAGCGGTTGAGCAGCTCGATGATCTCGGCTGCGCCGAGCGCTTCGGTCATCGGGGTGAAGTTGCGGATGTCGCTGAAGAAGACGGTGACGTGTTCCTTCACCCCGCCGAGCTGCAGGCTGGCGCCGGTCTCGACCTGGCGCGCGGCGGCGTCCGAGACCATACGCCTCAGCTTCTCCTTCTGGGACAGGCCGACCACCATCTCGTTGAAGCGGGCGGTCAGCAAGCCGATCTCGTCCCGACTGGTCACCGGGACCTCCAGCTTGAGGTTGCCCTTGGCCACCTCGCCGACGCCCTCAGTCAGTCGATGGAGCGGCCGCGTCAGCGAACGCGCGAAGGCGATGTTGAGCAGCACCGTCAAGACGATCGCGACCAGGCCGATCAGCAGCATGCGCTTCTGGATCTGCGCCATCTGCCTGGCCAGGATCTGGTCCAGCGAGCGGATCAACGTCAGCGTGCCGGCCACCTTGCGCTCGGCCGCCGGCTTCGTCTTGTCCAGACCCTGGTAGATCGGGATGACCAGCGCGACGTATCGATCGCCCGCCAGCGGCAGCGTCAGCAGCGCCTGCTGGCGCGTGCCATGCTGGACCAGCTCGAAGTGATCCTTCCGTGCAGCCAGCGCCTGGTCCAGCGCCTGCCGATTGGTGCCGGTCATCGTGCTCTCGAGGATCTTGCCGCTGCTCGAGAGGATCGTCACCTGGGTCTGGCCACCGGCAATTTGCTGCACGTTCCTGGCCAGCGGATTGAGCGGCTCGGCGACCAGCACGGCGCCCAGCAGCAGTACGCTGCTGCTGGTGTCGTCCCGGTAGAGGATGGGCGTCGCCGCGGCCAGGTAGAGCGCGCCCTTGAACTGCATCACCTGTTGCTGGCCCTGTTGCGTGCGCAGGGCCTGCTCGACGGCGGGCAGCTTGGCCAGCGAGGGTTCCTTGCTCAACGCCTTGGGAAACATCAGCAGGCCCTGGCTATCATAGACCATGAAGTGCTCGACCTTCAGGTCGCTGGCGACGGCCTGGACCACGGCGTTGACGTTGCGCACCTGCTCCTCGCGAGGGGCGCCTTCGCGCGCCATCTCGCGGACCGCCATCATCACCCCCTCGACACGATTCTGCCTGGCCGCCAGGCTGCTCTTGCCCTGGATCTGATTCAGGCTGAAGGCCTGCAACTCGAAGAAGACCTTCTTGTTCTCCTTCAGCTGACTGCGCAAGATCTCGCGCAGGGAAGATTCGACGCGGCTGTTGACCTGCCAGAAAGTGCTGACGACCAGGGCCAGGATGACTGCGACGAAGAACAGGGTGATCTTGCCACGCAGACTGAAGATCACGGGCGCTGGACCTTGGGCAGTTCGTTGACGCTGAAGGTCAGATCGATTCGCTGTTGCTGGTCGGCGCTGAAGGTCAGGCTGTGCGCGATGGGGGGGAAGCGTTCGTGCCAGGCGCGCAGCTCGTACTTTCCGGGTTTCAGGTCGGTCAGCACGTAGCGCGCGCCGCCCTCGACCAGCGCAAATGGCCCGCTGGCAAGCAGCAGGTTGGTGGTCAGGGCGTCTTCTTCGTAGGTGAAGACCTCGAGGTGCCCCGGGAACGTGCCGACCGCTTGAGGCGCGCTCGACGCACCCGCCGCGACGAACACCTCGAACACCGTTTCTTCGGCGTGCAGCGCATAGACGGTGTATGCGCGGCTCGACCTGTTCTCGATCACGACGGTGCCGCCGACGCCCACTGCATAGACGGTCCTGGAGAACCGTGCGGTCTCGAGCGTGATCGTCACGCGGCCGGCGGTCGCCGTCGCGCCCTGGCCGCGGAGTTCGACGAAGACGGGGCCGATCTGCCGGTAGTCGACCAGCTTCGCGCCCTCGGGCAGTTCCGG
>CAZMLI010000233.1:5307-7597 GCA_964566865.1 uncultured Planctomycetota bacterium
GCGATCCCACCGGGAATCGCGGATGCCAGGTGCGCACCTCATAGGCGCCCGGCGGTACGCCGGTGAACTTGAATGTGCCCGGGCCCGTGATCGGCGCGGTGTGGAAGCGGCTGTCGGCGACGAAGATCGTGGCGTTCATCGTGCGGTGGATCGAGCAGTGGATGCGCACCGGCCCGGCCTTGTCGAAGGTGATGCTGCGCGAGGCGCCGGACTTGAACAAGCCGAGGTCGAACTTCTTGATCGGGCTGTAACTGAAGACGTTGTGGTACAGGTCGTCGTCGTTGGGAAACAGCACCGTCTGACCCCGGGCAACCACCAGCAACGGCGGATTGAATCGCGCGCCGCGCTGCCGCACGACCGGCCGCGTCTTCGGGATCTTGATCCGCTGCCCGCCGACCGGTCGGAGATAGACCACCAGCTTGTTGAACTTGCGGATCTTGATCGTCGGATTGGCTGGCGAAACGAGCAGCACCGCGCCTTCGATCACACCCGGAGGAGGCGGTTTGCGGGTCTCTTCCTGGGCGGCGGCGACGAGCTGCGAGCAGCAAATGAGGATCGCGAGGATCGGGCGCATGGGGCATCTCGAGACGTTGTGGTTCGAGTCAGGCCCCCAGGATACCGACCCCCTTGCTAAATTGCCACGCGCGTTCACGTTCACGGGGCTCTGCTGAAATTCGCTGGCGAACTATCAGGCAGCGCTTACCCGCCTGCGTTGGTCCAGGTCTGCCCGTCACCGGTGACTGCCGCCGCACCGCCCAGGGTCGACTGCAAGCTGCTGGGGTCGCTGCCAGTGCTGTCCAGCGCGGCGGCCGCGGTCGGCGAGGTGGTGGTGCTGGAGTACTTCTTGGAGTCATTGCGGGTGGCGAACACCTCACCCTTCTGGGTGATCGCGAAGGCGCGCACGCCGGTACTGGAGTAGGAAACAGGCCAGGCGTAGCAGATGAAGCGGAGTTCCTGGGCGTTGGCATTGGCTTGCGCGGCAACATTGAAGGACCCGCCGCTCTGCTCGGCCTCGGTGCCAGTGGTGGTCGGCAGAAAGACCAGATAGTGGTATCCGCTCTTGTCCGCGACGCCGGAGGCGGTTGCGCTGTAGCCGAAGACTTGACTGATGAATGCGGGATTGATGGTGGCGGAGGCGCCCCGAGGGGTGACCGTGCCGGCCATCTCCTGCAGGTAGGCATACTCGCCCTGGCCGTCGCCGTCCTGGTCGACGGCCGCGCCCTGGCGAAACTCCTCTTCGGCGATCGCGAGCGTGCGCAGGCTGCCTAGCGTGGAGGCCTCGTTTGCGGTGAGCTTGGCCCGGAGCAGTCCGGGAATCGCGATCGCGGCGATGATCGCGATGATCGCGACGACGATCATCAGCTCTATCAGGGTGAAGCCCGTCTGCTGTTTGTGTCTGGTCATTCCAGTTCTGCGATCCTAGGACTGTAAAGAGAAAGACCGCCGAGGTTACCCTCGCCGGTCTTTCTCGTCGTGTCTTTTTACAAGAGTTGCTGCTCCCTAACCTCCAGCGACAGTCCAGGTCTGGCCGTCACCGGTGACCGTGGAGATACCGCCGAGCGGGGCGTTCAGGGTTGTCGCACCGCCACCGCTGGTGTCCAGCGCTGCGTTAGCAGCCGGCGAGGTGGTGGAGCTGTACTTCTTCACGGTGTTCGAGGTGGCGTACACCTCGCCCTGCTGGTTGATGGCGAAGGCCCGGTTGCCCGAGTTGTTCACCTGTACCGGCCACGCGTAGACGATGTAGCGAAGTTCCTGCGCGTTGGCGTTGGCGACGGTCGCCGCGTTGCCGGCCAGAAGGGCCGTTTCGGCTTCCGTACCAGCCAAGGTCGGCAGGATCACCAGGAAGTGGTAGCCGCTCTTGTCAGCGAGGCCGGCGCCGGTGCCAGCGCTGGTGCCGAACACACGGCTGACAAATGCCGGGCTGGCCGGCGCGGTGCCGCCGCGGGTGTTCGAGGTGCCCGAGAGTTCCTGAAGGAACCCGAACTCGCCCTGGCCATCCGAGTCCTGATCGACGACTGCGCCCTGACGAAATTCTTCCTGGGAGGTGGCCAGCGTACGGAGGCTACCAATGGCGGAACCTTCGTTGGCGCTGATCTTCGCCCGGAGCAGGCCGGGAATCGCGATGGCCGCAATGATGGCGATGATCGCAACGACGATCATCAGCTCGATGAGGGTAAACCCCCTCTTTCCATACTTCATGAAGTGCACTCCTTACAGACAGACGGATAAAACGTAGGAAAACTTGAAGGTGTATCGACCGCCGGATCTCCCATCGCGGGCCGCTGCCAAA
>CAZMLI010000234.1:0-7556 GCA_964566865.1 uncultured Planctomycetota bacterium
TCGCGGTGGGTGAACTGCTCGAGTTCGCCGGCGAGGCGCAGGACGAGTTGCTCGGCGGGTTTGTCGTAGTGCTTGCGCAGGAAGGCGATCAGGCGCTGCATGCCGTACTCGTCTCCGTCGATGTCGGCGGCCTCGACGATGCCGTCGGTCATGATGAACAGCAGGTCGCCGGGAATCAGCTTGATCTTGCGCTGCTCGACCTTTAGCGGGCGACCCTTGATCATGCCAAGCGCCATGCCGGGAGCGTTGAGCAGATAGACGGCCTTCTTGCGGGCGGGATTGAACAGGATCGGCGGGTTCTGCCCCGCGCGGGCATAGCGCAGCAGCTTCTCTTTGGGGGAGATCTGCATCAGGATCGCGGAGACGAAGGTGTTGGCTACCAGGTCGCCGACCAGTTCGCGGTGTGCGAGCATCAACGCGGCGCGCGGCCCCTTGGCGCGGCGCGCCAGGATACGCACGGCCATCTTCGACATGCCGACGACGGCGAGGGTCTCGATGCCGTGCCCGGTCACGTCGCCGACGCAGACCCCGTAGTTGCCGTCGTTCATGGGGAAGATGTCGTAGAAGTCGCCGCCCACGCCGTGCTCCGCGGGCCGGAACATCACGGCGGTGTCGAACCCGTTCAAGTCGGGCGAGTCGGGCAGCATCGCGCTCAGATGGTTGCGCATCCGGACGAGCATCTTTTCGTCCATGCCCTCGGGGTTGATCAGCCCCCGCAGGTCGGACTTCAACGCCGCGGAGGACGGATAGCGGTCGTCGGGGTTGGGTTCGAGGCAGCGATCGACGATGTCCGCCAGCTGCTCGGGCATCCGGGGCGCCACCTCGCGCAGCCGCGGGATGCGCTCGCCGGCACTGAGCTTGTCGAGATGCTCCATCGCCGAATCGGCCAGCTTGGGGAAGATGCCGGTCAGCGCGCGGTAGGCCACTCCTCCGGCGGCATAGATGTCGGCGCGCGCGCCGGCGCCGTTGTCGCTGAGAAGTTCGGGCGCCAGGTAGTAGCTCTGGTCGTACTCCGCGTGCCCGACGATCGAGGAATCAGCCAGATCATCCTCGATGCGGGTCACAAGGCCGAAGCCGATCAGCTTGACCTGCTGATTCGGCAGCCAGAGCAGGTTCGCGGGGCAGACGTTGCGATGGATGATACCCTGGTCGTGCAGGTACTTGAGTGCCGAGGTGATCTGCATCAGTAGATCGATCGCCTGCTCCGACTCGAGCTTGCCTCGCTCGGCGAGCTCGTCCTTCAACGTGCGCCCGTCGACACGCTCCATCACGATGTAGTGCAGCTTGCGCGCCTTGTCGAAGCCGCTGTCGTAGACCCGCGCCACATTGGGGTGATTCAGCCGTCCCGAGATCTCGATCATTCGCAGGAACCGGCGGTGTGCTTCCTTGTCGGTCTGCGGGCGAAGCACTTTGAGCGCGACCTCGCGTCCCAGATTGACCTGGATCGCGCGGTAGACGATGCCGACCGTCCCCTGGGCGAGAATCTGTTCTATGCGGTAGCCGCCGACGACCAGGCCGAGCAGGCTCTCGGGGGCGACGTGCGCCTGGCTGTGCAGTTGCACCTCGACGTTGACGGCCGCGGTGCCCGCCTCGACGAGGAACTTCTTCGGCGCCGGCACGCGGCCGCCGACTTCCTCGCCGTCGAGCAGGGTCGCCTCGCCGCCGGTGTTCTCGATCCAGACCCCTGCGCCGTCGAGGCCGATGATGAAGTGCTCGGCGCCGACGTCCATGCCGTCGATTATGAGATCGTTGTCGGGACCGCTGCCGAAGCGCAGGGCCTGATCCGTGGACAGGTCGGTTTTGACGAATGACACGCCACTGTCATCCAAAATTCTCAGGAGCAAGTGACCAGATGGCATGCGCGGGAGAGTTTACCTCAGATAGAGGATCCGCGCACAGCTCGTGCAGGTGACGAAGTCTTCGCCCACGTGCAGGTGATTGATCAGATTCAGCGGCACCTTGAGGTAGCAGCCGGTGCAGACCTGATCCTCGACCACGGCCATCGCGTTGCCCTTGAGCTTGCCCAGCAGGCGTTCGTAGAATTGCAGGTGCTCTTTGGTGACCGGTTTGGCCACCTCGTCGCGACGCGTCTGAAGCTCGCCGAGTTCCTCGTCGAGCTCTTCGACCAGCTCGGCGACCTCCTGCTCTTCTTCGGTCAGACTCTCCTTCTTGCGCTTGCTCTCCACCCCGATCTCGTCGATCACGGTGCCGCAGCGGTCGATCTGTTCGAGGGTCTCGAGGATCTTCTCCTCGATCTGAAGCTTGCTGGCCTTCTCGCCCTCGATCTCGTGCTGCAGGGCCTGGTACGCCTGGTTGGTCTTGACTTCGTTGAGCTGGCCGGAGAGTTTTTGGACGTTGGTTTCCAGATCCTGCACCTCGCCTTCTAGCTGGCGCTGGCGGGTCCGGAAAGCGTCCTGCTCTTCCTTGGCGTTATCCTGTCGTTTCTCTGCTGCAAGCAGTTCCTGTCGGTGGGCTTCGAGTGTCGCCGGCTTCGCAGACCGTTCAGTCTGGAGCTGTAAGATTTCTCGATCGATTTCCTGCAGGTCTACCAGTATTTCGAGGGTGTCGGTGATCATGTTGCCTACTTCGTGATGGTTTTCGGGTCAGGTGCATCAAACTACCATTTGCCCGTGCTGTCGAGGAAGCCTTCGAGTTTTCTGCTGCGAATCGGGTGTTGCAACTTGCGAACCGCCTTGGCTTCGATCTGGCGCACGCGCTCCCGGGTGACCTTGAAGATTTTTCCCACCTCTTCGAGGGTATAGGTGTAGCCCGCGCCGATGCCGTAGCGCAGCTTGATGATCTCGCGCTCGCGGAAGTCGAGTGTTTCGAGCACGGTCTCGATCTTCTCCTTGAGCATTTCCTGAGCCGCTGAGTTGACCGGGCTCTCGGCGGTCTCGTCTTCGATGAAGTCGCCGAAGTAAGAGTCGTCGCTGTCGCCGATCGGTCGATCCAGCGAGATCGGCAGCTTCGAGATTTTCATCACCCGTCGTGTCTCTTCGATCGAGATCCCGGTGATGGCGGCGATCTCCTCCACCGTTGGCTCGCGGCCATTGTCCTGCGTCAGCTTCTTGGCCGCATTTCGCAGCTTGCTCATGGTCTCGATCATGTGCACCGGAATGCGGATCGTCCGGGCCTGGTCGGCGATCGAGCGGGTGATCGCCTGGCGAATCCACCAGGTGGCGTAGGTGCTGAACTTGTAGCCCCGCTGGTACTCGTACTTCTCGACCGCTTTCATCAGGCCGGTATTGCCTTCCTGGATCAGGTCGAGGAAGGTCAGCCCGCGGTTGCGGTACTTCTTGGCGATCGAGACCACCAGGCGCAGGTTGCCGGAGGAGAGTTCGCGCTTGGCCTCCTCGTAGTTGGCGAAGCGGGCCTGGACCTCATTCAGTCGCTTGTCCAGCTCCTCCGGGGACTCGCCCGCGTATGATTCCAGGCCGCGGAACATGTCCTGGGCCATCGCCTTTTCCTTGCGCGTGGCCTTGCCCTTCTTCAGCTTGTTGCTGACCTGCTCGTACATCTTCTGCGAGTCCTGCAGCCGCCGGTTATAGTCCCTGGACTTCTCCATGATCGGCTTGAACTTCTTGATCTGCATCTGCAGCTCCTCGATCAGCCGCATGCACTTGGTCTGGCGCCGATGGATGCGCAGCTGGATCAGGCTGCGCTCGGACTTCTTGACCCGGTTGCGCACCACGTAGTCGTAGTCGGCGTCGTTCTGGTCGAGCATCTCGGTCAGGGTGGCGAGATTCTCCGGTAGTCGCCGGGCCAGCTCGACCTTGCCCAGATCGTTGGAGATGCGCAGCGTACGCTCGAAGGCCAGCCGTCCATGCCGCACGTCGCGCAGGATGCGCACCGCCTCGCGCGCCGCCAGTGGGGAGAGCAGCAGCGTCCGGCGGAACAGCTTGCGGGTCAGCTCGATCTTCTTGGCCAGGCGGATCTCCTCGGCGCGCGAAAGCAGCGGGATCTCGCCCATCTGCTGTAGGTACATGCGCACGGGATCGTCGATCCGCTCGGACCGGACCTTGAGCGCCCTCTTCCTGCCCTTCTCGGGCTTGTCGCTGGCCTTGTCCTTTTTGGTCTTCCTCTCCTCTGGCTCGCGGCCGGTGTCATCGACCAGCTCGATGCCCGCCTCTTCGAGCAGAGAAAGGATTTCATCGATGACGTCGCCGGCCGGGTTGTTGTCCGGGATCAGCTGATGCAGCTCGTCGTAGGTCAGTACGGTGCCGCGAAGTTTGGCCGCCTCGACAACCTGTAAAATGTTGATTTCGCCGGGCTGTGGCTCGCCCTGTTGATCACCGCCATGTGGCATCATGATGTTGAAGGTGTCCCTGTTTGTTGCGGCTGCCTGTGACAAGACTGATCCTCTCCAAGACGTTTCGTTCCCATCAGGGAAGCGTATTCGCTCATTATCTGTCGCATTCGAACTGTATCCTGCGCTGCCTCCGCCTCGCTGAGCGCGAGCTTCAGCTCGGCGGCGCGGCCTTGCTGTCGCTCCCGTTCCAGTCGACCAAAAAAGTCGGCCAGCTGACGATCCAGCTCCTCCGGGTCGCCGCACATTTCGGCAACCTCACACAGCAAGCTGGCGTCGGCGGGGTCGGAAAGCATTGCGAGCAGGCCCTTCAAGCCGATCTCCGGTCGTCGCGGCAGCACATCGTAGAGCACCGCTGCGATCCGGCGAACCTGTTCGCTCTTGTATTCTCCCAACGGATAGCGGGCCTCGACGGTTCCCACTAGTTTTGGACGGTGCACCATCACCTCGAGCAGAAACGCCTCGTTGGGCGGGATCTGAGACCCGCTCTCTGGCTCTACCTCTTTTCTGCGAAGCGGCTTGCGTCGACCCTTCTGTCGCTCCGCGAGAGCGCTGTCATCGATGCCGAGCTCCTGCGCCAGCTCCTTGCAGAGCAGATTTCGATAGACCACGTTTTCCAGCAAATCGAGCGTCTCGAGCAGCTCGTCGGTTGCCTTGGCCTTGCCCACCGAGGTGGTCAGGTCGTGGCGCGCCCCCAGCAACGCGAGCTTGAAGGCGAAGAAATCCTCCGCCTGCTCGATCGCACGGGCGAACGCTTCGGTCCCGTGATCGATCAAGAACTCGTGCGGATCGCTGCCCTCCGGCAACCGCGCCACGCGCACCCTGAGTTCGTGCGGTAGCAGCAGCTCCAGGCTGCGTTCGGTGGCGCGCAGGCCCGCGGGGTCGGCGTCGAAGAGGAAGACCACCTCGTCGGCGAGCCGCGCGAGCAGGCTGGCGTGCTTGGGTGTCAGCGCGGTGCCGCAGACGGCGACCACCTCGTGCTGGCCGCATTGGTGGGGCATCATCACATCGGTGTAGCCCTCGGCGATGATGATCCGCCGGCTCTCTCGAATCTGCTCCACTCCGTGCGAATAGCCGTAGAGCGTGCTGCTCTTCTGGTACAGCGGAGACTCGGGAGAGTTGATGTACTTGGGGGCGTGATCGCTGGCAGCCTCGGGCATGATGCGCCCGCCAAACGCGATGGGCCGCCCTCGCAGGTCGTGAATCGGGAAGATCACGCGATCGCGGAACGCGTCGTAGGCGCTGCCGTCCTCGCGTAGCTTGACCAGGCCGACCTGGGCCAGCAAATCGATCGAGCGCCCCTGCTCGCGCGCCACTGAGATCAGCCGCTCCCAGCCGGAGGGTGCGAATCCGACACCGAACCGGCGCAGCGTCTCTTCGTTGAAGCCGCGCCCGGTCATGTAGCGCAGGCCGCTCTCGCCGGCCGGGCTCCAGAGCGTCTGTGCGAACTGCTCGGCGGCCCAGCTGACGGTGTCGCGCAACTGGGCGAACAGGTCGCTGTCGCTGTCACCCTCGCTGCTGACCTGGATCCCGACCTCGCGCCCCACTTCTCGCACTGCTTCGCGGAAGTGCAGCCCCTCGATCTCCATCATGAAGTGAAAGATGCCGCCCTTCTTGCCGCAGCCGTAGCAGACGTAGATCCCGCGCTCGGGATAGACGTGGAACGAGCCGGTCTTCTCGTTATGGAAGGGACACAGGCCGACCTGCGTCTGGCCGCGTTGCTTCAGCGTGACGTAACGCGAGACGATCTGGACGATGTCGGCAGCTTGTTCAATCGCCTGCAGCGTCTGTTCAGGTATCAGCCGGCTCATCGGACCGTGCCTGCAGAGAAGGGGGCATTCTCATCCAGGGATGGAGTCTCAATACTATGTGGAGCAAGGGTTTAAGTGGATGCGTAGGTCCCGCGCCGGACCTCGGGTGCAACATCCAAATATAAGCCATGCTATGCGCCAAAATCAAGTTTTTTTGGCGGTTCCTGAGAGTGCGGTCAATCGGTTGGCCAGCGTCACCAGCTCGGCGACCGAAATCTGCTCTGCGCGCACGTCGGCCGGATGGCCTGTTTGCTCCAGCAATTGCTCCAGGAACGGCCTGGGCGCCGCGTAGTCGAGCAGCAAGTCCTTGAAATGGCTCGAGTTGAGTAGTGAGTTGACCAGCTTCTTGCGCCGGTGGTGGAACGCGCCGCGAACGAACTGGCGGAACAGCGGCTCGTCGTCGGCCAGATTGGGGGGGGGCCCAGGGGTCAGACGGATGACGGCCGATCGCACGGCGGGACGCGGCCAGAACGCCGCGGCCGGGACATCGAACAGCCGCTTCGTCACCGCGCGATACCCAACCTGGACCGTCAGGGCCCCGTAGGCGTCGGTTCCTGGCGCCGCGCAGAGCCGATCGGCCATCTCGCGCTGGACCGTGACCACCATGCCCACGATCGGGCCCGGTGCGGCAGAGAGCTGGGCCAGCAGCGGAGAGGCGATCGCGTAGGGCAGGTTGGCCACCAGCCAGACGGGGGCGGTCTGGGCCGCCAGCCAGTCGATCAGTCTTGGCGAGAGTGAATGCATACCGGCCAGCACGTCTCCTTCGATCAGGTTGAAGCGGTCGGTCTCGAAGTGGTCGTGCAGGTGTGCGGCCAGCAGCGGATCGATCTCGACCGCGGTCACGCGGGCGCCGCGCTGCAGGAGCCGATCGGTCAGGTGCCCCAGCCCCGGCCCGACCTCGAGCACGACGCTGTCGGGGGGCAGCTCGGCCTCGTCGACGATGCGAGCGATCAGCCCTTGCGACGACAGGAAGTTCTGGCCATGGCGCTTCTGCGGCCGCAGACCGATCTCCCGGACCAGCGTACGTACGCCCTGGAAGGTCCAGGGCAGGTCTTTCAGCTCAGGCGTCTCATCGCTCATGGTATAGTCGCCACCATGACCGACGACTGTCTATTCTGCAAGATCGGGAAGGGTGAGATCCCCGCCGAGTTCGTGCAGCGCGACGACGATCTGTTCGTGATAGAGGACATCAATCCACAGGCGCCGCATCATCTGCTGATCATTCCGCAACGGCATATCGCGACGCTCAACGATCTCGCGGCCGAGCATGCCGAGCTGGCCGGCAAGCTGATCGTCGCCGCCGGACAGATCGCCGCCGCTCGGGGCTTCGCCGAAGAGGGTTACCGCACCGTGTTCAACTGTGGCGAGCAGGCCGGGCAAACGGTCTTCCACATCCACCTGCACCTGCTCGGCGGTCGCCCGCTGACCTGGCCCCCGGG
>CAZMLI010000235.1:0-7554 GCA_964566865.1 uncultured Planctomycetota bacterium
TGCTGCCGCTCCCGCTCCATGCCTGGCGGCAGATCGGCCGCCTCTCCACTCTCGAGGCCACTCTCGAGGCCACTCTCGGGGCCACTGGGCAGCTTGAGGATTCTCTGGCACTGCGGGCAGCGAAAACGAGCCTGCCCTGGCTCCACACTGAGCAGGGCGCCACAGCCACATCGGACCTTCATCATGCTCTTGGCGCCTCCCACGAACTCTATTCTGGCTTGATCAGCCTTCTAGTATCGGTCCGGAGCTGACCCAGATTCAAGTTTTCATCCGCAAAGTCCTCGCGGAATTGCAGGATTCTCTGGATTCCGCGATGGAAAGCATCCGTCACGGCTGGATCGAAGTGGCTGCCGGTGTCCCCGTCGATGATCTTGTAGGCCTTCTCCAGCGGGAATGCTGGCTTGTAGCAGCGCTTGCTGGTCAGTGCGTCGAAGACATCGGCCAGCGCGCAGATCCGGCCGAACAGCGGGATCTCATCGCCCGCGAGACCTCGCGGGTAGCCCTTGCCGTTGAATTTCTCGTGATGCGTGGCGGCGATCATGCGCGAGACCAGCAAGATCGGCGCGTTGGAGATCGAGAGGATTCGCTCGCCGTACAGCGTGTGCTTCTGCATCTCCTCGAACTCATCCTGGGTCAGCTTGCCCGGCTTGAGCAGGATCGCGTCCGGGACGCCGATCTTGCCCACGTCGTGCATCGGGCTGGCGAAGAGGATCATCTCGCAGTCCTCCTTGCAGAGCCCCATCTCCTCGGCGATCACCTTCGAGTAATGGCTCATCCGGTAGATGTGCGCCGCGGTGTCCTTATCGCGGAACTCGGCGGCGATCGAGAGCGTGATGATCGTGTCGCGGTGGGCCACCTTGAGCTGCTCGGTCAGCCGGGCGTTGCGCACCGCGACCGACGCCTGGCTGGCCAGTGAGTGGACCAGGCTCTCCCAGCGCTCGCAGAAGGGCACGACCTGCGAGTCTTGCCTGGCGTTGATCAGTTGCAGCACCCCGTCGACGTGCCCCTCGGGGTCTGTCATCGGCACCAGCAACATCGATCGAGTCCGATAATCGTTGTCCTTATCGAACGCCTTGTTGAAGCTGAACGGCCGATCGCCCGAGATCTCGTAGACGTCCGGGATGTTGAGGATCTCTCCGGTCAGGCTGACATAGCCGGCCAGGCTGGACTCTGTCTGGGGGATGACCTTCTCGGTGAAGGTCCGCACAGCGCTCGTATCGCCCATTTTCCGCCTCAGCACGTCGTTCTGGGCCACGACGAAGTGCAGCCCGTCTTCTTCGAGCAGGTAGAGGCTGCCCGCTTCGGCGCCGCAGAAGGTGCGGGCCTCACGGACGATCATGTTCAGCAGGGTGCTGACGCTCTTTTCGTTGGAGAGGGAGACACCGATCTTGTTGAGCCGCAACAGCAGTTCTTCGACGTTTTCGGTCGACAAATCAGGGTCTCCAGAGCCGGATGGAATGGACCTGGACTATAAAAAGGGGTGGACGACGGGTCAAGCCCGGTCGTTGACTTTTCGTGCGCCTCGGGCTATGGTCAGCCTCCCTTAAATTGCGCCACAGTCGAGCATTGCGCCGTGAGTACAGCCACCCAGAGAAAGCCGAATTGGCTCAAGGTACGCGCACCGGGCGGACCCAGCTATGTGAAGATCAAGCAACTGCTGCGTCGCCACGGTCTGCATACGGTCTGCGAGGAAGCACGCTGTCCGAATCTAGCTGAGTGCTGGGCCGGCGGGACGGCCACCTTCATGTTGATGGGTGACGTCTGCACCCGCGGTTGCCGCTTTTGCGCCGTCAAGAGCGGGGATCCAGGCGGTGCACTGGATGCGCAGGAGCCGGAGAAGGTCGCGCGCAGCATCGCGGATCTGGGGCTGCGCTATGTCGTGCTGACCTCGGTCGATCGGGACGATCTGCCCGATGGCGGAGCGGACCACTTTGCCCGCACCGTCGAGTCGATCCACCGGCTCGACCCCGAGGTGCTGGTCGAGACCCTGGTGCCCGACTTCTCCGGCAGCGAGACGGCGATTCGCCGGCTGCTGGCCTCGCGCCCTGACGTCTACGCGCAGAACCAGGAGACGGTGCGCCGGTTGACGCGAACGGTGCGGGACGCCCGCTCCGACTATGACGTGACGCTCGGCGTGCTGGAGCGCGTCAAGGCGCTGTCTGCGCAGACCTATACCAAGAGTTCGTTGATGCTGGGCCTGGGAGAACGCGCGGAAGAGATCGAGCAGAGCATGGCCGATCTGCGCGCCGTGGGCTGTGACATCCTCACACTCGGCCAGTACCTGCAGCCGAGCGCCAAGCACCTCGCAGTCGACCGCTTCGTCACGCCCGAGGAGTTCGATCACTGGGCGGAAGCCGGGCGGCAGCTAGGATTTCGTTACGTGGCCAGCGGGCCGCTCGTCCGCAGTTCCTACCGGGCGGGCGAGTTCCATATCGAGAAGATCGTGCGCCGCCAATGACACAATCGACCTCCATCCAGATTAACCAGGCCTTGCTGCTGACTCGACTGGTCGACGCGCAGGCCTGCGCCTGCTTCGAGCGGGGCGAGATTCCGTTTTACCTGTCGGTCGCCGGACACGAGGCCGCCGCCGTTGGCGGGGCCGCGGGACTCGGCGCCGCCGACTGGATCTTTCCCGGCTTTCATCAACTGGGCGCCGCGATCTACCGCCAGGTTCCGCTGCAGCGGCTGGTCAGCCGTATTCTCGGAACGGCCGGCGACCCCGGACTCGGTCGCGAGCTGCCGGGCTTTCATTTCTCGCGCGCGGCGCGCATCGCGCCGGCCACGCCCAATCTGGGCGCGCACCTGTTGCAGGCCTACGGCGCGGCCCTGGCGATCAAGCACCGCGGCGCGCGGGAAGTGGTGCTGGCTTTTGCGGGGCCGGCATCCGAGGCGACCAGCGCCTTCGCGCAGGCCATCGGGCGGGCGCGCGAGCAGGCCTTGCCGCTGGTGGTGCTGGTCGAGGGCAGCGGCGGGGGGCGCAAGGCGCAGGATATCGCCAACCGGGTCAAGCAGGCGGCCGAGACGGCGCGCGCCGGGCGCGGTCCGAAGATCCTCCAGATCAGCCAGGCGGACAACGCGTTCGACGGTGTGCAGGACGATCCGGCGCTGGCAGCCAGAGTCGAGGCAGCCTTCGAAGCCGCGCGAAGCTCCGGTCCGCCGCCAGTCGGCGAGGTCTTCAGCCACGTCAGCGAACTGCAAAATCCAGTGCTCGAACAGCAAGCACGCTGGTTCGCGCGGACGGAGGCCAGCGATGGATAACTGGGACACGGGCCGGGCGATCCGGGAGGCGTTGGCGGCAGAGATGACGGCCGACCACTCGGTCGTGCTGCTCGGCGAGCAACTGGAGACGGGCGGGCTGTTCGGCGCCACCGAGGGCCTGGCCGCGCAGTTCGAGGGCCGGACGTTCGACATTCCCTACGACGAGGGCGCACTGGTCGGCGCGGCGGTCGGCATGGCGATCAGCGGCATGCGACCGGTCTGCGAGCTGTTGCTGGCCGACCACCTGTCACTGGCCTATCAACAGATCGCCGGAGAGCTGGCCAATCTGCGTTACACCACGGGCGGTGAGTTTCAGGCGCCGGTGGTGATCCGCGCGGCCGTCGGGCGTGGCACCCGGGGCGGGCCGCGTCAGTCGCTCTCGCCGGAGGCGATGTTCGCCAACGTGCCAGGGCTGACGATCGTCGCACCGTCGACGCCGATCGACGCCTATGGCCTGCTACGCGCGGCGATCCGCTCGGACGATCCCGTGCTGTTTCTCGAGTCCAAGTCGCTCTACAGGAGCGAGGGGGCGCCGGTCGATACCTCCAACGGGCGGATCGAGCTCGGCAAGGCACGCCTGGTGCGATCCGGCGAGCAAATCAGCCTCTTCAGCTGGGGTGCGACCGTCAGGCTCTGCCTCGCGGCCGCCGAACAGATGGCCGGCGAAGGGGTCTCGGTCGAGGTGCTGGATCTGCGCACGCTGGTGCCGCTGGATCAGCAGGCGATCCTGGCCTCGGCGGCGCGCACGGGTCGGGCGGTGGTGGTGCACGAAGGATCTCGCACGGGAGGCTTCGGGGCGGAGGTCGCTGCGCTGATCGGCGAGGGGGCGCTGGAGTATCTCCAGGCGCCGGTGCTGCGGGTCGGCGCGGCGGACGCGCCGGTGCCGTGGCAGCAGGAAGATCATGGCGCGGTGGATGTACGAAAGGTCCTGGAAGCAATCCGGGCCACCGTTTGGTTCTAACCAGAGACAATCAAGACATGGCGACGATCGAGTACAAACTACCGGAAATCGGTGAAGGCGTCACCGAGGCAGAGATCCTCCAGTGGCTCGTGGGGCAAGGCGACAGCGTCGGCGAGAATACGCCGCTGGTCGAGGTGATGACCGACAAGGCGACGGTCGAGATCCCCTCCGATGTCACCGGTGTGGTCACCGAGCTCAAATGGGTCGAGGGCGATGTGGTTCCGATCGGCGCGGTGCTGATGCTGCTCGACGGCGACGCGGCGGCCTCGGCGCCGGGGCCCGCGAAGAAGAAGACCCGGGCCAGCCGGCGAAACAAGCAGCAGGAGGTGGCGCAGCGTGCCGCCGAGGCGCAGGTCGAGCCGGCGCCCGCAGCGGCTGCAGTGACGCCGTCGCCTGCGCCTGCGCCGGTGGCCTCCGACGACGGTCCGAGGCTGACGGTGATCTCGTCGCCCCCACGTGCCGCCAACGGCGGGCCCGTGCTGGCCGCGCCCTTGACGCGCAAGCTGGCTCGCGAGCTGGGCATCGAGCTGGAGGACGTCCCGGGCTCCGGTCGCGGTGGCCGCGTGACGCCGGACGACGTGACTGGCTTCGCCGCCCGGGCACGCAAGCAGACGCAGGTCCAACCGATACCGGAGTTGCCCCAGACCCGGATCGCACCGGTGGCGCTGCTGGCCACGCCGGCCCCGCTGCCGATTTCGGGAGAGGTCAGCCGCGAGGTGGAGGTGGTCAAGCTGCGTGGGCTGCGGCGCAAGATCGCCACCGCGATGAACAAGTCGGTGCAGACGGCCGCCCACTTCAGCTACGTCGACGAGGTGGACGTGACGCGTCTGGTCCAGACCCGCAACGAGCTCAAGCCGATCGCCGCGGAGCGGGGCGTTCGCCTGTCCTACCTGCCCTTCATCATCAAGGCGGTGGTGCGCGGGTTGAAGGCCTTCCCGATGCTCAACGCATCGCTGCTGGACGACGCGGGCGAGATCCACATCAAGAAGTATTACAACATCGGCATCGCGGTCGCGACCGAAGCCGGGCTGATCGTGCCGGTCGTCAAGGATGTCGATCGGCGCGGCCTGCTCGATCTGGCCAGCGAGATCCAGCGCGTCTCGACCGATGCGCGCGCGGGCAAGTCGCGCATCGAGGATGTCAGCGACGGCACCTTCACCATCACCTCCGCCGGCAACATCGGCGGGTTGTTCGCCACGCCGATCATCAACCACCCGGAGGTGGCGATCGTCGGCGTGCACGTGATCAAGAAACGTCCGGTCGTCGATGACGCCGGCGCGATCGTCGTGCGCGACATGATGTATCTGTCGATCTCGCTCGATCACCGGGTGGTCGACGGGGCCGAGTGTTCGCACTTCATGAATGTCGTGATCGACGCGCTGCAGACGCCGGCCACGCTGTTGCTCGAGGGAATCTGATGGCAGATCGACAGGCGGATGTGGTGGTGATTGGTTCGGGCCCCGGCGGCTACGTGGCGGCAATCCGGGCGGCGCAGCTGGGCCAGAAGACGATCGTCATCGAGCGCGACAACGTCGGCGGAGTCTGCCTCAACTGGGGCTGCATTCCGTCCAAGGCGCTGATTCACGCCGGCCATCTGGCGCAGCAGATGCGGCATGCCGCGGAGCTCGGAATTTCAGGCGGCGGTGAGGTCTCGGTCGACTTGAAGCAGCTCGTCTCCTGGAAAGACAAGGTGGTCGGGCGCCTGACCGGCGGCGTCGATCACTTGCTCAAGGGCAACCAGGTGGAGTTCATCAGCGGTGAGGCCACCTTGCTCGACGCCCGCACCGTCGATGTCGGCGGCGAGCGCATCCATACCCGCGGGATCATTCTCGCCACCGGCAGCACGCCGATCGAGCTGCCCGGTTTCGAGTTCGATGGCAAGCAGTTGCTCAGCAGTCGGCAGATCCTCGGCCTGGACCAGGTGCCCAAGCGGCTGGCGATCATCGGCGGCGGGGTGATCGGGCTGGAACTGGGCATGTTCTTCCAGAACGTCGGCAGCCAGTTGACGGTGATCGAACTGCTCGACCAGCTGCTGCCGGGGACCGACCCCGAGCTGGTCAAGGTGGTCACGCGCACCTTGAAGAAGGCCAAGACCGCGATTCACCTGAAGAGCAAGGCGACCGCGGTGAAGAAGACCAGCAAGGGCGTCGAGCTGACGATCGAGGGCCCCAAGGGCGAGCAGACGGTGACCGCGGATGCAGTGCTGGTCTGCGTCGGACGGCGGCCGAACAGTCGGGGCCTGGGTCTGGCCGATGCGGGCGTGATGCTCGACGCCCGCGGTTACGTGCAGGTCAACAAGCGGCTCGAGACCACCGCCTCCGGCGTGTTCGCCATCGGCGACCTGAACGGTCCGCCGTTCCTGGCGCACAAGGCGAGCAAGGAAGGCATGATCGCGGCCGAGGCGCTCTGCGGCAAGCGCGTCAGCTGGGACGTGCGCGCGATGCCGTCGGCGATCTTCACCGATCCGGAAATCGCCACCGTGGGCCAGAGCGAAGCCGAGGCGATCGCGGCCGGTCACGAGGTGAGCGTCGGGCGTTTCCCGTTCAGCGCCAGCGGGCGCGCGATGAGCACCGGCGAGACGGCCGGCTTCGTCAAGATCATCGGCGACAAGGCGACCGGCCAGCTGCTGGGCTGCGGGATCGTCGGCGCCGACGCCTCGAACCTGATCGGCGAGGCCGCGCTGGCGCTCGAGCTGGGAGCCAGCGTCGAGGACATCGCGCTGACCGTGCACGCGCATCCCACACTGACCGAGTCTCTGATGGAGGCCTGCGAGGACAGCCTGGGCCACGCGATTCACGTGCTCTCCAAATGAGCTGAGATCGCATGCAGCACATCAGCGTCAATCTCCTGATCGTCTCGGGCGTCATCTTCCTGGCGCTGGTCGGGGTCTATCTGCGCTTGATGCTGGATCGCACCCGCGGATCCTGGATGCGCGCCTTCTTCGTCACCGGTCTGTTCGGCATGCTCGGTCTGCTCTGCTGGATCAACCTGCGCGCCAACGAGAACATCGTCTTTCACAGCAGCCAGCTGATCTGCGAGCAGCGCCTGCGAAAGTTGCGCAACTTGCTCGAGCAGAGCCACCTGCTCAACCGCGGCGCCTATCCGGCCAAGCTCGAGGGACTGGCCGAGGTCCCCGACTTTCGCTGGGAGTACCTGCGCTGTCCCCACACCGGCAAGCCCTACAGCTACGCCTTGCACGAGCGAGCCCACCTGGGGCGCAAGACCTGGATCTACGTCATTCGCGAACAGGAGCCGCATCGCTCGTCGAGTGCCTGGCTGCACGAGCAGCAGGGACGGCACCTGATGATCAACGGGCGAATCGAGTGGGTCAGCGA
>CAZMLI010000236.1:0-7544 GCA_964566865.1 uncultured Planctomycetota bacterium
GATCCCGATCTCGGCGCACGGGACAAATCCCGCCAGCGCCGCAATGGCCGGTATGCAAGTCCGGGGCGTGCGCTGCGACGAGCAAGGCAACATCGACCTGGACGATCTGCGCGAGAAGGCGCGGGTGCATCAGGACGATCTGGCCGCGTTGATGATCACCTACCCCTCGACCCACGGCGTGTTCGAGGAAACGATCCGCGAGGTCTGCCAGATCATCCACGACCATGGCGGGCAGGTCTACATGGACGGCGCCAACCTCAACGCGATGGTCGGCCTCTGCCGCCCGGGCGACATCGGCGCCGACGTCTGCCACCTCAACTTGCACAAGACCTTCTGCATCCCGCACGGCGGCGGCGGTCCCGGCATGGGGCCGATCGGCGTCGCGCCACACCTCGTCGACTTGCTGCCCAAGTGGCCGGTGATAGCGCCGCCCGATCCCGGGCGCGTCGGTGCGATCTCGGCGGCGCCGTTCGGCAGTCCGAGCATCCTGCCGATCTCCTGGGCCTACATCCGGCTGATGGGCGGCAGCGGTCTGACCCAGGCGAGCAAGATCGCGATCCTCAACGCCAACTACATCGCCAAGCGGCTCGATGCTCACTTTCCGGTGCTCTACAAGGGCGCCGGCGCACTGGTGGCGCACGAGTGCATCCTCGACCTGCGCCAGTTCAAGAAGAGCGCCGGCGTCGAGGTCGGCGATGTGGCCAAGCGCTTGATCGACTACGGCTATCACGCGCCGACCATCTCCTGGCCGGTGCCCGGCACGATGATGGTCGAGCCGACCGAGAGCGAGTCCAAGGAGGAGATGGATCGTTTCTGCGAGGCGCTGATCGCGATTCGCGCCGAGATCGCCGAGATCGAGAACGGCACCGCCAGCCCCGAGGACAACCTGCTGGTGCATGCCCCGCACACCGCGCAGGTAGTGACGGCCGACGCCTGGGACCGGCCCTACAGCCGCCAGCGGGCGGCCTATCCGCTGCCCTGGGTCCAGGAACGGAAGTTCTGGCCGGCGGTGGGCCGCGTCGACAACGTCAAGGGCGACCGCAGCCTCGCCTGCTGCGCGACGACGGTCGAGCTGACGTGATCGCGCAGCTGTCGGTGCGCCACGACCCGCCGCGAAGCGCCGCGGAGAACATGGCGATCGACGAGCAACTGCTGGCGACCGCCACCGAGCCGACCCTGCGCTTCTACCACTGGGATCCACCCGCGCTCTCGCTGGGGCGTTTTCAGGACGCAGAGGATGCGCCCGCGCTGCCCGAAGGCGCGGACCAGATCCGCCGCGTGACCGGCGGCGGCGCGATCTATCATGACACCGGCGAGCTGACCTTTTCGCTGGTCTTGCCGCGCGACAGCCATCCCTGGGCCGCCAAGCCCGTCCGTCTGTATGCCGCGACCAACCGCGTCTGGCGCCTGACCTTCCGCGAGCTAGGACTGACGGTGACAGAGGCCAGCGCCTGCTCCGAGAGCGATCCGTTTCTCTGCTTCGACCGTCGCGAGCGCACCGACCTGCTCTATGAGGGACGCAAGCTGCTGGGCAGCGCACAACGCCGCACGGCGGACCGGGTGCTGATCCACGGATCCCTGCCGCTGGCGCCCAACCCGCTGGCCGCCGGCGCCATCTCCCTCGGCGAGGCACTCGACCGTGAGATCGCCCCGAAAGAGGTGGTCGACCTGTTCTGCCGCATGCTGACCGAACATGGTCTGGCCCCCGGCGTCTTTTTTTCGGTCCCCGCCCTGCCGCGACGCCCCTGATTATAGGGAGTCCAGATTCCCCCCCTGGACACGGAGCGGCCCGATCCTCAATAATGAGCGCACCTTGACGGCGGAACAATTCCCAGGCGACGACGCCGACGCCAGTCGGCTCTATGACGCTTACCTCGACGCGGCGCTCGCCGGGCGCGCCGAGGATCCGGCATCCTATCTGCGCGCGCACGGCCACCCGGCCGATGCCAGCCTGCTGCAGAATCTCGAGGTCGTCCGGCAGCTGGTGGCGAAGGACCGCTTCGATCACGATGCGCCGGTCGACGTGGCCAAGATGCCGTTCGACAGGCTCGGCGACTACCGGCCGATTCGTTATCTCGGGGGCGGCGGCATGGGGCTGGTCTTCGTCGCCGAGCAGGAGTCGCTGGGCCGGCTGGTGGCGCTGAAGGTGATCCGCGACAAGTATCGCGCGTCGGGTGAGGTCAAGGTTCGCTTCGTGCGCGAGGCGAAGGCGGTGGCGCGACTGCGCCACCCGAACGTGGTGACCGTTTACGGCTTCGGCGAGGATCACGGCGTGCTGTACCTGGCGATGGAGCTCGTGCCCGGCAGCACGCTGCGCGAGCTGATCCTGGCCGGCAACATCCCGACGGCCAAGATCCTCCACTGGGGCGTGCAGATCGCCGGCGCGCTGCAGACCGCACACGAGGCGCAGATCCTGCACCGCGACGTCAAGCCGACCAACATCATCATCTCCGACTCGGGCGAGGCGGTCCTGCTCGACTTCGGTCTGGCGCGACTGACCGACGGCGACTGGGCCACGCTGACGGGGACCTTCGTCGGCACCCCGGCCTATGCCTCCCCGGAACAGCTCGCGGCCAACAAGGACGAGCCGGTCGACGCGCGCTCCGACGTCTACTCGCTCGGCGTATCGCTCTACGAAGCGCTGACCGGCGCGCTGCCCTTCGGCAACCTGTCGGCGGGGCTGATGGCCGACAAGATCCTGCAAGGCGACCCCGTCGCGCTGCGCGAGGCCAACCCGGCGATCTCGAGCGAGCTGGAGCTGGTGGTGCTCAAGGCGATCGCACGCGAGCCGGACGCGCGCTACCAGACGGCGGCCGAGCTGGCCAGTGACCTGGAAGCCCTGCTGGACCACCGACAGACACAAGCGCAGACGCGCAGTGCGACCCGGCAGAGCCCCGGCCCCGCGAGCGGCCTGAATAGCACACTCGCCGGGGTCCGACTGGAGTCCCTGATCGGACGCGGGGCGCAGGGCAAGGTCTATCGCGGGACGCACCTGGCGCTCGACGCGCCGCGGGCGGTCAAGATCATGGACGGTTGGATGATCGACAGCCAGGAGGTGGCCGGGCGCTTCGAACGAGAGGCGCGGCTGGCGGCGCAGATCGACCATCCCAACGTGGTCCGGGTTCACGATGTCGGACGCCAGGACAACTGTCTCTATCTGGTGATGGAGCTGATCGAGGGACAGGACCTGAAGCAGCTGATCGACGGGCAAGGGCCGCTGCCCTGGGCGCGCGCGGTGAAGCTGATCAGCGCCATCGGCAGCGGCCTGGACAAGGCACACCAGCTGGATGTGGTGCACCGCGACATCAAGCCGTCCAACATGGTGCTCGACAGACAGACCGACCGGGTCGTGCTGACCGACTTCGGCATGGCCAAGGACACGGTCAACGACCAGACCCTGACCGCCACCGGCGCGCTGCTCGGCACGCCCGCGACGATGGCCCCCGAGGTCTGCAGCGGTGAGCGGGCAATCCCGGCCAGTGACCAGTACTCGCTCGCCTGCAGCCTGTTCTTTCTGATGACCGGTTGCTTCCCGTTCGAGGGCGGGTCGGCGCTCGCGCTGATCCAGCAGCACATCAACCAGCAGCCGCCGGACCTGAGCCGGCTGGTGCCCGACTGCCCGGCGCCGATCACCCGAGCGGTGCACCAGGCGCTGAGCAAGGATCCCGCGCTGCGTTATCCATCGGTCGACCGCTTCATCCGGGCGCTGCGCGTCAGGCCGGTGATGCGCTTGCCGGAGGAGGTCGACTGGAACCATCCGCTGATCAAGATGGCCGGGGTCGTGCTGCTGCTGGTCTTCGGCTTCTTCGGCTGGCAGATCTTCTCGGGCCAAGAGACCGAACCCGAGACCGAAGCGACGACGCCCAAGACCAGGCGACCGCACCCGACGCAGCAGGCGAAGACAGCACCGGCTCGCAAGAAAACCCCGCCCGTCAAGAAAGCCCCGCCGACGGGGGCAGAGCTGTCGAAGTTCTTCGCGGCCAAACTCGAGAAGTTGCCAGGCACGAACCGCTGGCGTTTCGACTATGACTTCAGCGATGGTGCGAACCGACCGCAGATGAAGGACTGGAGCGGCTTTCGCGTACGGGTCAAGTGGGTAAAGACAGGCTTCCGGCTGCGCATGACCCCGGAGAGTGAAGAAGACTGGGGCTTCTGGCGCCACAAGGCGCGCTTCACCGACGTCAAGATGACGGTCTGGCTGACCTGCACGCACGAGACCGGCGGCGGCGAGTTCCATCTGTTCTATGCCGGCGACAAGGACGAGTGGTTTCCGCAGTACCGAGGCGAGTTCCTGCCCTGGGGGCAGGGCGGGGAGAAACCGCGCACGATCGTCTTCTTCAGGAAGAAGCACTTCGACGACAACTCACGGGAACTCGGCCGACAGCCGGGCAAGATGCTGGAGCCCGACAAGCGCATTCAGGTCAGCCTGGAGCGCAAGGGCGACCTGATCAACTTTCGCGTCCCAGGAACCCGCGATTACGAGGCCCGCGACAGCTTGCAGAAGATCCGCAGTGGATTCCTCGGCTTCACCCACGAGCGGGACTGGCTCAAGAACAACATCTACCACCGCATCCTCATCGAAGGCACGCTCGACCCGAACTGGAAACCTCGGTAAGATCGGCGCATGAAACAGCTCCGAGCCCTTCTCCTGACCCTGTTCTGCATCCTTCCCGCCGCAGCCCAACCCAAGGACGCCTGGAAAGCACTCGGCACCGAAGGTACCAAGCAGGCCTACGCCTTCGCCGAGGACTACAAGCGCTGGATCGGCGTTGCGCGCACGTCCAGGACCAGCGTGCGTGAGAGCCTGGCGATCGCGCGCAGGGCCGGCTTCGTCGACGGCATGAGCGCCACTTCGTTCAAGGCGGGCACCAAGTTGTACTTCTCCAACCGCGGACTGGCCCTGATCCTGGCGATCGCCGGCAAGCAGGGGCCGAGCCGGGGACTGCGCATCGTCGGCACCCACATCGACAGCCCGCACATCGACCTCAAGAGCCGCCCGCTCTATCAGAGCGGCCGTTTCGGCATGCTGCAGACCAACTACCATGGCGGGATCAAGCGCTATCAGTGGGTCAACCGGCCGCTGGCGCTGATCGGCACCATCGTGCGCAAGGACGGCACGTCGGTCGAGATCTCGATCGGCCTCGGCGCCGACGACCCGGTGCTGGTGATTCCGGATCTGGCCCCGCACGTCGACCGTAGCTACCGGAACCGCAAGCAACGCGACGTGATCAAGGGCGAGGAGCTCGACCCGATCGCCTGGCACCTGGGCGGCAAGCAGGCGCGCAAGTTCCTGCTGGCGCACCTGGCCAAGACCTACAAGATCAGCGAGGATGACCTGGTCTCGGCGGCGCTCGAACTGGTGCCGGCCACCCGCGTGCGCGACGTGGGACTCGACCGCGCGCTCGTCGGCGCCTACGGGCAGGACGACCGCTCGCTCTCCTACACCGCCCTGCGCGGCATCACCGACGCCGGCATCGGCGCTCACACCGGCCTGGCCTATCTGACCGACAACGAGGAGACCGGCTCGATCAATACCAGCGGCGCGCGCTCCCGCTGGTTCCAGCAGGTGGTGGGCAAACTGCTGGCACTCGAGCTCGGCCGCTCCCCCACGGTCAACCAGCTGCAACAGACCTACTCGCGCAGCCAGATGATCTCGGCCGACGCCACGACCGGCCTGAACCCGATCTTCCCCGGGCCGCAAGAGAAGGGCAACGCCTGCCGCGTCTCGGGCGGCGTCGTCGTCAAGATGTACGGCCGGGGCAGCAACGCCCCACCGAAGATGATCGCCTCGATGCGCAAGCTGATGGACGACGCCGGCATCCCCTGGCAGGTGCACACCTACAAGGTCGGCGTCGGCGGCGGCGGCACGATCGGCCAGTTCTTCACCCGGCTGAACATCGAGGTGATCGACATGGGCATCGGCCTGCTCTCGATGCACGCTCCCTACGAGCTCTCCAGCAAGGCCGACCTGTACCTGTTCTATCAGCTCTGCAGCCGCTTTCTGAGGCGATAGCCCGCGGGTCTGTGACTGTCAGCCCCGAAGTTCGTTGAGTGACGCAGGAGGTAAGACATGGGACTCGAACGCTATTTTTTTCACGACTTCTGGACCGCCAAGGAACTCAACGATGTCGAGCAGCGGTTGCACAACGTGCGTCGACGCGCCAGTTCCGACGCGCGCAAGACCTCTGAGCTCGAGGCCGACCTGGCATTCCTGGCGCTGATGAACCGCGCGCTGCTGCAGATCCTGATCGATCACAACCTCTGCACCAAGGAAGGGCTGCTGGACAAGATGAAGGAGTTCGACACCCTCGACGGCGAGGCGGACGGCGGCCTGACGACCGAGGCGCTGGCCGGCGATCTGGGCGCGCCCCAAGCGCAGAAAAAGAAGGCCGAGCCGATCAAACGCCGCCGCCGACGCTGAGCTAATCCTGGTCCTTGTCGGCGAAGAAACGGGACATCTCGGCCTCGAAACTGTCGCCGGCCTTGCTCGCGGCGCTTGCCGCGCCGCGTATCAGCACCGCGATCACGCCGGCGATCACGGCCGCGCCGCCGGCCTTCAGCGCCATCGCCT
The DNA here is from genome assembly GCA_964566865.1 of uncultured Planctomycetota bacterium. Lineage (GTDB taxonomy): Bacteria > Planctomycetota > JACQVV01 > JACQVV01 > CAZANL01 > CAZMLI01. Next base: position 6,572 of record CAZMLI010000236.1, read on the forward strand.
GGACCTGCCTTGCCGTCGCCGGCTTGCCGGTCCACTCCGTATAGAGCTCGGCCACACGCCCGGCGGTATTGTCGGTCATCTCCTGGCCCTGCTGCTTGGCCAGCTCGAGCAGTTCGGCCAGCTTGCCCCCCTGCCCCTGCGCGACCTGCGCCTTGGCGTCCTGGAATAGTTGCTTGGCCTTGTCGGTGAGCTGGTTGAGGTCCATGCCCGATCTTACCCCAGTCGAGAGCAGATGCGCTCCCGTGTTGACAAACTCCTACGCATGTAGTAGGTTTCCGCCCAATGAAGCGCAAGCGTCTGCCAGGGCTGGGCGAACTCGAGCTGGAGGTCATGCAGGTCATCTGGAACCACGACTCGATCACCGTCAGCGACGTGCTCTCCGAGCTGGCTGACGAGCGGCACCACAATACCATCATGACGGTGATGAATCGGCTGGTCAGCAAGGGCATGCTCGAGCGGTATGCGATCGATGGCCGGACCAAGGGCTATCGTGCGCTGGTCAGCCGCGAGCAGGTCAGCGAAGAGTACCTGCGTTTCGTCCGACAGCAGTTCTTCGGCGGTTCGCTCTCCGGCACGGTGGCCGCGCTGCTCGGCTCGACCCGCAAGTCGAAGGGCCAGACCGAGACCCTTCGCGCGCTGCTGGATCAGCTCGACGAGCCTGACGAGTGATTTCCCCCATGGTCCTCTCGGGCGACATCTGGATCCGCGTGCTGAACAGCCTGGTGGTCGCGCTCGGCGATCTGTGCGTGCTGCAGCTGTTCTTCTGGGCGCTACGCGTCCGGCACCCCCAGCTGCGACGGGCTGGCTGGGCGCTGGCGATTGTGCACAGCCTCGCCGCCCTGCTGCTGATCTCGCCTATGCGCTTCATTTCGGTGGCTCTGGTCCACGACGGAACGATGCGCGAGATCGCCTGGGCTGAGGGGTTGGACCTCGTGCTCTTGCTCGGGCTGGGCGGTGTCGCAACCGCGCTGCT
>CAZMLI010000237.1:0-7499 GCA_964566865.1 uncultured Planctomycetota bacterium
AGAAAACGCGTCGCAACCAAACGCCGGCGAAGCCGGCCTCTGTGCCGCTCTGTGCTCTCTGTGGCGAGCAGTTGGCGCGCATGTAAACGCCGCAACCAAGGGCACCCAGAAAACAGGTAACCGCCAGTGAACGGTTCGCTGGACAGTTCCTGTCAGGAACTAACTAGACTCGCCGATTAACGGCGGGTGGCCCAGACTGGCGGCAGCAGCAAGCCGAGCAACAGCAGTGCCAGGCTGATCCAGCCCAGCGTGGCCTGATAGCGTCGGACCGGCGGCGCAATCGCTTTCGGAACCGCTGAGGACGCTCCGCCGGGCAGCGCCAGCCGACTCTCGTGTGGATGCTCAAAAGAAATCACCCGAACCTGCCCTTGCTGCGCGGCCAACCAGAGCAGAATGTTCTTCAGCAACAACGGGAAGGCAATCAGACCGGCCAGGTTCGAGTCCGCCAGTTCGAAGGCGAAGGAAACGAACGCCGTGTCTCCGCGCCGCTCGGCGACGATCAGCGCGCCGTCGGAGCTGCGCGCGAGCGCCACGGGGCCCGCCCCGTCGCGAACCACCAGCGGCCGACCGCGGCGCACCAGCAGCTCGGTCAACGAAACATGGCGCATCACCGGATGGCGCCGGTGGGTCTGCCAGACCCCGATGTTTCGCCGCGGCTTGCCTGCTGCTGGCAGGCCCGCGCCCTGGATCCCGAAGAGGATGTAGCGACCCGGCGGCAACTTTCGTCCACGCAGCCGGACACCGTCGAGAATCAGCACCTCGAATCCGCCCGTCGATGAAAGCGCCTCGGCCGGCGGCCATTCTCGGCTGATGACGGTTCGGCTCGCGTCTCGATCGATCCACTCACCCAGCGCGATCAGCGCGCTGCGCCAGAAGGGGCTCGGCTGGTTGCGAGAGACCAGGGTCACCGCCGACCGCGGCAGCGCGGGCAGCTCGATCCGCGCCGAATCGTCGAGCGCGAACGCATCCGATCCGACCAGCCGCAGTTGCAGGCTCCCCGCCCGGCCCCCGATCAGCGTGAACTCGATCGGCCGCTCACTTCCCGCCGCGACGCTCACGCGCTGCGACTGTTCTCCGAGCTGGACCACGGCCGTCACCGCGCGAGGCCCGTGGTTGGCCAGCGTCGCGCTCACTCGCCAGCCTCGACGATCACGCAAAGGCACGATCCGCACCTCCCGCAGCGCTCGATTGCTGGTCTCTGTCGGGCGGGGCTGGACCCAGTCCCAGCCGGTCGACAGTCGGGGACGCAGGCGAGCCAGCCCCGCGCCGCAGCCGTCGCTGTACAGCACGCGCTCGGCGAACCGCGAACGCTGGGCGGCGAGGAACCCATCGAGCTCCGCGAAGTCTCCCGGCGCATCAAGAGCGACGATCTGCGAGAGCATCCGCTGGGCCAGCTCCGGGCCCGCGTCTCGCACCAGAATCCGTGGCGTGGGCGCCGTGACCACGATCGTCGTGTGGGTCTGTGGACGGACCCAGCGCTGCGCGGCTGCAACCGCCTGAGCCAGCCGCTCCCCATGCTGCATGCTGGCCGAGTTGTCGATCACCAGCAACTGCCGGTGGGCGCCATCGCGCCGTCCGGTCTGCGGGCCGGCCAGCGCCAGACTCCAGAGCGCCAGGATCAGCAACTGCCAGGCCAGCCGCAGCCACTCCAGCTGCCAGCGGGCACTGGCGCCTTCCGTGCGCAGGGTCTCGAGCCAGAGATGCAGGTAGGCGCTTTGCTGCGCCTGCCGTTGCCGACGGATGAGAAACAACGCGGCCAGCGGCAACGCGAGCGCGCCGAAGAACAACATCCATGGATGGCTGAAGCGAATCACCGGAGCAGTTCGCCGGTCTCGAGCAGTGCGCGCAAGGTCTCCTCGAATGGCGCCTCCGTCCGCGCTTGCAGGTAGGTCAGCTGGCTGCGTAGCGCCGCGGCGCGCAGGGCGGACGCCTGATCCCGGAACGCCTGCTCGTATCGCTCTCGCATCACGCGGCCGATGGTCAGCTGCTGCCGCTCTCCGGTCTCGGGATCGGTCATCATCACCGGACCCTCGATCGTCGGCTGCCGTTCTTCCGGCGCGACCACATGCAGCAGATCCGCCGGCAGCCGCTTGACCGCCAGGTAACGCAGCGGCGCCTGGGCCCCGAGCGGCGCCGCGAAGTCGCTGATCAACACCGCCCGCCCTCGTCCGCTGTGCCGGGCCAGCAGGTGTTTCAGCGATCCCGCCAGGTCGCTCTGCCCTTCCACCGGCTGCCGTTCCAGATCGGTAAAGAACTCGAAGATCTGCCCCTTGCTGCGAAAGCCGCGGATCCGACTGCCGGGCTCGAAGGGCAAGTGCACCAGGTTGACCTGCTCGAACAGATGCAGGCCGATGTACCCCACCGCGGCAGCCATGCGGATCGCATGGCGCGCTTTCTGTGGTTCACCCAGCGCCATCGAACCACTCGAGTCGAGCACGATCGTCAGCACCAGATCGCGCTCGGCCTGATACTCCTTGACCACCAGCTGGTCCAGCCGCTGATAGACGTTCCAGTCGACATAACGCAGATCATCGCCCGCGGCATACTTGCGATAGTCGTCGAACTCGAGGCTGGCCCCTTTTTCCGTGCGATGGCGTGAGCGGATCTCACCCGAGAAGATCTTCCGCGCCAGGATCGTCAACCGCTCGAGGATCTTGATGAACTCCGGATCGAAGAGCGATGGAGTGGTCAGGGCACTACTATCCGATGGCGAACGTCGTCAGGAAGTAGGCCAGTCCCCCCAGCACCGCCAGAAACCCGACGGACGCCACGGCCACCATCAGCTTGTAGCTGAGCGGCCGCTGCGCGAGATCCTCGGCGAGCAGGCCGCCCCCCTGCCGCCCACCCGAAGAGAACACCGCCGGATCGAATGTCTCATGCCGCACACGCCCTGAGCGTTTCTCGTCGGACTTTTGTGGCTGCACCGGGCGGCTGAGCGTTTCGGTCAGCGCGGGCGCGTCGTCCGTCTCGGCCTTCGCCCGTCGCGACTTCTTCTGCTCGTCCTCGGGAGAACGGTATTCGAACTCGGTCTTGCCGATGGTGATCCGATCACCGGGCTTGAGCTTGACGCGGGACACCTTCTTGCCGTTGACCAGCGTCCCGTTGCGACTGCCCAGGTCGACCAAAAAGTAGGCGCCGGCATTGCGCACGATCTTCAAGTGCTTGCGTGAAGCCTTGATGTCGGTGATCGCGATGTCGACCTTGCTGCCGCCTTCGCGTCCGAGCACGACCTCGTCGCCGAGCGGATACTCGGTACCAGCCTGCTTCCCCTTGACCATCGCGAGCTTGGACGTCATCGCCTTATTAACCCCTGACACTGCCAAATCGTCAAGGTACACTGAATTCCATGACCAAATCCGGCCCGCTCTGGCTGATCGCCGTGGATGGTGAGGATCGGGGCGACGCGCACCAGATCGAACTCGACCAGGCGGTGTCTCTGGGCCCGGGGCAGACGGTCGGGCCGTTCCGGATCCAGGACGAGGGTCTGTCCCATCCGCTCCGTGGCAAGGGTCGGGCCAACCTGTTCCGAATGCTCTCCGAGACCCCGCTACGGGTCGACGACGTGGTCGAATTCGAGGGGCAGATGTGGCTGGTCTCTGATCAACCGCCCTCTTGGCCCGAATCACTCGCCGAGACCGTCGAGCCGTTCCTGGAAGAGGAAGAGGAGGAGGAGGACGACGACCTCCAGGACGAGTTCGACGAGACCCAGGACCAGCGCTTGTCGCTGATGCCGTTTCACCTGTGGCTCAACCCGCCGGTGACCATCCCGCGGATTTTTCACTCCGAGTACCACGAGGGGGCTTTCTCGGCCTGCCTGATCTGCGATACGCCGCTGCTCGAGGGGGCGGTGGGCAGCTACATGGTCGAGAAGATCTATCGCGGACAGGAGGTGATCCTGGAGTGCGCGGTCTGTCAGCGCTGCGCCGTCTCGATGAACTGCGAGCTGTCCGAGGAGAGCCGCGAGAACCTCGAAGCCTTCAGCCTCAAGTTGCTCGAGCATGACGCCAGCCTGCAGCGCTGCCGCGTCTGCTGCACCGCGCGCGATCAACTGGACGGATTCAACATCATCACCGCAGCGATCCTCGACCGCGTCCTGCCCGACAGCTGGGTGCTGCTCTGCAGCACCTGCATCGACGAGATGGAGACGCTGCTCTCCAAGAAGACCACTGAGATCTACTCGGACTTCGTGGAGGACAACTTCCCCGGGATCCCCCATGACATCGACGCCCCCCGGCCAGTCTTCATCTGACCAGGCGGACGGCGTCCGCTTCTACGACCGGGACACGGGCCAGGTCCAGCGCGAGATCGTCTATGCCGAGGGGGGTGTGCGCTGGTGCTACCAGACACGCCTCGGCCGGACGATCTCCCACCTGCTGCTGGCGCGCCGGCTGCCCAGCCGGATCTACGGCTGGTACCAGGACAGCCGGCTGTCCCGCCGCAAGATCGCGCATTTCGTGCGCGTGCTGGGCATCGACATGGAAGAGTGCGCGCGCCCACTCGCGGACTTCGACTCGTTCAACGACTTCTTCACCCGTCAGCTCAAGCCCGCGGCGCGACCGATCGACCCCGACAGCGCCACGCTGCTCTCACCCGCGGACGGACGGGTCTGGGCAGTCCAGCAGATCGACCGCCGGACCGTGGTGCCGATCAAGGGCCGCACCTTCGAGATCGACGAGCTGCTCGGACGACCGGAGCTGGCCGAACGCTTCGTCGGCGGGGCCGCGGTCTGCGTGCGGCTCTGCCCGGCCGACTACCACCGGTTCCATTTTCCGGATGCCGGCACCCCGCAGGCGGCCTGGAAGGTGGGCGGCGCGCTGCATTCGGTCAACCCCTACGCGCTAGCGAGCGGCCGGCGCATCTTCGACCGCAATCAGCGCGAGGTCACCCTCTTCGACTCGGAGAACTTCGGTCAGATCGCGCTGATCGACGTGGGCGCAATGTTCGTCGGCCGGATCGTGCAGACCTTCCAACCGGGGCAGCCGGCCGCGCGGGGATCGGAGAAGGGCTACTTCACCTTCGGCGCCTCGACCACCGTGATGCTGCTCGAACCCGGCCGGGTCCTGCTGGATCAGGATCTGCTGCAGCAGACCCGCAGCGGGATCGAGACCCGGCTGAAGATGGGCACGCGCATCGGCCGCAGGGCCACATGAGTGACGCGCGCACACCCGACGAACTGGAGCAGCAAAAGACACTACAGTTGAGGCAATACAAAGCCGAGGCGACACACGCGCCGGCGCCGGAGATGTCCGATTCCGACCTGCCAGCGGTGCCTCGGATCGACACCGGCGATGACGAAGCCAGCCCCCCCAGCGAGATGCTCGGGCGCTACGAGATCCTCGGTTCGCTGGGTGTCGGCGGGATGGCCGATGTGATGCTGGTTCGGGACGAGAAGCTCGGACGCGAACTGGCGGCGAAGATCCTCCACAGCGGGCAGGAAGGCGATCCCGAGTGGATGGACAAGTTCCTGCTCGAAGCGCAGATCACCGGTCAGCTCGAGCACCCCAACATCGTGCCCGTGCACGACCTGGGGCTGACCAAAGAAGGTCGGGTCTATTTCACGATGAAGCGGGTCCAGGGCGAGAACCTGGACCAGGTCCTGGTGCGCGTCAGGACGGGCGCCTCGGGGACGCCGGCCGATCCACTGCGCAAGGGCCTGCCAGCGGACGTGGAGGCGCCGCGCGACTGGACGCTGCCTCGGCTGCTCGAGGTCTTGATGAAATGCTGCGACGCGATCGCCTTCGCCCACAGTCGTGGCGTGATTCACCGTGACCTCAAGCCAGCCAACATCATGGTCGGGCGTTTCGGCGAGGTCCAGCTGATGGACTGGGGCCTGGCCAAGATGGTTGGCAGCGGCGCCTCCAGCCGGAGCTGGGTCAAGCTGACCACTCCAGCAGCCGCCGCGGAATTGACCGGGGATGAGCTGGAGTTGCTGCGCGAACCGCACCAGACGCAGGTCGGCGTGATCGTCGGCACCCCGGCCTACATGCCGCCGGAGCAGGCTTCGGGCTATCAACTCGATGAGCTCGCCGATATCTATTCGCTGGGGGCCATCCTCTACGAGATCCTCACACTCTGCGCGCCATACGACGCCAGAGACCCCTACGATTTGCTCGACAAGCTGATCGATGGGCCCCCACCCAGGCCGACCGTGCGCGCACCGGACAAGCAGATCCCCTGGGAGCTCGAGGCGGTCGTGCTCAAGGCGATGGCCCGCCAGCCGGCCGACCGCTACCGGCGGGTCAACGATCTCAAGGCCGACATCCAGGCCTACCTCGCCGGCCGGACGCTGCAAGCGGCGCACTACGCGCTGTGGCAGCGGCTGTTCAAGTGGTTGGCCCGACACCGGACGGCCAGCATCGCCGTCGCCGCCGTGCTGATGATCAGCCTGGGACTCTACTGGGGCATCAAGAAACAGACCCGCAACCAGCTGGCGCGCGTCGCGGCGCGCAACGAGCGTCAGCTTCTGCAAGAGATCAGGCGTCTGCACCGGACCAGCGCAGCACAGCTCTCGCGCGTGACCCACCTGTCCGGGCCGGGTGCGCGTCGAATGATCCAGTCCAACGGGGAGCTCGCCCGGGATGTGGTCTCCGAGTGGTACCGCGCCCACAGCGAGACACTCGAGACACTGGACCGGATCGCCCGCCTGGCCGACCGCGAGCCATCCTCGGCCGTGCTCAGCGCGATCCGGCTGTCCGAGGTCAACGCCGAACGCCAGCGCCTCAGCCGCGCCGCCGCGATCCGCGCCGCGGAGCTGGGCGACGAGACGCTGGCGCTGCTCTGGGTACGCCGCGCAGTCTCGGCCGGTCTCGACCCGGCCAGCCAGAAGGACCTGCGCGACCAGATCACCCGGGCCCGCTCGCTGCGCATCTCGGGCATTCGCCTCGAGGCCCGGCGCGTACTGCTGAAAGCCCGCGCACTGGTGCGCGCCGGCGGGAACTGGTACGAGTGGTCGATGGCCGAGTTGCTGCGCTCGCGCGGTCCGGAACTGGTTCGTTTGTTGCTGGCGCCAGAGCATCTGGACAGCCGATACGAGTGGGAACGCCGGCTGACGATCGAAGCACTCGGACGCCTGGGCGATACGCGGACCCGAGGGCCCCAGAATCAGGATCCGGTCGAGGCCCTGAGCGCTCGGCTTGCCGGGGTCTCCCTCAAGTGGGAGCTGGAGCTGGGCGTGTTGATCGCGCAGGCGCTGGGATTTCTGCAGGATCCCCGGTCGCACCGCATCCTGGCCAAGCGACGCAACCAGGCCGGGCCGAGCAGCGCATTCTGGCGCCGAACCGCCGCCGCGTTCGCCCGCATCCCGCTGCCAAGCAGCTACTTCGGCAGCGGCCCAGAGGCGCCCCGCAATGCCGCGGGTTACCTGGCGCGCGGCCAGCTGCACGCGGCCAAGAAAAACTATCGACTGGCGGTCGTCGACTTCACCCATGCGCTCGAACGCGAGCCTTCCGTGCTCGCCTTGCAGCTGCGCGGGCTCGCGCATATCCAGCTCGGGCAGTTCG
>CAZMLI010000238.1:0-7491 GCA_964566865.1 uncultured Planctomycetota bacterium
GGCAGGGGCACGGGCACGTTCACGTTCAGATCGGGCAGCATCCTAATCCTTCTTCGTCGCCGACGCCTCTGCAAACTGCTTTTGCATGTGGCTCGCCGACTTGCGCAGCATGCGCAGGATGTAGGTGAACCCGTCATAGTGCCCGGTCGGAATCCAGTAGGGGCGAATACCGTAGGCGGACGCCAGTGCCTTGGCGTTCTCTGGGAGCACCGAGGTGTCCTTGGTGCCGTTGATCATGAAGACCCCGGCCCCACGCGACTTCTCGGCCCAGGTCAGCGGCTCGATCGCGCGCAGCGCGTGGCGCACCTGCGCGACGGTCGCCTTCTGCCGCGCGGCCTCGCGCTTGATCCTGCGCGTCTCCTTGCTGCGGAACATCAGCCCGCCGAGATCGCCGCCGCCGAGAATCAGGCTGGCCGCCTTGAACCGCTTGTCGATCGAGTAGACCAGCGAGGACATGATGCCGCCCAGGCTGATGCCCATCACGGCCAGGTTCTTGACCCCTTCATCTCGCAGTAGCCAGGTGGCAGCGCGCCGCGCGTCCTGGACCGTCTGGATGAAGGCGTTGCGTGTGCGCACCAGATCCGTCGAGATCGTATAGCTGCCGGAGCGGACGCCCTTGGGCGAGCGCTCGAACTGGTAGGCGTGCGGCATGATGAACACCTTGAAGCCCATCATCGTCAGGTAGACCGCGACGGTCTTCTCCAGAATGATGTCCGGCCCTTTCCAGATCGGCAGCAGGATCACCGCGCCCTTGGCCTTGCGCCGCGGCACGTAGTAGAAGCCGTAGACCGTGTTATTGCAAGCGTGCGGCGACTTGAAGGAGCTGGGAAACTCGATGCGGTAGCTGCGGTACGGAAAGCTGCCGAGCCGCTTCTTGCTGACCTTGAACGGCGCGTTTCCTGGATCGAACAGCTTGAGATCGGGCTTCAGCTCCGCAATATCCTTGTAGGACAGGGGGCCCTTCCGAGGCCTCGGCTTGGCCTGCGGCTTCGGCTTCGGTTTAGCTTTGGCTTTCGGTGTCACGGCCGGCTTGTCGTCGAGCCTGAAGCGTACCGGCTTGCCGTCGAAGGCGCCGGCGCGAACCCAGAGTTCACGACGGGCGGGCGCCATCACCGCCTGGTGCAGGGTCTCGCCGTTGAGCACGCCACCCTGTCGGTCACTCAGCAGCGCGAACATCCTCTCGGTACTGGCCGCGCCTGTGGCGGTTTGCTTGAGCCGGTTGTAGCGCGCCTTGCCCGATGGCGTGGCGCTGGGCAACTTCGCGTGCGCCGCGCGGGCCGGATCGGAGCCGAGCAGCAACGACCCGACTGGTTTGCGCTCGAGCACCTGGGTCGCCGAGCACTCGAGCACCCGGCCGGTCTTGCCATCGGTGATCGTATAGTGATAACCGAGCGTGCCGCGCGCGCGCCGCAGCAGCGAGACGGCTTGCTCCAGCGTCGTGGCCTGCTGGGCCACCTGACGCAGCAGCAGCAAGACGCTGGCGCCGTCGGTCCGGCTGTCCTTGGCGGCCGGGACCGACTCCCAGCCGAAGGACAGCCCGGCGCTGTTGACCGCGCTGAAAACGCCGATCATGCCGGGATAACCGACCGACAGCAGACGCTGCCCCTGACGCGGACGGGTCGAGAAAACGACGGTGCGCCCGACCAGCGCGCCACGCATCAGGCCCCAGTCGAAGTTGCGACCGTGGATCACGCTCGGCGCCAGCAGCACGGCGTTGGTGCAGCCCATCGCACCCTTGATCAGCGCTTCCGGATCCGGATGGTCAATCAACGTCGGCAGCACGTTGAGCAGGAAGATCTCCTCGTAGGAAACGCCCGCGCCATGGGACAGGCCGAGCATCTCGTCCATCTGACCGGGCGCCAGCCAGGCGTGCATCTTGCGCGAGACAATGCACAGCGCCGGCAGCGCCAGCTCCCGGACCTTGGGCAGCAAGAGGAACTTGATCGGCGTCGGGACCTGCTTGGACTTGACCAGCAGCGGCCGCAGCTTCTTCGGCAGCTGCTTGGCCAACGCCGCCAGCACCGCCTTGATCTCCTTGGCCAGCAGCCGGCCGTGCTGAAAACCAAGCTGGTACGGATGCCCGCTGAGCGTCACCCGGGTCAGTCCGCCCTTGGTCCCGCGTGCGGCGCCCTGCATCAGTCGCTGCGGATCGCGCTCGGCCTTGAAGGCCGCCTGCTGCTGCGCCGGCAGCAGATCGAGCAGGTGGTGGCGGATGAACCAGCGGTCCATCTCGGGGCCGAAGAAGTTCATCATCGATTCGTAACCGCCGCCGATGTAGAGCCGTCGGTCGACGATGTAGCCCAGATGGTCGTTGGCCAGGCCGACGATCATCGGCTTGAAGCCGAGCTTGCGCAGTTGCTGCTTGAGCCGCAGCCCGACCGAGACCACCAGCTCACCGGGAATCGTCAACAGCATCATCTTGCCCAGCCGGATCCGCTGCAGCGGCGCACGATCGCGGCCGAGCGGCTTGGCGAAGGTGGGCGGCAGTGCCGGCACCTTGAAGTCGATCAACAGCGGCAGATCGCTACTGGTCTCGATCGCCGCCAGGTTGTCAGCCACGATGCCGGCCACCTTCTGGCCGTACTTCGCCACCCGGCCGAAGCGGGTGCTGGCGGAGGGCGCGCGCGGGCTCTGGTCGCCCTCGGCGCCGTTGGTGAAGATGGCGGTCACGCCTGGATAACGCTGCTCGAGCGCGGCGCAGAACGCGCCGGGCCAGCCGGCCGAGACCTTCATGTTCTTGCCGCCGAGGATCGTCGGGTGCGCAGCCAGGTTGGCCAGCACCGCGCGCAGCTTGCCCTTGCTATCGGTCACCTTGATCACCGACAGCTCGGGATCGGTCTGCCCGCCACGGGTGCGCCGGTTGCGGGTCAGCCCCTGAGTCTTGATCGAACCGAAGCCGATGCGCGCCGGCTTCGCATCGTCGAAAGCCGCAGCGATGGCCCGCACGGTGTGCTTGACGATCGAACGGTAGAGCCGCTTGTCGAAGAAGCCCATCGCGATCTGGAAGTAGCGGTTCTTGGTCATGCCGCCGGGGCCGCAGTGGGTGTGCGTTGCGGCGAGCAGCAGGTTGCGCCGCTTGAGGCCCAGCCGTGCGGGCAGCGCCGCGGTCACGTCGCGGTGGAACTCGGCCGAGATGCCGACCAGATCGAGCGTGGCCCAGGCCAGCCGCTGCTTGCCGTCGGTGATGTACAACACCCGCACCTTGACCGGATCGTGCACGCCCTTGGAGAGCTTGCCGAAGCGATCGCCGTAGCCGCCCAGCGGGATATTGCGCCGGGGCGTGAAGTTCCCTGTGGCCAGGCCGACTTTCAGTTCAGCGGCCGCGCTGGGCAGCAGCAGGCAGAAAAGAAGGACAGCCGTCAAGAGCTGGGATGCGCGCATCGAGGTCTCCCCAATATTCACCGAGTGGAGAAGATATACGGCTGCGCGCACCAGCTGTTAGATATCAACGGTCGGTGCACGCACTCCTCTGGAGCCATCTAGTATCGGCCAGCGGGCTTTGTGCTACAGGCCGTAGAGTAACTTGAACCAATCCACGAATGGTCTCGCATGTGGCGAATGGGGATCCAGGATCTTCTTCAATACGGCGTGGTGAAGCGGAACTCCGGGTGGGTCTTGCCACGCCAGCCAGCTGTGGATATTGGCCTTGTCCACGTGGACATCGCGATACCTGGCCTCGTGGTTTCGAGCATCCTGGGTGGTCTGAATCGCATATTGCCAGAGGGGGGCCTGCGTATTGGGCACCAGGTACTTCAGGAATGACTCCAGCATCCCCGGGGACTGATTGTCTGGCATGATCCAGACGCCCAAACGAAGGCCGTCGTCGTTATTCCAGATTCCGCCGGTTAAAGGCAGTTCATCGTCAATGTTTGGAAACGCCTGCACGCACTCCCGACGAATCGCTTGCCAACGACCAGTCAGGCTGTCATTCGCGTCAACCATCACGCCGAGGACTTCGAGGTCACTGGCCTTGAGGTAGGTGGAGATCACTCCGGTTTTGAGGAGGGCATCGATCCCATCGAGTGGCTCGATCTCAGGCACACACTCCCCTCTTTTCTCCCACGGAACGCCATTGTGCTCCATCAGGTACGGAATAACCCAGAGGTCATCCTGGCCCTCAACCAAGAGGACGCGCTGAACCGAGTTTCGCACTAACGAACCTCGATGCCACGCTCAGCTGCAATCACCATCTCCTCGCCGGTGAAAGGCACAGATTTCGACCGGCCCTTCTCGATGCGATGGATCGAGACATCTCCCGTGACATCGCAGTTGTGGAGCACGACATTGGCGAGCGCTTCATAACAGTCCCGGTTGTGCGAGGTTGCAAATACCTGCACGTCCAGCCGGGCGGCCGCCTTTGTGATGAGCAGCCACATACGCTCGAGCACTGTGTAGTGCAGGCCCGTATCAATCTCATCGATGAATAGTGTTCCGCCTGCGGTCCCAGCCAGTGCCAAGCTCAGACCGAGCATTCTCCAGAGTCCGTCACCCATTGAACCAATCGGAAGTCTCTCCGGCTGATCGCTACACTTCACGACCATACCGCCTCGGCTAGAAGCGATGGGGGCAATGCGCTCGATGGTAGGTTCGATGGTCTGAAGGGCTTCGATGACGAGGTTTTCTTCGTCAGTCAAGACTATCTCGTTGTAGAGAGTGATGACCTCTTCAATGGAGAGCGCGGATGAGGAGATGAATCGGATCAACGGCGACTTATTTTCTCGATCAATTCTTCCCCTAGCGAACCTACCCATCGTCAGTCCACCGTCAGGGCTCAACCGTGAGGAATGAGTGCGACTCCCTACCGCCTGGTGGTGGAACTCCGTGTTGAAGTAGTTCGTTCCAATTCGATGTTGTCGCCGCTGGACTAGACCTAGGTCGTCGATTTCATCTTCGGAGGGCTCCGCAATCGTGAACTCCAAGGCCATCTCGCAGCTTAGGTGGTCTAGGCCCGAAAGGGCGATCGAGCGGCGGGAGTTTCTGTCACGGAACAAATGAACGACCTGAACCTCGTCTCCATGTTCAGGGTCTTCGTTGGTTTCTCCGCGTCGGTGAAGAATTGACCAGACGGTCTTTGGATCTCCACACGAAGCGAGCAGAGCGATTGCTTCGAGTGCGCTGGTCTTCCCGCAGTTATTGCGTCCGACCAAGAGATTCACTCGTTTGAGCGACCCCATCTCCAGTTGGCTGAAGCCCCGGTAGTTTTCTATGACAGTCTCGGTGAGCATGACTCCCCAAGACTACCACATCCTAGCTCAGGAGAGCGTTGATCGATTCTCCGTAAGGCGCGCGCAGCACGCCCTTTTCGGTGATGATCGCGGCGATCAGCTCGGCCGGTGTGACATCGAAGGCGGGGCTGTAGGTCTTGACGCCCACGGGGGCGGTGCGTCGGCCGAAGCCCTCGGTGATCTCCTCGCTGGCGCGCTCTTCGATCGGGATCAGATCGCCGGAACTCAAGGAGTGGTCGAAGGTTGAGGAGGGAGCGGCCACGTAAAACGGGATGTCATGGGCCTTGGCCAGCAGCGCCACGCTGTAGGTGCCGATCTTGTTTGCGGCGTCGCCGTTGGCCGCGATGCGGTCCGCCCCGGTGACCACCAGGTCGATCCGGCCTTCCTTCATCACCTGCCCGGCCATGTTGTCGCAGATCAGCGTGGTCTCGATTCCGGCCTGCATCAGCTCCCAGGTGGTCAGCCGCGCGCCCTGCAACAACGGGCGTGTCTCGTCGGCGTAGACGGCCACTTTCTTGCCGGCCTCGTGCGCCTTGAAGATCACCGCCAGCGCGGTGCCCAGCTCGGAGGTCGCCAGGCCGCCAGCGTTGCAGTGGGTCAACACGGTCGAGCCGTCCGGCACCAGCTCCGCGCCGTGGGTCCCGATCGCGTGACACATCTTTCGATCCTCGTCATGGATCGCGCGCGCCTCGGCCAGCAGGCCGATCTTCTTGTCGCCGGTCAGCTCCGTGGCGCGACGCTTCATCCGATCCAGCGCCCAGAACAGGTTGACCGCGGTCGGACGGCTGGTCGCCAGATAGTCGGCGATACGAACGATCTCGGCATCCAGCTTGTCGTCGTCACAGTGCTGCACGCCGACCACCACGCCATAGGCGGCGGCGATGCCGATGGCGGGCGCGCCGCGCACCGAGAGGCGCTTGATCGCGTGCCAGACATCCTCGGCAGTCAAGCAGACCAGGGTCTGCTCCTGCTCGGGTAGCAGCGTCTGATCGAGCAGCTCGAGCTGCCCGGGAATCTCGCCGGCCCAGTGCAGCGTGCGAAAGGCCATCTCAGTCCCTGCGCAGGGCGTGGACCGGGTCGACGCGCGCGGCTCGGTGGGCCGGAATGATCGCGGCGATCAAGCTGACGCCGACGCCGAAGGTGATGCCGCCGAGCATCAACCAGTTGGGAATGAAGAACAGGGTCATCTGCTCCGCATCGGGGCCCATCATCTTCTTCAGCATCAGCTGGAACAGGCCGAACTCCATGATCCGACCGCAGACCCAGGCGCCGGCGATGCCGAGCAGCGATCCGATCACCCCGATCAAACAGCTCTCGAAGACGAACAGCCGCCGGATGTCCCGATTGCGCGCACCAACCGCCTTCATCACACCGATCTCACGCGTGCGCTCGAGGATCGACATGCTCATCGTATTGACGATCTGCAGGCCCGCCACCAGCAAAGCGATCGAGCCCAGCGCGCCGAGAATCGCCTGCATCACGGTGAAGACGACCTTCAACATGTCGATCTGGTCGTAAAGATGACGCGTCGGGAAGTTCAGTTTCTTGATCTCGTCGCGCACGCGCTGCACCACCTCGGGCCGCGCGTCGTCGAGCACGACCGAGACCACCATGTGCTCCTGTCCAGCGTTCTTGACCGACGGGTCGAGCATTTCGGGGCTGAACCGCTGACCGTAGAGCCGCAGCGCCTGCTTCTCCGGCAGGACGACGGCGTTGCTCGGCAACCCCATGGTCAGGGCCGACACCCCGGTCTCGATGTGCTCATCCTCCCGGACGACGGCCACGACCTTGAACTTCTCGGTCCGCTCCCGGAGTGAGTAACTGCCCGGCTTGCCGTCCTTGGGCTTCTCGGCGTAGTAGTAGGTCAGCTCGATTTCCTGCGAGATGATCGAGCCCTTGCTGACCAGGGACTCGGCCAGGTAGGCGGTGACGATCACCTCGCGCGCGTTGTCGCTGCTGAAGAACGCGCCTTCCCGCAGCTTCGGGCGGATCCGCTCCGCGGTCACGCCGGGGCTGATGTTGGTCACCAGCACCTGCTCTTCGACATCCGCCAGCTGGCCCTTCGCCCTGAAGTAGATGTTGGGAAAGACCTGCACCACGCCCTCGATCTTGCCGAACTTCGCCAGCGCAGCGTCGTCCAAGGCGGGCAACTCGAGCGCCTCCTCGCGCGAGGCCTGGCTCTGGCGAGCCTTGCGTAGATGGATCAGGCGAGGCGACATGACGGTGATCGTCTTCAGCGACGGTTGCCCGGTGAGCTGTTCGATCA
>CAZMLI010000239.1:0-1189 GCA_964566865.1 uncultured Planctomycetota bacterium
TAGGCTTGCGCCTGCTTGTTGCGCGCGTTCGTCAGCCCGTCGGTGTGCAGCAGGAGCAGGTCGCCGGGCGCGAGCGCCAGGGACTGCTCGGTCAACTCCGGTAAGGCTGCGTCGATCCCGAGCTTGTGGCCGCCGGTCTCGATCTGTTCGAGCTGGCCTGATTCCTTGCGCCAGACCAGCATCGGCAGGTGGCCGCCGCCGCAGAATGTCAGGCGCTCGGCTTGCGCCTGCCACTTGAGCAGGACCAGGGTCATGTACATCTCGGGTTCGGTTCCCTCCACCAGCGTCCGGTTGATCCCGTCGATGATCCGATCGCAGCCGAGCGGAAAGATGTTCTCCTGGTGCATGTAGGTTCGCGTCATCGTCATCACCAGCGTGGTGGGTACGCCCTGGCCGGAGACGTCGCCGATGCAGGCGAGCAGGTCATCCTGTTGCTGCAGCAGGTCGAAGTAGTCGCCTCCGACTTCCGGGATCGGCTGTGTCTTGCCGAAGACCTCCAGTCCCGGGATCGATGGCATCTGCTGGGGGAGCAGCTTTTCCTGAATATTCTGTACGCAGGCCGTTTCTTCCTGCAGACCTGCGAGCTGTCGGAGGCCGCTGCTATGCTTTCTGGCGGTGTTCAGATGGCGCTTGATCCGGTCCAGCAAGTCCTGCGTTTGATAGGGCTTGGTCAGGTAATCCACGGCGCCGAGCTTGAGCGCTCGGGCGCGCTGGCTCGGCTTGTCCTCCACCGTCAGAAAGAAGATCGGTACCTCGGCGATCGACTCCTCCAGCACGAACTGCTCACAGGTGTCGAATCCGTCCATACCGCCAGGCATCAGGACGTCGAGCAGAATCAGGTCGGGAGGATCTTGCCGCGCCATCGGCAGGGCCTGCTCGCCGCTCGAGGCCACCATCACCTGGTAACCCTCCCGCTCGAGGGTCAGACGAAGCACGCGCTGAATGTATTGCGAGTCGTCCACGATCAGGATGGTCTGCTGTGTCATGCGCTGACGGATTCAGGCTGCTTCTCGGGCAACCAGCCGTGGTGCGTCAGGCCTTCGCTGAGCGACCAGCTGTACCAGCACTTGCGCTGGTAGGTCGATCCGCAGTTGACCCACAGTCGGCCGCTCTCGTCGGTGTGCTGACGCTGGTGATGGGTGTGGCCGCAGATCGAGAGGCGCACCTTGGAGGCCTTGCGAATCGCGTC
>CAZMLI010000239.1:1289-7490 GCA_964566865.1 uncultured Planctomycetota bacterium
TCGGTGCGCAGGCAGTACTTGTAATCATTCCAGCGCATCCCGGCATAACGCCCGTCTCGCCAGCCCTGCTGGATCTCGTCCGCGCCGTGTGAGATATGTGCCAGGTTGGCCAGCGAGAAGTCATAGCCGCCGTAACAGCCGGCGATCGCGAGCACGCCTTGCTCGATCGGCAGGCGGAGCGGTTGTTCGTCCAGCATCTGGTAGCCGTAGCGCTGGCCGATCCGGGGCAGTGTTTCGCGGTAGCGTTGCAGGCTGTCGAGGTCGGCGTCGCGGCGAACCCAGAGATCATGGTTGCCGGGCACGAACGCACGGGCGCCGCCGATATCGGCGAACGCGGCCAGGCAAGCCTCGAGCCCGTCGCCATCGATCCCGCCCAGGTCGCCGGCGAGCAGCACCAGGTCGTCGGGACCGGCCAGCGCCCGTAGCTGATCGACCAGCAACTGGGTCAAGCCGACCTCGTCGTGGTCGATGCCGTGATGCACATCGGCTGTGATCCAGATCCGGGGGGCGATCATGCGACGTGGGCGGCCCGCTGGCCCGAGAACCGCCAGAGGCCGACGCCCAGGCACCAGAAGACCAGCCCGGCGGCGAGCAGGGGGGTGGAATCGATCGGCGCCGGCTTGCGCCGCAGCGGCGCGGCCGGCTGAGCGCCATCGGCGCGCACGCCGAGCTGGCCACCGCTGTCTCGGGACAGTCGGTTCAGCAGGACGGGATCCGCCGCCAGTCTTCGGCGCTCGACGGGCAATGGCCGCTCGGCCAGGTAGTGGCGCAGGCTGGCGCCGGGCTGCACGCTCCAGGCGGGGAAGGCGGCCCGTGTCCGGGTCTCGAATCGCAGGCGCCCGGGCGCCAGTATCTGCGGCGTCAGGCTCAGCACGTCGCCGCTGATGGCGTCGCGCAGGGTCACCTTGGCGCTGCGCGGCGTGCCGTTGTGACCCGTGATCCAGAGGTCGAGGCGCAGCAGCTCTGGAGTGGGCCACTGCAGTTTTCCTTCGATCAGCAGTTGCTGGCCGCTGCGCTGCTCTGCCAGCAGAAAGCTGACCAGCTGCGCCTGATAGCGTGGCAATTGCGACCAGGCAGGCCAGTCGCCCGCCTGCTCGCCCTGCAAGGATCCATTGAACAGACCCACACGGCCCAGACCGGAACGCCAGGCTGCGAGGACCGGCTGGCGCTCGCTGGTCTCGAGGAAGAGCGTGGCCCCCGGACGTACGCGGGCGGGGGCGATGGCGCCCAGGTCGGGGAACCTGCCGCCGAGGCCGACCAGGAAAGGTGCGCGAAAGACGGCGCGGACCTTGTTGACCCGGCGGGGTTCGGTCGGCATTCTGGGCGGCTGCGCGATCGACTTCTTGGCGGGCGTCTGCTCTTTTGCCTGCTGCTGCTTCTGCTGCTGCTTCTTCTGCTGCTTCTTCTGCTGCTCGCGGTGCGGGGCTGCGCGCTTGAGCGCCATCCTCGTCTCTCGAATCACGTACTGCGGGATCTCTTGCGGATCGGTGGCGAAGTTGAAGCGGCCCTTGCCCCAGCGCGCGAGCTGTTGCAGCAGCTGCTGGTCGAAGTCCTTGCCGATGCCGATCGCGCTGAGGGTGATGTTCTGCCGCGTCATGCCCTCGACCAGCTTGCGAAACAGCGCGGGCTCGGTATGCCCATCCGAGAGCAGGACCACATGTTTGACCGGGCATTTCACGCCCTTGAGCATCCGGGCCACCGTCTTTAGCGCCCGGTAGATGTGCGTATCACCGTCTGCCTCGAGCCGGGAGATCATCCGCGTGATCTGCGGGCGGTAGCGCGCCTGCGTCGGCCGGACCAGCCAGTGCGGCGAGCTGTCGAAGGCCACCACGCCGATCACATCGGTCGGGTGCAGCGTGTCGACGCAGGCGATCGCGGCCTCCTTGGCCAGGCGCAGCTTCTTGCCCTCCATGCTGCCGGAGCGGTCGATCACCAGCACCAGCGCCAGCACCGGGCGGGCGAACTTGCCCGGCTTGCGGCGTGGCTTGCGTGGCGGCTTGTCGTCGCGCTTGTTCTTCTTGGGCTTCGCCTGCTTCGGCGATCTGGGTTTCTCCGGCTTGTTCCCGGGCGCCAGTGGAAAGAGCTCGGCCAGCGGACTGGCGGTCCAGTCGGGCCGCTGGAGCGCTTGCTTGCCATCGGCGAGCAGCAGGCCGCCGCCTAGCTCGCGGACCCAGCGGGTGAGCACTGCACTCGCGCGGGGCGGGATGTGCGAGAGCCTCAGCTCCGAGAACACCACCTCGCGGTAGGGCAGCAGGCCATCGATCTCGAGCGGCATGTCGCCGGGCGCGATCCGATCGACCTGGTGCCGACTGGCGGCAAGCGCGCGGCCGACGGTGCCCCCGTCGGGTGTGTCCGAGACCAGCAGGATCCGCGGCGCCTTGCCGACCTCGACCAGCAGCGCCTTTTGCTGGTACGGCTGCGGCTTGCCGGATGCCGGCTTGATGCGCAGTCGGATCCTGTACAGGCCGGGGGGCAGTGGCGGAATGCGGCCGACGGTCCGATGCGTGCCGGGGCGAATCAACAACGCGCGCCGGCCGAGGGGGCGAACCTTGCCCGTGCCCGCGCGTTGCGCCTCCAGCGTGAGCTGTGCCTGGCCGTCGTATGTTGCACGATAAGTCAGGGCGATGCGCGCGGGCCGGAAGGCGCTGGGTTTTTCGAGCAGGGTCAGCTTCAGCGCGACGAGCTGTCGACGCGGTCCGGGTAGATGGGCCGGCAAATCGATGGCGACGCCCAACGATCGGGCCAGCGCGCGCAGCTCGGCCAGCGGTTCCTCGAACAGTCCGTCGGAAAGCAAGAAGACCCGCTCGGCGCCTTGGCTGGCCAGCAGGGCAGGCCGCAGGCGCGTCGACTGGCCCGGGCGAGGATGGCCCCCGAAAGGGATGACCTCGAGCTCAGCACGGCGGGGCAGCGATGCGCGCAGCGTTCGCACGAAGGTCTGCTGACGGGTGCGGTCTTCGGGGGTCATGCTGGGGCTGACGTCTTGCAGGACGACCCAGCGCTCGCGGTGCGAGTCGTCGGGAACCCAGCGCACGCGTTCGACTCTGGACAGAAAAAAGAGCGCGACTCCCGCGACCAGTGCACTCCAGGCGGTCCAGCGCAGCAGGCGCGGCTCGCGCCAGGGCCGGATCGCGAACAGGCCGGCCAGCCCGACGGGCAATACCAGCAGGAGCCAGTGCCACTGCTGCCAGATCGGTGCCGCGCCGTTCACCGTGGAGGGATCAGGCGCCGATGGTGGCGAATTCGCCGATGCGGCGCAGGCGATCGTAGCGTCGTTCGAGCAGTGCTTCGATCGAGAGTGAGGTCAGCTGGTTGAGGTGGCGGTGAAGCGTCTGCTTGAGCGTGCGCCCCATCTCCTTGACATTGGTGTGGGCGCCGCCTTGCGGCTCGGGAATGATCTCGTCGGCGATGCCCAGCTCGAGATTGTCCTTCGCCGTCAGCCGCAGGGCGTTGGCCGCGTCCTCCGCCTTGGAGGCGTCCTTGTAGAGAATCGAGGCGCAGCCTTCGGGGGAGATGACCGAGTAGTAGGAGTTCTGCAGCATCAGCGAGACGTCGCCGATGCCGATGCCGAGCGCGCCGCCCGATCCGCCTTCGCCGATCACCGTGCAGATCACCGGCACCTTGAGCTGCGCCATGCGCATCAGGTTGATCGCGATCGCATAGGACTGGCCGCGCTCTTCGGCCTCGATGCCGGGATAGGCGCCGGGCGTATTGATCAGGGTGATGATCGGCAATCCGCTCTTCTCGGCCAGCAACATCTTGTCCAGTGCCTTGCGGTAGCCCTCGGGGTGCGGGCTGCCGAAGTTGCAGGCGATCTTCTGCCGGGTGGTCTTGCCCTTCTGGTGTCCGATGAACAGCACCTTGCGCTCGTTCAGCCGGCCGAACCCGCAGCGGATCGAGCGGTCCTCGCCGTAGCACTTGTCGCCGTGCAGTTCGAGGAACTCGTCGAGCAGCAGCGGGATGTAGTCGCTGGTGCCGGGGCGATCCGGATGGCGGGCCAGCGCGACGCGCTCCCAGGGGGAGAGCGAATGGTAGCGGTCGGCCTTGAGCTTGGTCAGCCGGTCGCGCAGCTGGCGAATCTCGCCGCGGAAGGCCAGGTTCTCCTCGTTGTTGATCGTCTCGAGCTGAAGGATCTTTTCTTCCAGCTCCGTCATGCTCTTTTCGAACGCCTGCCCGTTGGTCGTCATTTTGCCTTCTCGTGCTCCAGCACCATTTCGACCCCATCCAGCTGTGCGATCACTTCGTCCAGGGTGGGGCGTTTGTCCGCTTTTTTCTTGAGCATCGCCAGTACGATCTTACAGACCTTGTTCGGAATATTCTTCTGCCAGCGCAGCGGGGAGACCGGCTTCTCCTTGCAGTGCGCGATCAGAATCTTCTCCTGCGAGGATGCGACGAACGGCGGCTTGCGGGTCAGCATCTCGAAGAATACGCAGCCGAGCGCGTAGATGTCGCAGCGTTTGTCGAGGTTCTTGTTGCGAATCTGCTCGGGCGCCATGTACAGCGGCGTGCCCTGGATTCGCCTGCTGCGGAACATGCTGGACCAGCGCCGGGTATCGATCGCCAGCGAGAAGTCGATCAGCTTGACCACCCCGGCCTCGTCGAGCAAGACGTTCTCCGGCTTGATGTCGCGGTGAATGATGCCCTCTTGATGCAGGTAATCCAGCCCCTGGCAGAGCTTGACCATCAGCTGCGGCGCGCGATCCCTGAACCGCTCGGTGACCTTGAGAATGCAGCGCTTGAGGTTCTCACTGGGGAAGTACTCCATCACGATCGTGGGTCGCACCGCTTCGGTGGTGTAGTCATGGATCTGAACCACGTAATCGTGTTTGAGGCCGAGCAGGATCTTGCCCTCGTGCACGAAAGACTTTCTGATCCACGACTCGCGCATGCCCTGCTCGGTGATGACCTTGAGCGCGACGAGCTGTTTGTCGTGAACGCGGGTGGCCTCCCACACGCTGCTGAAGCCGCCGTCGGCGATCCGACGTTTAACCTTGAATCCGGTGACAATGACTGACATATCTGCAAAGCGGAGCCAGAAGGCTCCGAATTTAGCCTAATTTATGGCTGCCCCGGAAGCAGGGCAAGCGAAATCGGCAGGGCGTTGGGCAGAATGGCTGAATCGATGCCTCGCGCGTTCACTTTAGACGGGAGGCTGTGTTATTCTTGCGGATGAAACCGTGAGCGACCCACCCGTCTCCTTCACCGTCGCACTGCCGGTCTATAATGAATCGGCCGTGCTCGAGCAGTTGCATACGCAGCTTACCGACGCCTGCCGGCAGGTGGGGGTGTCGTATGAGATCCTTTATGTCGACGACGGCAGCCGGGATGGCTCGGGGCAGATCCTCGAACGGCTCGCCGAATCCGACCCGCAGGTCAGCGTGGTGCGTCTGTCGCGCAACTTTGGCCACCCGGCCGCGCTGGCGGCGGCGGTCGACCTGGCGGCCGGCGAGTGTCTGATCCTGATGGACGCCGACATGCAGGACGATCCGGCGGCGATCCCGCAGTTGATGCAAGCGCATCGTGAACAGGCAGCCGAGGTGGTCTACGTCGTGCGCGGCAGGCGCAGCGAGTCGTTTCTGATGCGACCGCTTTTTCGTGTCTTCCACATCTTGTTCTCCCGCACCGCGAGCTACGGCATCCCGCGCGACGCGGGCAGCTTCGGTCTGCTCGGTCCATCCGCGCTGGCGGAGGTGCGCCAGTTGACCGAACGGCTGCGCTACTTCCCAGGGCTGCGCGCCTTCGTCGGCTTCGAGCAGGTCGGCATCGAGATCCCGCGTGGCAAGCGCTACGACGATCGCTCGCGCGTGGGCTTCGGCGGACTGGTCCGACTGGCCGGCCTGGCCTTCTTCTCCAACTCGCGCGCGCCGGTGACCGTCTTTTATCTGCTCAGCCTGTTCAGCGCGCTGCTCGCCAGCGGGCTGATCAGCTATGCCTTCTACGCCAAGTATCACGGCTTCGCGGTCAAGATGTGGGCCTCGATCCTGACCTCGATCGCCTTCTTCAGCGCGATGATCCTGCTGGGCCAGGCCTTCATCTGCGAGTACCTCTCGCGCGTCTACGAGGAGGTCCGCGGCCGACCGGTCTACGTCGTCCAGAAGATCTCCCGCGCCAAGCAGTTCCGCGAGCCCGAATGATTCGCACCGCGGCGTTCTTGCTCTGCCTTGCCGCCGTCGTGGCGCAGGCGCAGAACAAGACCGACCGTCA